>CAYZVB010000083.1:0-16105 GCA_964481315.1 uncultured Granulosicoccaceae bacterium
ACTTAAAAAGCAACCCGAAGCACCAGCGCCCACACAACAACCTACTATTCAGCCGACACCCGCGTTTACAACGACCAGTGACTACAGGTATGCCAGCCAACACACTTATAATCCATCGTCATCGTGGGTGCGCATACCCTACCCGCTAAGCTCGTTCTATCCGGTCGTTATCACGACGCAACCTCAGCCAGCTGCTCCCGATGCAAACAATAATTCTGATACGTCAGACAAACAAGATGAGGTTTCCAAAACAGAAGGCAGCAAGAGCATAACAACCTATATCTATTCCGGCGGCTTTGGCCTGTCACAGATGCGAGACGATATAGTCGAACTGGTTAATGAAGCCGGTGATGCGATATGGAAAAACTCCAGGTCTTCGCCTGCTACCCATACCGACTCGGATGACTTGTAGCTTTCCTGTTTTTACTTAAAGAGATTGGAGCCAGGTTTTGTCAGACGTGGAGTACCATGTTCGCAGTGCCAGCCTGCATTATTCATAAGGCGACTGAGGAATTTTATGAAATGTCTATTTTCATTGATCTAACCCCTATATCGGAATCACTCTTTTTTCGCAGTACGTCTATTCACCATCAGGCAAAAATATGGCTTCACATCTCGCATGTTCAAGCGACCTGCTTTGCCCTATTTCCGCTGAATGACGAATCCTCATAAACAATGCAGGCTAGTACACATCCAGTATTTCACTAAGCGGCTTTTTATTGATAACGGGTACAGTGGCATGATCGGCAGGAAAGCCTGCCACCAGTAATAGAAAGGGCTTTTCGTGTTCCGGTCGCTGCAAAATCTCACGAAGAAAGTTCATTGGGCTTGGCGTGTGCGTCAGTGTTGCCAAACCCACCTGATGCAACGCGGTAATCAGTATTCCGGTTGCGATACCCACAGACTCAGGGGTGTAGTAGTGCTTAACCTTATTACCCTGTGCATCTATCGAATACTTTTGGGCAAATACTGCAATCAGCCACGGAGCTGTCTCCAGAAAAGGTTTGTTCTCGTCAGTGCCCAACGGTGCCAGTGCACTAAGCCATTCCGGTGAAGCACGGTTGGTGTAAAGCTCGCGTTCTTCTGCCTCTGCGGCGGCACGAATTTTTGATTTTATACCGGCATCTTTAACGGCAACAAAGTGCCACGGCTGCATATTGGCCCCGCTTGGCGCAAGTGCCGCCGCTGCAATTGCCTGCTCTATAATTTCTTGTGGCACCGGTGCCGGTGAAAAATCACGTACTGTTCGTCGGCGGCGCATTGTGTTTAAAAAACACAGGGACTGGTGTTGCATTTGCGATGGCGTAAGTTCATCGAACTGCAGCGGCTCAAACTGGTATTTATATTTTTAAAATTATGCCTCCCCGACAACAGCAATTTAGCTTTCTTTAAACAACTTATTTATAAACTCGCGAAACCAGTTATCCATTGCAGCATCGTGCTGCGTACCAAGCCTGTCCTGCAACTCTCGCGATTGCGCGCCGGGTTTGCCATACATTTCCTGCCCCCAGCTACCGTCCTGCCAGCGCCTGAATTGTTGTGGCGTAACTTCGGCATGAAACTGAAATCCATAAACTTTTTCGCCATACCTGAACGCCTGGTTTTCAAACTGTTCACTACGCGCGAGATGAACGGCACTTGCAGGAATTTGAAACTCATGAAAATGTGCCTGAGTCAGATACAACCCCTGCGCCGGGAGGAAGCCCTGACCCTGCTCGGTGGGTTTGATTGGATAGTAGCCAAATTCATAACTGCCATTTTCTTTTGGGCCAACAGGCGCACCGAGTATATGAGCGATCATTTGTGCCCCCTGACAGGCGCCAAGAACGGGCACACCGGCTTTCATACAGGCTTCAAGCCAGCGGATTTCCTGCTGCATAAACGAAAGCGCAGGGATATCGCTAATGCAATACTTACCACCGTACACAATAGTACCGGCAACATCGTCGGTAAACGCGTCAAGACTGTCGCCTTCAGCCGGCACTTTCCAGTCAAGTGTATAGCCAAGTGAAGCCAGTTGATCTGAAGCTCGATCATCGCGCGCGTTGTGATCGTCGATGCTGTGAGTTATCAATACAATGCGTTTAGTCATTGGTATGCCAGACTGAAATTCAGGCAGAAGATAGCAACCCCGTCGGCAGTTGCGCAAGTCTCAGACAAAGCGATTTATATCACTAACCAGTGTATCGGTTAGCGGACTTCAGCCGGTTTGCTATGCTGACTTTAACTCGGGAATACAACCAGGTGGTCTACCTTCAATCTAATTCCAATCCGTTCACCAATCTTATGATCGTGGTGCGAAGGCGCAAGACAGTTAAGACGAGTGTTACCGGGCATCAGCAGCGTATAAAGGTGGTCGGCGCCACGAAAATTCTTTGAGATTACTGTCGCTTTGTTCGGGCTTTTATCGTCGTGGATAACATCGTCCGGACGTACCAGCAGGTCCACGAGTTCCCCCATCTTAAAATTACTTAGTAGCTCCCCTCTCACCACACCAAATTCAGTTTGAACCTGATCATCACCAAGCGTATTGCCACAAACAAACACGCCTTCGCCAATGAAATTTGCGACAAATCTGTCTACAGGTTTATGGTACAGGTTGTAGGCGGAGTCCCACTGCTTCAGACGGCCCTGCGATATCACACCAATCTTATCAGCAATAGCAAACGCTTCATGCTGATCGTGTGTGACCAGTATGCCGGTAATGCCGTCGTGTTTAAGCAACTCACGAACTTCCTGCGCAAGCTGCATGCGCAGCTCTGCATCCTGGCTGCTGAATGGTTCATCGAGCAACAGAATCGGCGGGCGCGGAGCCATCGCCCTGATCAAAGCAACGCGCTGCTGCTGACCGCCGGATATCTGGTGCGGGAAACTTTCGGCATACTGCTGCATGGACACCATTCGAAGCAGTTCGTCGGTGCGCTTTTTTATCGCCGCACGTGCCTGCCCTTTCAGCCCGAAAGCGATGTTCTGGCGCACGGTTAAATGAGGAAATAACGCCAGATCCTGAAACACCATTCCAACGCGCCGTGCCTCAGGCGGTAATTGCTCGCTGGCGGACGCAACTTCGGTTTCTCCAAGTACAATTTTTCCGCCGGTCGGCGGCTCGAAGCCGGCTATCGTGTTCAGGATGGTGGTTTTCCCACACCCACTGGGACCCAGCAGGCAACCGATATCACCTTCTTCGAGTTGAAAACTGACCTCGGAGACAATTCGCTGACCGCCCAGATCAACGCACAGATTTTCGACCAGTAGTTGTTGACTCATATGCAGTACTCAGGGCAGCAAACCGCTGCGCTATGCGGGGTTAAAACAGCACCAAAGTGGAGAGAATCCGCCAATCCTCCCACTTCAAAATCGCCGCTGCAAGTAACCGGAACCCTATTTCCGACTAAAATTGTCAATTAATTATTGTAAATGATAATTGTTCGCATTATTATTCTTGTCATGGTTAATTTTGCCATGTATTCGCGCTTATCGTCTATCCGGAATCCACCATCTTTGCTCAAATTTTGGAAACAGGAATGAACAAATCCAACTCCGTGGCACTTGCGGCCGCCCTTTTAGCTACCTCAGCATCTGTGGCCTTTGCCGAAGGCGAGGTAAATTTATATTCTTCCCGCCACTACGATACGGACGAGCGTCTCTACTCCGACTTTGAAGAACAAACCGGAATCAAGGTTAACCGTATTGAGGGCAAGGCAGACGAACTGATCACCCGCATGCAGTCAGAGGGTAAAAACAGCCCGGCAGACATACTTTTAACGGTAGACACCTCACGACTCGAACGAGCTAAAGCTGCAGATGTACTGCAATCTATCGATTCACCGGTTCTTGAGCGTCGCGTACCGGCCTATCTGCAGGACGACGAAAATCAGTGGTTTGGTTTTTCACAGCGCGCGCGAATCCTGTTCTACGATAAAACCGATGTACAGGACCCGCCAATGACCTACCAGGATCTTGCCGACCCAAAATACAAAGGCATGGTATGTATCCGTTCTTCTTCCAATGTTTACACACAGACTATTACCGCTGCATTGATTGCACATCTCGGTGAAGAAGCAGTTGGCGATTGGGCAAAAGCGGTAGTTGCCAACTTCGCACGCAATCCGCAGGGCGGTGATACTGATCAGTTGCGAGGCATTGTGTCGGGAGAATGTGATATCTCAATGTCGAACACTTACTACTTCGGGCGGGCTATCCGCAGGCCGGTAAAAGGCTTGTCCGACAGCATTGATATGATTGGCTGGGTGTTTCCTAATCAGGACACTATCGGTGCCCACATGAATCTGTCCGGTGGTGGTGTAGCCAAGAACGCTCCCAACAAAGACAATGCGGTTAAGTTTCTTGAGTATCTCGCTTCCGAATCTGCACAAAAGTACTTCTCTGCAGGCAACGACGAATACCCGTCAGTACCGGGTGTTGGCCTGAGCCCGTCTGTCGCATCACTTGGCTTCTTTAAGCCGGACGATCTCGATGCGGCAACCATTGCTGATAACGTCGCGGCAGCGCAGAAACTCTTGAACGAATCCGGCTGGAAGTAAGCAAGCCACACACAGTTCTGACGTTGTGCATAAAAAAAGCCGGGGCATTGCTCCGGCTTTTTTTGTTGTACCTTCTTTGGCAACTGCTTTTTAAGTTATTCGTTTCGGGAAAGCCTTCGACACAGCAGAATCACCGGCAGCAAACCGATTAACACAATCACAAGCGAAGGTACGGCAGCCCCCGCCAGCCGCTCGTCTGATGCCAGTCGATGCGCCTGCACCGCAAGCGTGTCAAAGTTGAATGGCCGCATGATCAGTGTCGCCGGCAGTTCTTTCATGACATCGACAAACACAATAAGCATGGCAGTGAACACACTGGTTTTTAGCACTGGCAGGTGAACACGGGAAAGAATGCCAGCCGAGTTAGTGCCAAGTGTGCGCGATACTGATTCAAGATTTGTATTGAGTGTGGCTAAGCCGCTTTCATATGTATTTAGCGCTGCAGCCATAAATCGCACCATGTAGGCAAACACTAAAACAGTAATAGTGCCGGTAAAGATCAGCCCGGTGGAAATACCGAAGGTTGCTTCAGCAAAGGCATCGACCAGATTATCAAAGACGGCAAAAGGCACCAGCAACCCGACTGCAATAACACCACCTGGAACTGCATAACCAATGCGTGCGATGTTTACTGCACCTTGTGCTACTTTACCGGGCCGAAAGCGTTTGTAGCTGGCCAGCACAATTGCCATAAATACAGTCGCTATTGAGGCAGTCGAGGCGAGAATGATCGTGTTCTTTATAAACCCGAGATAACGATCACTAAACAGATTCTGTTGTGACTCAAACCCCATGGTTATTAACAATGTAATGGGTAACACAAAACCGAAGAGTACAGGCAGTGCACAAAAGAAAAACGCACCAAACGCACGCCAGCCGGTAAGTAGCGCTTTTTTAGGCTGCCGTTCTTTAGGGCCCGATCCGTGATTGCGTGCCGCTCCGCGCTGCATCTGTTCGAGCATTGCTAAAAACAACGCAAATATCAGCAGGCAAAATGCCAGTTGTGCGGCGGCACCCCGGTCTGCAAACGAAAACCAGCTGGTATAAATGCCGGTGGCAAACGTTTGAATACCGAAGTAGCTGACCGTACCAAAGTCTGCAATAGTCTCCATGACTGCCAGCAGCACCCCGCCGGCAATTGCAGGTCGGGCTACCGGTAGTGACACGCGCCAAAATGCACCCATTGGTCCGCGTCCAAGGCTGCGTGCCGCCAGGTTGGCGGTTGCAGACTCACGTAAAAAAGCCGAGCGGGCAAGCAAATACACATACGGGTATAACACCAGTACAAACATTATTCCGGCACCACCAATGCTGCGGATTTCCGGGAACCAGTAGTCTTTTGGCCCCCAGTCATTCACTGACCTTAAAAAGGTTTGTACACTGCCGGGGTGATCCAGAAAATCAGTGTATGCATACCCCATGACGTATGCGGGAAACGCAAACGGCAGCGCCAGCATCACTTCAAGCACACCACGACCGGGGAAGCGTGTCATGGTGACCAGCCACGCCGCACCGGTGCCAATGATGGTGGTTCCGACCACAACAATAGCAACAAGCCACAGCGTCGTCAGTGTGTACCGCAATAAAACCGTATCTGCCAAATGTGAAAGCGTGCCGGTTGTTCCCATGGCAGCGGCAATGACCACAGCAACCATTGGCAGCAGGCAAAGTATCGCTGCCGAAAACCCTCCAAACTTCAGAAACTTATCCGTTCTCGTCAACTTCAAGATGAAAACACCTGATAAGCGGAATTAAGTTGATCTGGGACTGGCAACATTGTTTGTTCTGTAGTCTGGTTGTTGTTATTCGGTGTGCAACGTTCGCCAGCAGGCACCGCCGTGCCCGTCAGAAAAATATTCAGTTTATAACAGTTTGTACATCGCCATATTATACAAGAACACTGTCTTGCCGAGTGAAGTCTGACTCACGAAAGGCCGGAGATCTGTAATTCCATTTTGACCGTTTCCAGCAGTTGCCGCAAAGAATGCTCGGCAGTTTGTCCTTCTGTATCCACCATCGCCTGCGCCTTACAGTATTCCTTCTCACGATCTGACAACAGGTTTTTCAGATGCTGCATGGCGGCGGGGTTACCTGCCATCGGGCGGGTGTCTCCCTGGGCGACTACCCGCTCCATGTGTTCAAGCGGCGATGCTTTAAGCCATACACACGAAAATCGGTCGAGCACCAGTTGATACGTTTCAGCGCTACCGACAACACCACCAGCAACAGCGAGAATCACTCGCTGGTGTTGATCGACAACTTCCCTCACTGCCCGTGATTCAAGTTCGCGATAACCCCCTGTTCCATATAACGCAATAATCTCGGCCACCGGCATGCCGGCAATGCGCTCGATTTCGCTGTTAAGCTCTACAAAGGGAATCTGCAGCGCATCACCAGCCATCTTGCCCAGAGTTGATTTTCCGGCGCCGCGAAGCCCGATCAGACAAATGCGTTGCGCACGATCGGCAACGCGATTGTGTAGCAGTTGCTTAACCCGCTCGAGAGTCGCGGTATCGGCAGTTTGTAACTGCTGCAACACTTCATTACGCAGCGCAGCACAGTCTCCAGTTTCATTGCCATGGTTTACAGGAAAGGGAACTGACGGGGTGTCGTGCAACATGGATTCAATTTTGTAGTCCAGTGCAGCGGCAATTTTATAAAGCAGTGCAATTGATACATTGCCAGCGCCACCTTCAAGTTGTGCAATATATCGCGGCGATACACCGGAACGTTCCGACAACTCACGCCGCGATAAGCCGCGCTGCTTTCTTGCCTGATGAACACGCTGCCCCACTGACTCAAGGAGGGAACTGCCATCCTGCCTGGCACCGGGCAGTGATTCAGACATAACTGTGTAGCCGGTAGTTAAACTGCTGTGCCTTAGTAAGTTTCGACATGGTAGCGACCTTCGTTGCGCAACCGATCACGAAGTTCCGGCCAGCTCACACCAATCTCACCGGCAATATCTGCAAAAGCACTTTCAAGCCCTGCTTCCATTCCTTTTAAGCCGCAAATATAGATATGCGAACGCGTATCCTGCAGCAGCGCTTTTATTTTGTCTGACTCACGACGAATACAATCCTGCACATATTCTTTTTTATCACTGCGTGAATAGACCAGGTGCGTATCCAGTAACGTGGCCGGTAGTTTTTTTAGCGGACCAAAGTACGGCAGTGCCTGTGGTGTTCTGGCGCCGAAAAACAGTGTCATACCACCACTGCGATCTCCGAGTGTTCGTTCTCGGCGCATGGTAAACGCACGCATGGGCGCGGAACCTGTGCCGGTGCAAATCATCAGTAACTGTGCATCGGCGTCTTCAGGCATTAAAAATGTCGCGCCAAATGGACCAGTTAGCTCTACCGTGTCACCTTTGGCAAGATCGCACAGATAGTTGGAGCACACACCTTTGTCGTCTCTTTTAACGGTTAGCGAAAGATTATTAAAATTTGGACGTTCGCCATCGCGCGGGGAAGACACTGAATAAAGCCGCGGCAGATGCGGCTCTCCGTTGTCATCAGTGCCCGGAGCAATGACACCAACCGACTGACCTTCGAGCACCGGAAAAGTCTGCTCGCCCAAGTCGAGAATAATATGTCGAACATCGTGCTCAGGGTCGTCGGTTAACCGGTAGTTACCCTGCACCACTGCGCGTGCCGGCTTAGCCAGGTTATACAGGTTTATCGTTGGCTTGGCCGCAGACGACGGTGCAACGGCTTTGCCACCCGCGCCCTCATGGGCTTCTGCAAGCAAACGGGCAACCACTTCATCGAGTGCTTCTACGCTGCCGGTCGCCTCGTCTGCAGTGACTTCCTGCTGCTCGGGAAGTTCTTCGAATTCGAATTGTTCTTCCAGCGTATAGGGCGTGGTAACCACACGCCAGTTATCAATCGAACCGGTCGGGCAGACCGGTATACAGTCCATACAATGGTTACACTTTGAAGCATCCACAACAACGTTATTGTCATCGTGTTCGATGGCATCGATCGGACAGGTGTTCTCACAGGTATAGCAGCGAATACAAATTTCCGGATCAATCAGATGTTGTTTCAGCGGTGCGCTCATGCCATGTGCAACTGTACGTATTCAAAGTCACCCGGCATGTTGTTAATGCCAACCTTTGGCGGAGCAATCCAGCTGGCATATTGTCCGGGCTCGTAACACGGCTTCATCAGCGACTGGATGTAGTCGCCATCTGCAGCAGTGGGCAGCCATTGCTCTGCACTGGCCTGCCACTGTTCTTCTGACATAATGTTGCCGTCAGGGTCGGCATGTACCGCTGAAAACACGCCTATTTTACGATGAAACGCTTCGTGCGGCAGCTTCAGCTGAAAGTCGATGTTGGCTTTTGCAATCGCTTTATTCCAGCGACCAAGCCCACCTGCTGCATCCTTCACATAGTCATCACGCAGTCGCATGTTAATGGCGGTAAGTGCCGGCACCTCTTCTTCAACAATAGCACCACCGACTACATTTCTGACAATGTAAGTATCATCCGCAAGCTTGTGGTCATCGTCGATTTTATGCTCCATATATCGACCTTTAATACCGGAGTTGAACGCATTGGCAGCATTGGTCGACACTTCCTGCCCAAACAAATCCAATGACAATGAATAGTGCAGGTTAAGCTTTTTCTGAATGGTCGGCAGATCGATCACACCAAGATCGCGAATGCGGTTGGTGTCTGCAGGGTCGGTAATACCGGCTTTGTTCATCGCTTCAATGGTGGCCTGAATGGTTCGACCAACACCGGTTTCACCCACGAACATATGATGTGCTTCTTCAGTCAGCATAAAGCGACAGGTACGCGACAGCGGATCGAAGCCTGACTGCGCCAGTGATTCGAGCTGCATTTTACCGTCGCGGTCGGTGAAGTAAGTAAACATAAAAAACGACAACCAATCGGGTGTTTCTTCATTAAACGCACCGAGCATACGCGGTGCTTCTTCTGAGCCTGAAGAACGTCGCAGCAGATCGTCTGCCTCTTCACGACCGTCTTTACCAAAGTACTTAAACAACAGATACACCATCGCCCACAGGTGACGACCTTCTTCAACGTTTACCTGAAACAGGTTGCGCATGTCATAAAGTGAAGGTGCAGTCAGACCGAGAAAGCGTTGCTGTTCTACTGAACCTGGTTCGGTGTCGCCCTGAATGACAATTAGTCGCTTAAGCAGGTTGCGGTATTCACCGGGCACTTCCTGCCACGCCTTCTCACCGGCATGTTCTCCACACGGAATAACCCGGTCTTCTTTTTCCGGTGCCAGCAACACGCCCCAGCGGTAGTCAGGCATTTTGACGTAATCGAACTTAGCCCAGCCTTTCGCTTCAACACCCACTGCGGTGCGCAGATAAACCATCGACTCCTGAAAGTTCTTCGGAATCAGATCGTTCCACCAGTTGATGTATCCGGGATGCCATTTTTCCAGTGCTTTTAGCACTTTCTTGTCGTCGGCAAGGCCGACGTTGTTGGGGATTAAGGTATCGTAGTTAACACTGAGGCTGGACTGCATGAGCCATCTCCGGTTGATTTATTTTGATATAGTGAACATTAAAAAACGAGTTGTAGTTTCAGACCCGCTCTTTACTGAATTCACCACGCTTACCTGTGCCGTAACGTTGTAACGCACCGTTTTCACCAACCGCATTCGGACGGTTGAAAATCCAGTTCTGCCAGGCGGTGAGTCGACCAAATATACGGGTTTCCATGGTTTCCGGACCTGCAAAACGCAGGTTCGCTTCCATGCCGGTCATTGCATCCGGACTGAACGACGCACGCTCTTCGAGAAAAATACGAATCTCATCGTCCCAGTCTATTTCATCGAGTGCCACACTGATCAAACCCAGACCTTCTGCTTCGGTTGCGTCAAGCGGTTTGCCGGTACTGCCGGCAGCAGCATCTACCGCTTCCGGTTCACCGATAAAGCGGGTTTGCAAACGGGTAAGGCCGTTTGCCATTGGCATTAATCCAAAGTTGGCGTCTGTCAGCGCAAGGGCTGCCTCGGACCTTTCGTCGTCTTCGAACTCACCTTCCATCATGTAGGTGCGATCTACCGCAAACAGAACTTCAGCGAGCAAACCACCAAAACACGAACCGTTTTCTACCAGCGCCACCAAAGACCGGGAAGTGACATCAATACGTTTCAGGACACGCTTCCAGTACTGCAGTATTTCGTTGGCCAGCCAGTGATCTGCATGTTGCAGCAGCACACTCTCGTGTTGCAGCAGTGTGTCAAGATTACCCTGTGACTGAAACACCAGCACACCAATCTGCGTTTCATTGAAGCGCAAATGCAATATGGCGTTATCGAGTTCTCTGGCAAGACGCAGGTGATAGAGTTGATCACCCTGCTCCTTCATAGCAGCAGGTCCGTCAACGGCGTCACTGTCCGGTCCCTGTAGAGTTATATGGGCAACGCCTGCAGTGCGGTCAATGTCGACCTTAACCAGTGAGTACTGCAGCGAGCCATCGTCAGCGATGGTTCGATCAAGCGCACCCAGTGCAATACCACTTTCAGGTTTTGTGCGATCACAGGCTTTGGCAAACGCATTGGCAGTTTCATTCACGCTTTCATCAAAGCTTGAGTTTGCGGCAATTTCATCAACCAGTCGCCAGTCAACTGCGCGCTGACCTTTTATGCCTTCTTCAAGCGAACAAAAAATATCTGCTCTGTCGCGACGCACCTTGCGTTTGTCGGTAATTCGAGTCAGCCCGCCGGTACCGGGCAACACCGCAAGCAGTGGAACTTCAGGCAGCGCTACTGCAGATGAACTGTCGTTGGTTAAAACGATATGGTTGCAGGCCAGTGCCAGTTCATAGCCACCACCGGCACACGAACCACGCACCGCAGCTATGTACTTCTGAGCGGAATCTTCTTCTGCCGCTTCAAACGTGTTGCGGGTTTCATTGGTGAACTTGCAGAAGTTAACCTTATGGCTGTGCGATGCCCCGCCAAGCATTCTGATGTTGGCACCGGCGCAGAAAACTTTCTCTTTACCGGAGCGCATGACCACCACTTTTACCTGCGGGTGTTCAAAGCGCATGCGCTGCACAATGTCGGCAAGCTCGATGTCGACGCCAAGATCGTATGAATTGAGTTTCAGCTTGTAGCCGTCAAACAGCCCACCGTCTTCATCGACGTCCATGATAAGACTGGCAACCGCACCGTCGTACTCAACTCGCCAGTGCCGGTATTGCGACGGGTCGGTTTGAAATTCGATAACACTGGAGACCATGGCCTGCCCTGCAGATCGTTTTTAGCACTATATTGCTCATTTCCTGCCAGGTAAAGTCATTCTCGAATTATATAGCTATTTTATGCACTATAATGCATATTCCGATCGCCCAAAAAGCACCGACGCAGATCGCCGGACGGCCTCGGTGTGTAGCGTCTGAGCGTGCTGCTCAATTTTTTGTGAAGCCTTGAGCTGCCCGGTTTTCTGTTTTAACGCCGCATTGGCGCGTTGAATCAGCGACTGTACATACAGCTTTTCAGGTGAGTTGGGCGGACACGCCATCCAGATACATTCGAACAGTTCATGCGCTTCCCAGAAATATCCATCATGCAAAAAAGCCATAGCGTGTTGCCAGGTATTGCTTTCGGGTAAATCATTTAGCGCGCACGATGACACACCTTCTTTTAAGAAATCGAACAGGTCCTCGGCGTGTCGCTGGTTTACACCCGGAACATAGGCGTGCGGCGGACGCCAGGTAACTGCCTGGTCAGATCCGGCCATTCAGTCAAAGGCACCGATTGAGGTGAGCCGTTTACAGAAGCCGGCAATCGATTCAAGTGTTTGCTGCGGCTGTTCTATATGCGGTGAGTGACCACAGTTGTTAAGCAGCAACTCATCAAACGGCGAGTAACAACGCGAGCGAATTTCATGTAGCTGAGCAAGCGTGCCGTACTGATCATCGACACCCTGTATGCCAAGCACCGGCACTCTGAAGTAGTCGATTACTTCACTGACATTCCAGTGCTTAAATTCATCAGACAGCCAGGCGTCATGCCAACCGTAAAACGCAGCGTCGACATTGTCGTGATAACGGGCCAGCTTTTGTTTAAGCCCACCATTACGGTATTCATCTCCGGCAAGGGCAATCGCTTCAATGGAGATTTGCTCGGCAAAAAAATGTGGAGCAATCAGTACCACACCGCGCACTTTAAAGTCCTGCATGGTGCCAGCATAGATTGCAGCGATAGTCGCACCGTCGGAATGCCCCACCAACACGCAGCGACTGACGCTGGCCGCCCTCAACACTTCCGGCACTACCTGCTGTGCTTCTATGGTCATATAGTCTGTAGGCCGTGGCAGCGAAACTGTATCCGACCTGCCGTAACCGGCACGTGAATAGACAAGCACTGCAAAGCCGGTGTGTTCGGCAAGCTGCTCTGGAAAATCACGCCACAGCTCAACGCAACCGAGCCCTTCATGCAGTAACACCAACGTTATCTGCTGCGAAGGATCACCGTAGCACTGCCATTCGAGATTAACTTTCCCCGCCTGTAAAAAGCCATTCGTTACATTGCCGTTTTTCACTACACAGAATCACGCAGCTTAAAGCGTTGTATTTTACCGGTAGCGGTTTTCGGCAATTCAGACACAAACTCTATCCAGCGGGGGTACTTCCACTTGCCGATTTTATCTTTAACGTATTCCTTAAGCTCTGCATCCTGCGGCGCGCCATCTGCTCCCTGCTGCAGTACGATAAACGCTTTCGGTTTTTCCAGTCCATCACTGTCTTTCGCAGACACCACCGCCGCTTCCAGTATCGCTGCATGAGATACCAGCGCCTGTTCTACTTCAAATGGACTGACCCAGATGCCCGATACTTTAAACATATCGTCTGTACGACCACAGTAGATATAGCGCCCTTCACTGTTTATTTCGTATTTATCACCGGTGCGCGTCCACTCACCTTCAAACGTTTGGCGGGTTTTAAGGCGCTGGTTCCAGTAGCCCTCTGCAGAAGACTCCCCTTTCACCAGCAGCTCACCAACCTCACCGGTTTTAATTAGGTTGCCGTTTTCGTTAACGCACTTCACTTCATAACCGGGTACCGCCACACCGGAGGTACCGTATTGCACATCACCGGGACTGTTAGATAAGAATATGTGCAGCATTTCAGTCGATCCGACACCATCGAGAATATCTACACCGACCAGCGCACGCCAGCGGTTGCCGATATCTTCGGGCAGTGCTTCTCCGGCAGAGATACAGGTGTGCAGCCGGTTGTCGGGCACACCGTTTTGTTCAAGGTGGGCAAGGGTTGCGGCATACAAAGTCGGCACACCACAAAATATGGTTGGCTGTTCAGCGCTGATTATATCTGCCACTACATCCGGTGTCGGGCGGCCGTTAAACAACACGGTGGTGGCACCTACCGACATGGGAAAGGTCATGGCGTTGCCGAGGCCGTAGGCAAAGAATATTTTCGCTACCGAATAGACGACATCGTCTTCCTTTATGCCCAGCACCTGCGCACCATAGGTATCAGCGGTTGCCCGTAGCGCACCGTGAACATGACGCACCCCTTTAGGTTGTCCGGTAGAACCCGATGAATACAGCCAGAACGCACATTCATCACTACTGACCTCAACCGCAGCAACAGGTTCAGCGCCGGCTATAAAGTCGTTGTAGCTGATCAGCCCGTCCGGTGCGTCATCGCCTATGTAAATAATTTTGCGCAGGTGGCCGCAACGTTCAGCGGCCGGTTTCACAGCATCCCACAGCTCTGCCGACACGAGCAAACAGCTGGCTCTGCTGTCGTTGAGAATGGTTTCGTAAACATCAGTAGACAACAGAGTATTGATCGCAACTGGTAACACACCGGCTTTCAAGCCACCCCAGAAGATTTCCGGGTACTCGATCTGATCGAGCACCAGGCACGCCACCCGTTCTTCACGATGAATGTCTGCGCGAACAAAAGCCCCGGCCACCTGCGAGGTGCGATCGGACAATTCACGGTAGCTGATGGATCGCCGACTACCAAATGCCTCGCGAAACGCGATGTTGTCTCCGCGACCTTCACCGCCGTGACGATCAACAAACCACGTTGCCGCATTGTTATGCATATCATCCTCTCTCTAACTGGTGCCGTTGAATCATAACCGTTGTGTGCAATAACGTCGATGAATTACAAGCTGTGCAGAAACCGCTGCAAGACCGCCTCGACAACAATTTATAACAGTAACTGATCTACATTAGTACTAGACTCCGCGCGTCACGAAACTGGAACCCCGCCTTGCTATACCGACACCTGCTGGTACTCACTTCACTTTATGCTTTTGCTGCCACCAACCCATTGCTGGCATCGACACATCCTGCCTGTGCAACCGCTGCCAGCGACTCCGACGGTGACGGCTGGGGTTGGGAAAACAACGCCAGTTGCCGGGTGGTTAGCAACTCCACCCCCACAACACCCGCTGTGCCATTATGTGTCGACGCTTCGAGCGATTCAGACAATGATGGCTGGGGCTGGGAAAACAATCAGAGCTGTATTGTTGCCGACAGCACCGACCCGACCGACTCAACTCAACCCGGTACGCCGGGTTGCGCGAGCGCAGCAAGCGACCCGGACAACGACGGCTGGGGCTGGGAGAACAATCAAAGTTGCCGCGTCGCAGTTAGCACCACACCAGCCCCGACTCCCGATCCGACACCAGATCCAACACCGGATCCGGAACCGACACCAGCTCCCGACCCAACACCTGCCCCGACACCGGATCCGGAACCGACGCCTGCTCCGACACCGGACAAAGTGGTCATGGCAGTCGGTGATTCGATCACCCACGGCTTCCGCGGTCAGGCTTCGTATCGGAAACCGCTTGTCGACCTGCTAAACAACGCCGACTGCGGTTATAAACTTGTCGGTTCACAGACTACTAATTTCGCCGCCAACGTGTTTACCAGTCCGCATGAGAGTTACAGTGGCCACAAAGCCGATCAATTTCTAACCGGCCATACCACATCTGCCGGAGAAAACCGCGGTATTGCACATAGCATGGCGACCTACGACCCGGATATTGTATTACTGCACATTGGCAGCAACGATATGAAAACCGATAGCGTTGACAGCACTATCGCCGAAATTGATCAGATCATTTCACTGATCCACCAACACAACGACTCGGTTGTTGTACTGGTCGCTAATTTGATCCCATGGATGCGTGACGACGCCAGAACCAAAGTGCAGCAACTGGGCACAAGAATAGAATCTTATGTGGCTCAACTGAGCTCATCTAACGTTCATTTGGTTGATGTGCGCTCAGGTTTTACTGCCAATATGCTAAGCGATCAGATACACCCCAACGCCACAGGCGAAGCACATATTGCCGATGCGTTTTTTGACGTCTATGACAGCAAGGGTCTGTGCCCGTAGCAACAAAAGTAAAAACACTTTTCGTCTACCTTCTATTCTTTTACTGATATAACGTGGCACGGGAAGTACCATAGTGTACTTCCCCCACCGGCCCTTCTTTAAGTGACCAATACTTCTGCAAAACCTACCGGCAGCGTCACCGTCTGTACACTGATTGCGCTGACCGGCTTCGCCACCTTTT
>CAYZVB010000083.1:16115-17556 GCA_964481315.1 uncultured Granulosicoccaceae bacterium
TGCACGATGCACTGATAAAAACCCTGCAGGCATATTCGCTGTTTCAGATTGGTTTTTTTGCCGTTCTGTTTAGCTTTGTTCCGTTCACATTGTTTATTGCACTGCAGCGTGAACAAATTTTGCTGCGGCCCAACCTGCCAAAGCTGGTAGCAGTGCGATGTGTATCGATATTCGGCTCCATGGTATGTGCGTTCTACGCGTTTAAATCGCTTCCACTGGCGCAGGCGTATGCACTGATTTTTGCGGCACCGTTACTCATTACCATTCTTGCCATACCGGTACTTAAAGAACGTGTGAAGTGGTATCGATGGATGGCAATTATTCTAGGTTTCTTCGGTGTAGTTATTGTGCTCAACCCGGGCACACAGGCAATGACAGCCGGCCATGCCGCCGGTATGGCCGCGGCATTTTTCAGTGCCACCACCGCCGTCATTACGCGCAAAATCGGCAACCGTGAAAGCAGCCTTACACTGATTGTTTATCCGTTGCTGGTTAACCTGTCTATTTGTGCACTGGCGATGGTGTGGGTCTACCAGCCAATGTCCGGACAGACCCTTGCCATTATGTGCAGCATCGGTTTACTGGCAGTGCTTGGGCAGGCACTACTTATATATGCATATCGCAATGCACCGGCACAGTACATTGCTCCGTTCCAGTACAGCCAAATGTTGTGGGCAGTAATTATTGGCGCGTTGTTCTTCAATGAAACACCGGGGCGCAATGTGTGGCTGGGGTCACTGGTGATTGTATTGTCGGGCATTATGATTGTCTGGCGCGAGCTAACCGCATCACGCACCAAACCAATTCTCAGCACACGAAATTTC
The DNA here is from genome assembly GCA_964481315.1 of uncultured Granulosicoccaceae bacterium. Classification (GTDB taxonomy): domain Bacteria; phylum Pseudomonadota; class Gammaproteobacteria; order Granulosicoccales; family Granulosicoccaceae. The sequence continues at coordinate 16,940 of CAYZVB010000083.1, forward strand.
CGTGCAGTTTCGGGGCCCGCAGCCTACAGCTCGGAAACAGATGAGCAACCTGCGCCAGCCGAGAACGTCAGTTCCGATTCAGCTCGGGAAAACTAACTCGCTTTCCCAGGGATAAAGACGCCCTTGCGGGGAATTCGCGCCAGTTCAGGCGATTGCTAACGCCCCCTTACTTTGCACCTCCCTGACTCCCATCAGTGCAAATCTCTGCAGATGCCGCTAAACGCACTTGTTGGCAACACCTGAGATTTGTGACATGGGTCGCTTCCGATGGCTTTAATTTTGCGCCGGCTCGCCGGACCTCTTGCAGCTCTCTACAGGGAAAGATATTGGAAGGTAAGAAAGTTCGGTACAACAAAGCACTGCCAACAATATTACTCCCGGTATTGCTTGGCTCTGCGACACCTGCTGCAGCAAATGACCATTGGTTTGCTGGCCTCGGACTGACAGATTCCAGATTTCGAGTGGATAGTTCTGAGTTTCGAAATTACGCACTTTCGGGTCAGGCCGGACGCTGGCTGTGGCCAGGCGTCGGCTTACAGTTGTCGGCTGCTTTGCCTCTGGATGACGATACGTCGGGCGATGTAAAGGTAAAGGTTGAATCTGTGGCCACGATCGGC
>CAYZVB010000084.1:0-10907 GCA_964481315.1 uncultured Granulosicoccaceae bacterium
GTTCGTTGCCGGTGACGCGTTTTCCATGGCAGACATTACCTTATTTGCAGGGTTGGGCTTCGCAGGCTTTGCAGAAATTGAAATCCCGCCATCACTGCAAAATTTGCATAACTGGCAGGCACGGGTTGCAGCCAGACCGAGCATCGCAGGTTAATATTCCGAGCATTGCAGGTTAACATTCACAGTGCAGTGCGGGGTTTGCCGCACTGCTGCCAACTACCACCAGATTGAGATTCCCATGGAAGTTAACGCCGATTTTTCACAACGTACTGTTATCGATACCGAAAAGCTTGAGTGGCAGGACTCTCCAATGAAAGGCGTACGACGGCGGGTACTTGACCGTGTCGGTGCTGAAGTCGCGCGTGCAACGACTATTGTCAGTTACGAACCTAACAGTCACTTCTCGGCACATGTACATACAGGCGGCGAAGAATTTATTGTGCTCGATGGTGTTTTTCAGGATGAACACGGCGACTTTCCGGTTGGCACTTATGTAAGGAACCCGCCACAGTCAAGCCATACACCGGGTTCTGAACCCGGCTGTGTCATATTCGTAAAACTCTGGCAGTTTGATCTCAATGACCGCACACCTGTTCGTATTGATATGAACAACACACCACTAGCTCAGGATCAATATCGCAGTGATGTACAAAGTGCAGTGTTGTTTAAAGATAAACACGAAACTGTTCAACTTGAACAGTGGCAACCGAATTCGGATATCACTATTAATACCGAAGGTGGTGCCGAGTTACTGGTGCTGGACGGCAGCTTTACTGAAGGCACAGACACCCTTGTCAGGCACGCCTGGTTGCGTCTGCCGGTGGGCTATACGTTTAGCGCCCGCACCGGTGATCATGGTGCGCGACTCTGGATAAAAACCGGCCACCTGACACTTGCCGAAGAACAAAAACAACGAATGCTGCGGCAATAACCACTATGGTGTGAATGCAGCGGCAATTCTGTCTGCTGCACGAACACCCGCCTCTACAGCACCTTCCAGGTACCCGTTGCTGTGTCCGGACAAGCCGGCGGTTTCCGTGCCGGCAAGCACAATACGGTTTTGCCACAGCGTATCAGGTATTTGTGTTGTGGCATGCCCGGCAGCAGCATTAATATCGTCGGGTGTGGCGGTGAACCGATCGACTGCCCAGTCTTTGTAATAAATTTCCAGCGGCTCTGCAGCGGCATCTCCAAACAGTCTGGCAAATTGCGCGATGGCGTGTTGTTGAATTTCTTTGTCATGTGATCGCCGGTGTGTTGCCGGAATACCAACAAACCCGAACAGTGCCCCAACACTCGCGCTGCGTGGTGTTGCATCGTGTATTTCCACACACGGACCGATTTGGCTCATCGCATCACCCGACAAATTCTGTTCTCTCCAGAACGGTGTTTTGTAAAGTGCAACCACCTTGGCATGCGCGGCCATCCAGGTTGGCACATGCTGCATCGACTGTTGCTGCTGTGCAGTAAAAACAGGGTCAAACGTAAAACGATGCGCAACCACCCTGGGTGGAACAGCCAGCACCACGTGACGGGCGTTAAACGCCTGTGGTTCTCCGGATACCGTGGCCTGCACTGTTACACCGGTTGCGGACTGCGATATTTTTGTTACCTCGGCATTTAATCTGACCGACTCTTTCTTTCCGTTGTACAGCGCATCGATTAACCGGTGTATTCCACCATCCAGCCGCAGGGAACCGGCCATTGAAGCACCACCGGCCCTGTGTTCAATCTGATTGCCGGCATACTCGATTACACTCAACCCCGCGCTGTACTGTTCGTATACTTCAGCGTTTAGCCCGAGCTCAGCAATTAGCGTTTCAAGGTGATGTTGCCCGGGCCAGAACCACGATGGACCGAGATCAACAGCACTGGCAGACGCCTGGCTACCCACAGACTCCGAAAGAATGCGACCACCGGGTCGGCCCCGCGCCTCTAGCACTACGTAAGGGATTTGTTGCAAGCTCAGTTGCCGGGCGACAGTTAACCCGCTGAGTCCGGCACCAACGATAACGACAGGAATATCCATCAGTGACTTTTCATGGTGTATTTAAAGCACGCAATGCGATGCCGGTAACACACGTTGTCTGTAGCGCTATATTGATTCAAAACGGTTGGCAGCAACGTTTTTGGTTACCCGCGTCACATCAAACACCTGACCATTCATGGCGATATAAGCACCGGGGCTTACCATTTGTAATGCGCCTATGGCGCAGCCAATATTAAACACCGCATCGGTTTCACGAAACGCTGCAGGTTGTAAAGCACCCGTTAGTACCACATGCTTTTGCGGTGCATGTTTAAGCAGCCACTTACCGGTTTCAACCATGGTGTCTGTACCATGCGTTACCAGTATGTGATCGCTGTCTGACTCAAGTACAGCATTTACAATCGACTGGCGATCAGTATCGGTCAGTTCCAGGCTGTCTTTTCGCATCAGGGACTGTACGCTGAAGTCGACTGTCATGCCCATCCGCTGCAGCAACGCCCCAATGACCGGGTCGCCGATCTGATAATCACTCTTTGCATCGAAATAGATCTTATCTATCGTGCCACCGGTGGTGATAACATTGATTTTCATCTTAGGGGAAGACTACCTGAATTCCGATGCTCAAGATATTAAGACGTATCGGCTGATGGTGACATTCACACATAGCATGCTCATAACACATTCCATTAGTACTATTGGGTGGCGATGTGCGCATCAACCACCCGCTGCACCATCGGTGCAAAATACGAAAACCCCGGCGTTTCCATATCGGCTGACTTACCGGCATCGTCGAGGTAGCGAACTTTAACAATATCTGAAAGATTGGGCTGACTTTTAAATTCGGCAACTTCTGCATCTGACATAGCTCCACCCTGCAGGTTAAGCGAATGCACCGATGCTTCAGACAACTTGTTAAAGTATGCCGGTTCCGTCGCACACAGAAATCGTTTTGCCGCAACATGGTGGCGCACGCAATCGATAACCAGTGACGGAAAAAAGCCCTGCAACACCTCGGCTCCGGCCACTTCATGATACTTATCTTTGGTATCGTCCATGCTGAAAGTGCCAAACTCACTGGTGAAGTGACCAATGTCATGCAGCAATGCCGCGACTATTAAGGTTTCACTTTCGCCGTTCTTTTCCGCAAGTGTCGCACCCTGCAACATATGCTGTGCCATAGTTACCGGCTCACCAAGGTACTCCTCGCCACCGCGCCTGGCGAAAATGTCTTCCAGGAACGCGACAATATTATCCGCCGTTAAATGCTCCGACATCTTTTTGTTAGTCATACAGCCATTCCTTCTCTTGTTGCTTCTTTGGCCGCCAGTACCGCGACCGTAGACAGCAGTGCATCTTTGTCTGCGTAGCAACCCTGCAACCAGCGCGAACCCTCACCGGAGTACCCTTTACGTGCATGCAGCACACGGGTGTTATCCACGATAAAACACTCACCGGGGTTGAGCCTGAACGATACTTCCATTGCGGGGTCGTCAATTATCTCGCCAAGCCGCCGGTACGCATCGTAGTAAAGCTGCATTTGTTCAAAGCTGACATCGGTAATTGCTGCAGCGGAGCGGTTATTAAAGCGTACGCCGGTAAGCTCACCATCAGGTGCAAGTTCGATCATCGGTCGACGTGCCCGTAGTTGCACGCTTTCAGAACCTGCATACTCAAAACGTGCACAGTGACGGCTCAGCACATCGAAATACTCGGGATTCTCACTCTGCAGTGCCTTGGCAGCGGCGAAGCCATCGACCACCATGTTGTCGCCGCCCTGCGCTGAGCTCTCAAGACAGTACAACACCTGCAGCGTCGGCACCGGATCGCGGTACGGGTTATCGGTATGTGCCTGTAAGCCAAGACCGGTGTAAGCCAGATTGCTCGGGTTTATCTCCGCACGTACATCAAAAAGGCGGCCGTAGTTGGTTTCACGGACATGACCGAAAAGATCAACCACCCGAAGTACCGCCTGCTCTTCCACCGGCCCGCCGATCAGTTTGCCAAAACCAAAGCGCGCCACCTGCGACAACCATTTAGACAGTGCATCTGCAGAATGTGAAACAATGTTAAAGTCCGCCGACGGCACCTGATTAGCCAGACCGGCATCCCACAGTTCAATGGTTTTACCGACCCAGCCTTGCTCACGCTGCTGCCTGCCGTCATACGCGTGTCGTAACAGCCAGTTGATATCGTAGAGGATGGTTTTGTTTTCAGGTTGAAAGCGAACCGCCAGCGCCGCCTCACGGTATTCAGCCCGGTCGATAGTGGTATTGGCCGGAATGTCGGCGAGGGTAATCAGACGCTGACCGTTGTCGGCCGAGCGCGTCTCGTTATCAGCAGCGTTGTCTCGCAGCCAGATACTATGGAAACGAAGGTTCTGTGCACCGGTGTCTATCGTTAGGAAATCACCTTTCGTGCTAATAGAAACGCCGTTGATCGATTGCCGACCTGAGTTATTCATTACCCTACCCGTGTTCATTTAAATACCCGGTGCACCATCGGTTGACCTGAGCAACCAGATGTCCTTGTAAGTGCTAATTTAACGCCGAGCGAGATTAATCAGCCCACTAATCACGACAAAAACACACGCAATTTTAATAAGCCACAGGCATAGATGAATCTGCAACATCAAGCCGTTGGTTGGTGGCATTTACCACGCATTAAATGAGCTGCTGTAGCTTGAAAAACTGTATTTACGGGTATGTTACCGAAAACACTTCAAAGTCACGACAGACTGCCGAAATCGCAGCAAGGACTGTAAAAAATGCTCAACGATCAATTCAAGCCGCTCGCCCCTTACTGTACTCAATAACGAGACATGATACCCGCCAACAACCTCCGCAAAGGTGTACTCGTATTCAGCGCCATTCTGGTAGCACTGCTACTGTGGCTGAGTATCAGCTTTTTGCTGGTGGCCAACAATGAGCGGAATGACGCACGGCATCTGACACATTTTATGGAAACCGACGCGGTCCTGCGGGACGCGGCGATTGTGCTCGCAGAGGAACGTTCCGCGTCCTACTGGCTGACCGGTATTGATGGATTGTTCTTTGCTGCCGAGTCACTGCTGAGGCCACGCGCCAGCACCGACAAAGCAGTAAACACTGTGATGAGCCGACTCAGGCAGGTCATTTCGAATCAGCAGTACGTCAGCCATCTGCGTTTCCAGCCGACCCATCTGCAGAGCCTGATTGTCGATCTGGAAAAACAGCTGGCAGAAATTGATTCAAAACGAAGCACCCTGGCTCACGATCTGAATTACCCCATCGACGAGCGCAACAAAAGCCTGCAACTCGACGTGCTCAACTATTACCGCGAGCTAATAGAAAAGCTCGAGGTGTTGCGGCACGGCATGACCTACATCACTTCAGAGCAGTCACGCGCTACCCAGAACATTTTTTCAATCTCCGATGCCGCATGGAATATCACACTTGCAAACCAACTTCTGACCGCATTGTTTGAAGGATACATAACCGGTGGCAGCACTGCGCTGGGTGATGCACAGACACAGGCAAGTGCGTTGCAAAGCAGTATAGAGAAGAGCGTAGAAACCATTCGACGAATAGACGCTTACGCCAACGTTGGAAAAGAATTGCATACCCTGGCTATTGACCTGAACCTATGGTTCACCGACAACTATATTGTCGCAGTGCGTCAACTAGCAGGTGCACTCGCTAACAACACTGCACCGCCCTACACCAATTATGACTGGAGAAAAATCGCCACCGGGCTTGACGAACGTAGCGATGCAATACTGCAGCATGCAAACAATATTTCCATGCAAAACGTGGCGGCGGCCGAATCACGGGCTGCACGCAACCTGGTTATCGATCTGATACTGGTGGCTCTAAGCGTTTTACTTATGATCGCAGCCACATGGATTGTCAGACGTATACATCATCAGGCAACACACGATGAGCTCACCGGTCTTTCTAATCGCAGAAACTTCAAGAACCATTGTGAAGATCTGATCGAACCGAATACGACAGCGAGTCTACTGAAAGTAGACCTGCACAAATTCAAGGCCATCAATGACAGTCACGGGCAAACCGTTGGCGACAAGTTACTACAGCAGGTGGCAGGCCGACTGCAACGTAGTGTCAGTCCAACAACAATGGTTGCAAGACTGGGCGGCGATGAGTTTGCCGTGTTACTCAAAGATACCGATCGCACCAGAGCAAAATATGTGGCACAGAGTCTTTTAAACAAGGTTGGTACCTGCTACGACATTGACGGTCAGTCTTTGCAACTGGGTATTTGTATCGGCTATGCCTGCTTTCCGCAGGATGCAGACAACAGTGAAAACCTGCGAAGAGCGGCAGATCTTGCCTTGCACGCTGCAAAACAATCGGGACAGGGCAGCATACTGCCGTATAAAGCCTCAATAGCGCAGGCGTTTCAGGAACGCCAGCAAATGGAAACCGAACTGGCCCACGCGCTGGACAACAACGAATTCGAACTACACTATCAGCCACAGTTCGACCTTGAAAACTGTGTTGTCGAAGGCGTTGAAGCACTGATCCGCTGGCGCCACCCAGAACGCGGAATGGTTTCACCGTTTCACTTTATACCGGTTGCGGAAGACGCCGGGTTGCTACCTGCTATCGGTCAGTGGGTAATTAGAGAAGCGGCACAGCAATCAGCACGCTGGAAGAACGACTTCGGGTTACACCTGCGTATGTCGGTCAACGTGTCGGCGCATCAGTTTCTGCATGGAGACCTGGTGAAGTTCATTACCGACACCCTGCAACGCGAAAAACTGGACCCTGCTTCATTCGAGATAGAAATCACTGAAAGCGTGGCAATGGCGGAGATTGATCTGGTAGTCAGCAAACTCAATGCACTGCATGATCTCGGCATACGCATCGCGCTGGATGATTTTGGTACCGGTTATTCATCACTGAGCTATTTGCAGGACCTGCCGCTCGACACCCTGAAGATAGACCGCTCTTTTATCACCAAGATTGACAACGGCACCCGTACACAGCGTCTGCTACTGGAAAGCATTGCCAGTATGGCGCAGCGGCTGGAATTTCATACCGTTGCCGAAGGTGTTGAAACCGATGATCAGCTGCGTCAGGTGCAGTTACTGGGTATCGACACTGTTCAGGGCTATTACTATTCAAAACCGGTACAGGGAGATCAGATACCGGAAGACGTCAGAGCGATTGACCACGAGCACTGTAAACAGAACCGCAAGGCTGCCTGACAAAGCAGCCTGACAAAGCGCTGCGATAAGCCGCAACGCTAAAAGTAATACAACAGCCGCCAAGTCCGCGCGACGCAAACTTCAGCTATTAAAAGCGCACCGAATCCTAGTCAGTCGGTATCCACACCAATACGACGTCATCTATGGTGATATCGGTTTTCTCCAATCCAACCACCATCTCTTCGATGTCGCGTGCGTTTTCCTCCCATTCATCCTGAATACCGTATAGATCTTCGGCAAGCTCGTTCTCGAGTTGTTCACGGTCTTCGAGTAGCTCTTCGTAACGGTTTTCGGCAGTTTTAAGGCGCTGTTCGGCTTTCTCTGCCATTCGCCCCTTACTTTGACTGCGACGTATACCACTGGCAATAGAGCGGGTTCTGCGACGCCCGCCGAGCAGGCCGCCAAGCAACCCGCCCGCGATGTCGAGCATCTGACTGGTACGCTGATCGCTTTTGCGGCTTTCGGCATCGAACTGTGCTTCACGAACGCGATCTTCAGCCTTTTCTATCGACGCGTTAATGCGATCGATTTTCTTTGCCAGCACTTCACGAAGCTTGTCCGCGTCTTTGTCGGCCCGGTTGTCTGCTTCCTGCTCACAGCGATATTCAAATTCATTGCGGCGCTCACCGACTCGTGAATAAAGCTTTAATGAAGGGTTAAAAAACAGTTCAAGCTCAACGTTGCGATAAACGTGGTTTTTAAGTGCTGTTTGCGCTGACTTAAAGTACGTTTTGTTTTTAATTTTCGCATCCGGTAAAACATATACCGCGTCTTTGGGTGCCTTACGGGTCAGGTCTCTGTCATCGTAGTCAACGATAATGGCATCGTCGGGGTCTATGTCGCCTTCAAGCGGTGTAAAAATAGCCTCCCACTCGGCTTCATGTTTTAGCTTTGCCTTGGTGTCGTCAAACAACAGCTCTATGCGTACTGCAAGTGCCGCGCGCAACCGGTTGCCGGTGGCAGAAGCCCCTACTTTATCGGCATAGTCAACACCGGGGTCGAGGTAACGAATATCAACAGTGTCTGCAATCTGTGGAATCACGGCACTTTCGTTATCTGCAAGGGGTTCATCTTTAGCCTTGGCAGCAGAGCCCGCACTGGCAGTGGCAGCCGCCGGCACCGCACGCTGCGCATCGGTTGTCAGGGAACTGATCTGATCGCGCGTTAGCGGCCCCGGTAAATAAGACATAGCCCAGCGCGTGCCGAACACCCGCGGTTCAGCGGCACCCGTTGAATGCAAAACAAACTGTCGTTTGTCGAGTGCTGAAATAGTTTTACCTATTGCCGCAACATCAACAGAGCCGTCGGACGCACCCATACCTTTAAGTAAACGATCTTTGTCTCTTTCGGTTTGCAGCCGGCCAATCATCCAGGTACCGGCATTGGACAGCGCTTTGTAATCGATATCTACCGGATTCTGTGTCGACAGTACCAGCCCCACACCAAATGCACGGGCCTGTTTTAAAATAGTGAGAATCGGTTTTTTACTGGGCGGGGCACCATTCGGCGGCACATAGCCAAACACCTCGTCCATATAAACCAGCGCACGTAAATCGCTTGTGCCCGGCTGAGCACGCATCCAGGTAACCATTTTTGACAGCAACAGCGTAACGACAAACTGCCTTTCCTCTTCACTTAGATGCCCCAGTGACACAATGGCTGCCTGAGGTTTGCCACTGCTGCCGTAAAGCATTTGCTGCATATCGAGGTTTTGGCCTTCAGTCCAGCTGGCAAATGACGGCGAGGCGGCAAGGCCGTTAAGCTTCATGGCAAGCTTGACGCGATCAGCCGGCGGGAAAAACGTATCGAGGTCGATCACACCTAGCTTACGCATAGGCGGCTGCTGAACCAGACCAATCAGTGTTCCAAGATCGAGCCCCTGCCCCTTCGACCACGACCAGTGAATGATATTCGACAACAGAATGTGTTCACGACTGCCGAGTGGATCTGCATCGATACCAACCAACCCGAGCAGCGATGAGGCAAAGCCTTCAATTTCATCCTGCATGCTCTCGGCATCGGTGCCTTCAGCAGGTGCATCAAGATTGCCGATAATATTCAGTGGTACACCGCCCGCAGAACCCGGGGTGTATATGGTGAATTCAGCGGTATCGCGAAGCTTTTGAATACGCGCGGGTTCAATGCCGGAGCGCTCAAGCCCCGACTTCCACAGCGCAGCTTTTTCAACGGCAGCCTGAGCAGCGTCGCCGTCGGCTTCCGATTCACTGATCCACGGCATGAAATCGGTCGGCAGCAGGTTCGGAAAGGTCAGCAGCAGGTTACCCATATCGCCTTTCGGATCGATGATTAGCGTGGGCACCCCGGACGACAATGCCTCTTCGAGCATGACAATACCAAGCCCGGTTTTACCCGACCCGGTCATCCCGACGATGACACCATGGGTGGTTAAGTCTGACGCCTCCAGAAACAACGGAGAGTCATCAGCCTGTGAACCGAGATAAAAATGCCCCGCTGGCGCTGTAATGCTCATATGATCGACTGCCTCTGTTGACGGACCCTGCAATGATTGCGGCAACTATACCAACTATTCGCAAAACTCCGAATCACAGGTTGGATAAGGGCGTATTACCTGAGTCAACCGTTTGCAATGATTTGCATCCTCCGCTCTGTGATCACCCCGGCAACACCGACACCGGCTGCCGGAGCAACAGGCTCCCGCCCTGCAGTCGTCGACAAACTGCTGCGGCAGCCGCGAAAAACGATTGCAACGTTTCATGCAAAAAACCGCACTACTGCTGGTGATAATTGCACCCCGGTTGCAAGTAAACTGCAACTTCTGCAGCAGCGCTGAAATGCCACGGCTTTACTACTGATTGAGCCTTTCTGCGGGTAAACTATGCGTCTGTTATCGCATGCGGACCAAAAGGTAAATGACAAACATCGGCATTGGTATCATCGGCACCGGTTACATGGGTAAAGCACACAGCGTTGCCATGAATTCGGTGGGCGCAATTTTCGATACACCGCTAAAACCGGTGTGTGAAATGCTCTGCGCCACTACCGAAAGCGGCGCGGCAGAAAAAGCCCGTGCGTTCGGTTTTAAGCGATCAACCAGTGACTGGCGCAAACTGGTGAACGACCCGGCTGTCGAGGCGATTGTTATTGCATCGCCCCAATCTACCCACAAAGAGATTGCGCTGGCCGCCTTTGAACTCAACAAACCGGTGATGTGTGAAAAGCCCATGGGCGCTTCTCTAACCGAAGCCACGGAAATGACCGAAGCCGCCGAGCAGGCCGGCGTGGTTAATATGGTCGGTTTTAACTATGTTCGCACACCCGCCACACAATATGCCCGGCAACTGCTGCAAAACGGTGAAATAGGAGAGGTCACCTGGTTTCGCGGCGAGCACACCGAAGACTTTCTGGCAGACCCTTCAGCGCCGGCCAACTGGCGAACGCGCGGTCGTGCAACAGGCACCATGGGTGATTTATCGTCTCACATGATCAACTGTGCGATGGCGCTCATGGGGCCTATCGATACCGTTAACGCCGACATAGAAACTGTTCACAGCCAGCGCCCTTCAGAAAGTAATCCGCAGCAAATGGAAGATGTCACCAACGACGATCATGCGCATTGCCTTTGTCGATTCAAATCCGGCGTCATGGGCCATTTATATTTCAGCCGCGTATCAACCGGGCGGAAAATGGGCTATGCCTACGAAATATCCGGCACGCGCGGGGCCATCC
>CAYZVB010000084.1:10917-15929 GCA_964481315.1 uncultured Granulosicoccaceae bacterium
ACCAGGAAGACCAGAACGCGCTATGGTTATACCGCATGGACGGACCGGAAGCAGAACGCGGCTTCCGCAAAATACTCACCGGACCGGCGCATCCTGATTACTTTGAGTTTTGCCAGGGTCCGGGGCACGGCACCGGCTACCAGGATCAGCTCATTATCGAGGCAAAAGATTTTCTTAACGCGATACACAGCGGCAAACCACAGTGGCCAACCTTTCGCGACGGACTTGAAGTCGCTGAAGTGATTGAGGCGATGTGGCAATCGCACGAATCCCGTCAGTGGGTAACGGTTTAAAGCAACAGAACATCAATTGAACACCGCACGGTGTTGTTAATTCGGAATCAAACAACATGAATCAGCTCGAAAGCACCTGGTTATCGGAATCAAACTGCGACTTTAATCTGTTTAAAAAGATCGTAGAGCACGACACCTGCAAAGACACCGTACCGCTGGCGGCAGACATTCACAAAGGTATCCCGGTGTACTCGGGTGAAACCATCTCGCAGCGCATTGAAGACAAAACCTTCGTAACCTCACTGCTTAGCGAGTGGAATCAGGTGTTTGATACGGGCGCGGGAGTTGTTGCTATTAAGGGAGCGTTTACCAATTCCGCAGTAGTCGATCAGGTTACTGAAGCGCTCACCGGCATTATTAAAGAGGAATCACAAAACAACGACGCAGGCGCTGATCACTTTGCCGCCGCCGGTGCTAACAGTCGCGTCTGGAACGCTCATGAAAAGCTCGCACGCGCCAACCCGGAGCTCTTCATACAGTACTACGCCAACCCGGTCATTCACCTCGCCAGTCGCGCATGGCTTGGGCCGAATTACCAAATCACCGCGCAGGTCAACGTCGTACACCCCGGAGGCAATGCACAGGTATGCCACCGTGACTACCATCTCGGGTTTCAGACGGTAGACCAACTCACCCAATACCCGGGCAACGTACATCGCCTGTCGCCGCACTTAACATTACAGGGTGCAATCGTACACTCGGCAATGCCACTCGAAAGCGGTCCAACGCAACTGCTGCCGCATTCGCAAAATTTTCATGCGGGTTATCTCGCCGCACAGTTACCGGAATATCGCGACTATTTTCTCGAAAACTATGTGCAGTTACCGCTCAACACCGGAGACATGACATTCTTCAACCCGGCGGTGTTTCATGCTGCCGGTGAGAATAAAACTACTAACGACCGCTTTGCCAACCTGTTGCAGATTGGCTCGGCGTTTGGCCGCGTCATTGAGATCGTCGACCGCAAAGCAATTTGCGAACAGGTTTATCCGGCGCTGCTCAACGCAAAGAAATCCGGTAGCCTGACTAACACCGAAATTGAACACGTGATTGCTGCAGCCGGTGAGGGTTATTCATTCCCTTGCAATCTCGACTTAACACCGCCCGTAGGTGGACTGGCACCGGCCAGCCAGCAGGACATTCTGCGTGAAGCGCTGGCGAATAATCATACTGCCGAACAATTGTGCGCATCGTTGAATAAATGGCAGTCACATCAGCACAGCTGACTAACACAACCATGACAAACGAAACGTTGCATATAACCAACGGTGACGGCGCTGCCGGTCTGATTGAAGCAGGTTCAGTGGCAGGAACCGTGTTGCCATGGCGAGACCCGATGCACCACGGGCCTTTTCCAAAAACGTCAAGCCTTGAGGAAGCGAGCAACATACGCGCTCAATATCTGGGAGGTGATCAGTACGCAGAGCAAACTCAAAGCGAGTTTGTAAAAAGAGATAGCATACTTAAACAAGCAGCCGACAGTGCATCGGTAGTGCTGTGGTTTGAACATGATCTGCTTGATCAGCTACAGCTGCTGCAAATTCTCAACTATTTTAATCACACTACTGTGCCGCAACACCTTGAACTGATTTGCATTGATCAGTTCAATGGCATAGAAACATTTCGCGGCCTTGGGCAACTGACGACAGAACAACTGGCTTCGCTCTACCCGTCACGGACGCAGATCACAAGCAAACAGTTGTCACTGACCAGTACAATTTGGGATGCATTCTGCGACAACAACCCAGCTAATCTGCTGCAGTGGATAGCCAACGGCGATCATCAAACACTGCCCTTTATGCACCGGGCCCTGAAGCGGCACCTTGAAGACTTTCCGTGGCAAAGCGACGGCCTGACCCGCACAGAGCGGCAATGTTTGTCATTACTGCAAAACAGCAGCAACACCGCCGGCAAGGTATTCGTCGAAAACATGGATTTCGAAAACGCACTGTACATTGGTGACTGGCATACGTTCTCGGTTATTGAACAGCTGGCCACAGCAAAGCAGCCACTGATTAACGGCGCGAACAACAACTACCAGGCATGGACACACGACAACGCCGCAGATTTTGCAAAGCAGTTGCTGCAACTGACATCGGTGGCTCAAAAGGTGTTAAATGGCGAAGTGGCGACGCACAACATGATTGATCGGAAGTACTGGCTCGGTGGCATCGACTTATCGCAACAGTTGTGGCACTGGAATCACGAGCAGCAAACCCTGGTTCAGGCAGACTAATCGCGATATCACTTCAATAGCTTATGTAGCTGCTCAACCACAGTATCGAGCTGTGACTTTTCGATCACCAGCGGTGGCAGCAATCTCAATACCGTGGCACCGGCCGGCAGCGCAATTACTCCCGCTTCCATCAGAGCCTCGAGCACCGGCTGCACTTTGCCTTTCAGCTCGATACCGATCATCAGCCCCAGACGACGAATCGATCTTACCTGCGATAATTCCTGCGACAGCAGTTGCTGTTCGAAGTACTCACCCTTCTCACGCGCCTGGTTAGCCAGATCTTCACTGGTTAACACATCAAGCGTGGCGAGCGCCGAGGCACAGGCAACCGGGTTGCCACCGAAAGTTGTGCCATGCATACCGGGTTGTACGTTAATACCGGCGGACAACAGAGTTGCCCCCATAGGTACACCGGCTGCAATTGCCTTTGCAACAGTCACCATATCGGGCTGTAATTCAAAATGTTCACATGCAAAGTTTTTACCGGTGCGTCCGAAGCCGGTTTGAATTTCATCAATGATCAACAGCGCACCGCGTTCGTCGCACAGCTTGCGTGCAGCGGCAACATACTCAGCCGTGGCGAGGTTAACACCGCCTTCCCCCTGCACCAGTTCAATCATCACAGCCGCAGTTTTATCGGTAACTGCCGCATCGAGCTTATCGATTTTATTGAGCGGCACATAGGAAAAGCCCGGAACAAGCGGTGCAAACGGATCACGGTATTTTTTGGTAAAAGTAGCACTAAGCGCCCCCATGGTACGGCCGTGAAACCCGCGCATTGCTGTGACAAACTCTGTTCTGCCGGTAGATACCCGGGCAAACTTCAACGCGGCTTCCACTGCTTCGGTGCCGGAGTTGCAAAGATACGCGCGGTTTATTCCTGCCGGTGCCAGCTGCACCAGCTTTTCCAGCAGCAGTGAACGCTTATCGTTGTAGAGCGTGTTGGGCACCACCATCAGCTCTGACACCTGCTGCTGCAGCGCCTGCACCACCTTCGGATGGCAGTGACCTACATTTGCCACACCAATACCGGCCGCACAATCAATGTACTCACGATCCTGATCATCGTAAAGCAACGCACCAGCACCGCGAACCAGCACAGCTTCGCGTTTCGGGTACAACGCCAGTCCGTATTGCTCTTCCAGTGATTTATAGTCGCGCACAATTGATCCTTAGGCTAATTGACAGTGTTATTGAATAACCGTACCGCTGCCGGCCAGCGCATCCTGCAGCGGGTGCTCAGTGCGACCATCGGCAATGACAACACGGCCACCACTGTTTTCGAACAAATTACGCAGCGCCAGCATTTTTCTATTCATGCGACCTTCCACCTGTGCTTCACGGCTTTCAAGCTCAGCACCGGTCATGCTCTCCACCACAGAAGACTCATCCTGCGGGTTGTCGAGAAACCCGGGGGCTTCGATAAACTGAAACACACACTCCGGTGAGGTGACTGACGCCAGACAGGTCACAATGTCGTCGTTTTCCGAATTAATGGCGTGCCCCTGCTCATCAATGATTGGAATACACAACACCGGGTTGTAGCCATTGTCGAGTAACAGTGACAACAGATAACTGTTTATTGTTGCAGGCTTGCCGGAAAAATCACGCTTGATCAGGTTTTTACCATTCTCGCGCACGCGTATCCCTTTGTTGCGCCGGCCCTGAATCAACCTGCCGTCAATACCCGATAACCCCACGGCATTCAGCCCGAGCTTCTGACACGATTCGACAATGCGTTTATTCCGCAGCCCTGCGTAACTCATTAAAATCGCATCGATAGCGTCATTGTCTGAAAACACACTGCTGTAACCGGAAACTGAAGTCAAAACAGTTTTTTCCATACCGAGTTTTTCGACAATTTCATCACGCAATGCGTTGGCACCGTGGACAATAATGAACGGTTTGTCTGCTGCTGCCAGGTCGGCAACAATACCCTCGATATTAATACCCGCGCCGCCGCCAATCTTAATAATATACATAACTCGTCGCCCTACACTTCAAAGGTTGTGTGGTTGTCGATTGGCTGCCAGTGACTTTCACCGGCAAATGCCTCGGAACAGATTCGCAAAATGCCTTCCTGTGTTGAGCGCCGCATTTGAAAGTACCCGGGGTCTTCACCGAAAGTGCTCGACACCAGCTGGGTATTTTTATCAGCCATAATTATGTTCATCGCGCGCACATAGGTGGTGCGGCGATTAATGATTGATACGGCTTTTTGCAACGCGGCGAGTTTGTCGCCACGGTCCATGCGGCGAATATAGTTGTAGATTTTCTCTGCGCCAATTCTGCCTTCCGACTTTATTTTCACACCACGCAATTCGCCGTTAAAAATAAACACCGATTCGCCATCGGTAAAAGGCATATTATTTTCAACCGCTATCCCTTCGTCCCTAAAAGCACTGCGTGCGTGCACCAGCAGCAACCGGGTATTGGTGAACTGTGAAGTGTCGTCTTCCCAGACTGGCTTTATGTTGTGATAG
>CAYZVB010000084.1:15939-17419 GCA_964481315.1 uncultured Granulosicoccaceae bacterium
TGCCGCCATTCACCTGTGTCAGCATCAAGCCACGAACACCCCCACCCGTGCCCCTGATATTCACGACTGTTTTGCGAGAGGCTGGCAAACGGTTGTAACTCGTTTTGTATGTCGAACGGATTGTCCGATCGCACCAGCAGTATTCGGCACATCAGACGGGGTGCAGACCGGGAAATTCAAGACCAAGCGACTCGTCAAACCCGTGTGCAATATTAAACGCCTGAACCGCCTGACCGGCAGCGCCTTTCATCAGGTTATCAATTGCACTGACCACCACCAGCCGGTTACTGTGCGGATCTTTCTCAAAACCGATATCACAATAGTTTCCACCCGCTAAGAGCTTTGGCTCCGGGTAGCGGTGGATACCGCTTCTTTCTTTCACTATGCGGATAAACGGCTCGTTACCGTAAGCACCGCGATAGAGCTTCCAAATGTCTTTCTCTTCCAGCGCCTGATTCAAAAACACATGGCAGGTAGCCAGTATGCCGCGCACCATCTCAATCGAGGTGGCTGAAAAGTGAATGTTGCTGGCGCCGAGTTCCTGCAGCATTTCACCGACATGGCGGTGACCCGTGGGCTTATACGATCGCACCACGCCACTACGTTCAGGGTGGTGGCTGGCATCACTGGCACTGTTGCCACCCTGACTTGAACCGGCTTTTACTTCCACCACGGCAGATTCCACCACACCGGCACGGTACAGCGGGTGCAGCGCCAGTATGGTAGCCGTTGCATTGCAACCGGCACTGGCAATACGGGTGGCGTTTTGCATGGCT
Organism: uncultured Granulosicoccaceae bacterium; assembly: GCA_964481315.1. Lineage (GTDB taxonomy): Bacteria > Pseudomonadota > Gammaproteobacteria > Granulosicoccales > Granulosicoccaceae. The sequence continues at coordinate 16,716 of CAYZVB010000084.1, forward strand.
TCGCGGTGCAACTCCGGAATGCCGTACACAAAATCGGTTAACCGTTCCGGGCTACTGTGATCTTTGCCGTACCACTTTTTATACTCTTTTGCATCGTTAAGGCGGAAGTCTGCCGACAGATCGATCAGTGTTTTCGCCAGACCTTCAAATTCCGCCAGCCGGCTCATGGTGTGCCCATGCGGCAAACCGAGAAACAACACATCACAGGGTTCGAGTTCATCGATGGTGACGAATTTTAACCGGCACAACTTGCGAAGATTCGGGTGCACCGTTGAAACAAACTTACCGGCGTGCCGTTCTGAGGTGACCTGGCAGATTTCCACTTCGGGGTGAAACAACAGCACGCGCAACAAATCACCGCCGGCGTAACCCGAGCCACCAACAATAGACACACGAATCATTGCGAGGCTTCCCGAATGGCATAGGCGACAATTTCACCGGGAATATCGACGCCGGTGGTGTCGACACTGTTTTTGAACTCCATGGTGTAGTTCACTTCGTTTACCAGCAATCCGTCAGGCGTTTCGAAGAGATCAACCGCCACCACACCGCCGCCACAGGCTTTGGCGGCGTTTAACGAAATTTGGGCAATCTCCGGTGTCACATCACACTTGCTGGCAACCGCGCCGCGAGCAGTGTTAGTGATCCAGTGTTTCGAGGTTCGATAGATGGCGGCAATGCACTGATCACCCACCACAAAGGTG
>CAYZVB010000085.1:0-17395 GCA_964481315.1 uncultured Granulosicoccaceae bacterium
TAACAACAGCGCTGAGCGGCTGTTGATCACAAAAACGGTTACTGGTTTGCAGCAGCGTTTCGGCCGCCGGGTTCAACCACTCGACACATTGCCGGTGGTTCAGCGCGATCACGGCAACACTCAGATTGTTGAGGATCTGTAGACGGGATTCCATAGGCGGGTATTAGCAAACTGAACCCCCATTATGGAGCGTGCAGCCGGGCAGGTAAAATGTTCACGCCGTGAACCGGAGTGTGGCGCGATGTTGTTAATACCTGTGGCAGAGAGAACCCACGTTCGTCTGACCGGTTATTTGAACGCCAGTTCTTCGCCGTTGCGCCGCACGTGGAAGGTGACAGAGGGAGATTCGATCATCAGGTTCCCGTCGGCGTCAACAATTCGACCACTGACTGTATGGCTGCCGCGATGCACATTTGACAGGTTCAGGTTTGCGTGTTTTCCACGGCTAATATCTTTGCCGTCGACATTGATAACCAGCTGGTGCTGGGCCGACAGTCGGGGAGACGGCAGAAAAATCACCTGTACAGAGCCGGACCGGTCCGAAATGACCTTGCCTTGTGTCGGGTTTAACACTTTCAATGACTTGTACGACGTCACTTCGCCGTCTTCGTCAACTTCGGCGGTTTCTTCGTCGTCGGTCGATTGGTCCTGCTGCGGAGTCGGCTGGCGCTGAACTTTCATTTTCTTCGCACCCTCCACCGGTTTATCGCTGTAGGCAATGCGTCCGTTTTCGTCGAGATACTTATATATCCCGGCGCTGGACACCGTTGGCGCAAGCAAAGTTGCGATAGCCACTAGCAAGGTAAAGGAAAAGTAATCCTTCACTCGTGGAATCTCCCAGTAAATCTTCGTTGGGAAAGCCACTCATTTTTCGGGCCTATTGCATATGACGCAATTCAAGTTTGCCGATCAGTGCACGGCAGGGCGAAGTGCCCTGCCGTGATTCTGGCGTTACAGACTGTAGTACTGATCGAACTCGACCGGATGTGTTGCCATACGCAGGCGCGTGACTTCTTCCATTTTAAGCTCGATGTAGGCGTCGATCATGTCATCGTCCATCACACCGCCGCTGGTCAGAAACTCTCGATCATTGTCGAGCGCATCGAGTGCCTGATCGAGTGAATGTGCCACCTGCGGGATAGCTTTGGCTTCTTCGGCCGGCAGGTCGTAGAGATCCTTGTCCATGGCATCGCCGGGGTGGATTTTGTTTTTGATGCCGTCGAGTCCTGCCATTAGCAGCGCCGTGAATGTCAGGTACGGGTTGCCGCTCGGGTCGGGGAAGCGCACTTCAATGCGACGTGCCTTGGGGCTCGACACATACGGGATGCGCACCGAGGCAGAGCGGTTGCGTGCTGAATACGCAAGCATAACCGGTGCTTCAAAGCCCGGTACCAGTCGCTTGTAGCTGTTGGTTGAGGCGTTGGCGAAAGCGTTGATTGCACGGGCGTGCTTTATCACACCGCCAATATAGTGAAGTGCCATTTCCGACAGCCCGCCGTATTCATCACCGGAAAACAGGTTCTTGCTCTTTTGCGCAAGCGACATATGCACGTGCATGCCGCTGCCGTTGTCGCCAACCAGAGGCTTCGGCATGAAGGTGGCGGTTTTGCCGTGCAGGTGAGCAACGTTCTGAACCACGTACTTTAGTATCTGTACTTCGTCTGCACGCTTTACCAGCGTATTGAACTTGGTGCCGATTTCACACTGACCGGCAGTACCAACTTCGTGGTGATGTACTTCGGGCTCAACACCCATCTGCTCCATGACCACACACATTTCGGCGCGAATGTCGTGCAGCGAGTCGACCGGTGGCACCGGGAAGTAACCGCCTTTAACTCCGGGACGATGACCGGTATTACCACCGGGAATTTCTTTGCCGGTGTTCCAGGCGGCTTCGTCAGAGTCGATGCTGAAAAAGGTGTTACCCATATCGGTACCCCAGCGCACATCGTCGAAGATGAAGAATTCCGGTTCAGGTCCGAAGAATGCCGTGTCGGCGATTTTCTGCGACTGCATGTAGGCTTCGGCACGCAGTGCGATGGAGCGCGGGTCGCGGTTGTAACCCTGCATGGTGTCCGGTTCGATCACATCGCAGCGAAGATTGAGCTGCGACTCTTCACTGAAAGGGTCCATTACGGCGGTGCTGGTGTCAGGCATGAGGATCATGTCCGAAGCATCGATACCCTTCCAGCCGGCGATAGAAGAGCCATCAAACATTTTACCGTCTTCAAAGGTGTCTTCTTCGATCTGGCTGACCGGTACCGACACATGTTGCTCTTTACCTTTGGTGTCGGTGAAACGAAAGTCGACAAAAGTCACCGCGTTTTCTTTGATCATTTTCAATACGGCTTTTGCAGTCATGGCATCCTCATCGTTATGTGTGTGGCTCAGGAGCGAAAGATCATCCGCGGCACGGCGGCGCACTGCCATTGCATTCTGCCGCTAACCGGCGGCGGCAGTCAGGTGATCGATATCGCCGAAATGCAGGTAAATGAACGGGTATTCGGGCGGTCTGGTGGAGTGAAAAAGTCAGTCTGCGCTGAATTTAATGTGCCGCTGAAAATATTTACCTGTGTGGCGTACTTGCTGCGTGCGCCAAACGCAGGCGAGTGTACAACAGCAGATAGTAATCCGCTAATCGTTAACTGGCTTGTTTCCTATATTTTTGTTGCTGCTACGCGCTAAAATGGATGACCACTAACCCCTTTTCGCTGGAATGTCGTGCCGGAGGCCGGTCGGCAACGCGGAGTCATAACTTGCAAAACGATTTGAAAACATTTCAGGGCCTGATTGCCGCTCTGCAACACTACTGGGGCGAGCAGGGCTGCACAGTCCAGCAACCGCTCGACATAGAGGTAGGTGCCGGTACTTTTCATCCGTCTACTTTTTTGCGCGCTGTTGGGCCGGAGCCCTGGAATGCCTGCCATGTGCAGGGTTCGCGGCGGCCGACTGACGGTCGCTACGGTGAAAACCCCAACAGGCTGCAACACTACTTTCAGTTTCAGGTGGTCATGAAGCCGTCACCGGATGATTTTCAGGAGCTCTATCTCGGTTCATTAAAAGCGCTGGGGTTTGATCCGCTGGTGCATGACATTCGCTTTGTCGAAGACAACTGGGAGTCCCCCACGCTTGGTGCCTGGGGCCTCGGCTGGGAGGTCTGGCTGAACGGCATGGAAGTCACTCAGTTCACTTATTTCCAGCAGGTGGGCGGGCTTGAATGCCGACCGGTCATGGGTGAAATTGCTTATGGTCTGGAACGCCTTGCCATGTATATACAAGGTGTCGACAGTGTTTACGATCTGACCTGGTCGGAGCACGCGGGTCATAAAGTGACTTATGGTGATGTGTACCTGCAAAACGAAATTGAACAGTCGGCCTACAACTTTGAACACGCTGATGTAGACGCATTGTTTGCAGCCTTCGACAGTCATGAAGCACAGGCGCAGGCACTGTCTGAAAAAGGCCTGTCGATGCCTGCCTACGAGCATGTGCTGAGTGCCTCGCATACTTTTAATCTGCTCGACGCACGCCACGCAATATCGGTTACCGAACGTCAGCGCTACATATTAAGAATACGTCAGCAGGCCCGAAACGTTGCCGAAGCCTACTTTGCTTCGCGTGAAGCACTGGGTTTTCCGCTGGTAAAAGAATCTGCTGAGGTTGCATCATGAGTGACCGTCAAGATTTCCTGATCGAACTGGGCACCGAAGAGCTGCCACCCAAAGCACTGCTTAAACTTGCAGTTGCTTTAAAAGACGGTATTACAGCAGGGTTAACTGAGACCAGTCTCGAATCGGGTGAGGCGCTGGTCTATGCGGCACCCAGAAGACTGGCGGTACTGGTTAAAGCGCTGCAAACCAGGCAACAAGACACAAAGGTACAAAAGCGCGGTCCTGCCGTTGCCGCTGCCTTTGATGACGACGGCAACCCCACCAGGGCGGCGCTGGGTTTTGCGCGCTCGAGCGGTGTTGAAATCGCAGACCTTGAGCGGCTAAAGACCGACAAGGGCGAGTGGCTGGTCTGCAACATAGAGCAAACCGGTCAGGCTGCAGCGCAGTTATTGCCTGCCATTGTTGAAAAGTCACTGGCGACACTACCGATCCCCAAGCGTATGCGATGGGGTAGCCGTGATGTTGAGTTTGTGCGCCCGGTACACTGGCTGGTGATGCTGCTGGGCAGCGAAGTTGTTCCCGCCAGTGTGCTCGGACTGACCGCAGATCGTGTAACCCGTGGTCATCGTTTTCATCATGCCGATGAAATTTCTATTAGTCACAGCGCTGAGTATGCCGACGTATTGCGTAACACCGGTAAAGTCATTGCCGATTTTGCAGAGCGCCGTGATCTGATTGAAGCCGGTGTCAACCGTGTAGCAACTGATACCGGTGGTACCGCGCTTGTAGATGCAGATCTTCTTGATGAAGTAACCGCACTGGTTGAATGGCCGGTACCGGTAGCAGGTAATTTTGATAAAGAATTTCTTGAGCTGCCATCAGAGGTACTGATCACCACCATGAAAGACAACCAGAAGTACTTTCCGCTGTTCGATAGCAGTAACAACCTGATGCCAATGTTTATCACGGTATCAAATATCGAAAGTGCTGATATGTCTCAGGTCATTACCGGCAACGAAGTGGTGGTACGGCCGCGCCTGGCCGATGCGATGTTCTTCTGGCAGCAGGATCGCAAAAAGCCGCTGGAATCACATGCTGAAACGCTTAAAAACGTAGTGTTTCAAACCAAACTCGGCACTGTGTATGACAAAACCACCCGCATTGAATCACTGGCAGTAGATATTGCCGGGCAGATCGGTGCAAATGTCGATCAGGCCAGTCGCGCAGCAAAGCTCAGCAAGTGTGACCTGATGACTGAAATGGTTGGCGAGTTTGCATCGACACAGGGTGTGATGGGCGAATACTACGCAAAGCTTGAAGGTGAACCTGAAGCGGTCTGCACCGCACTTCGTGAGCAGTACCTGCCGCGCTATGCCGATGATGAACTGGCTGCCAGTGGTGTTGGGCAGGCGCTTGCCATTGCCGACAGGTTAGACACGCTGGTGGGTATTTTCGGAATCGGTCAGAAGCCGACAGGGGTTAAAGACCCTTACGCCCTTAGGCGGTTGTCGCTTGCGGTGCAGCGTACCATGATCGAATGTAAGCTGCCGTTAGATGTGGAAGCACTGCTGAAGAAAGCAGCGGCACTGCACGGTAACAACGTCAATGCCGAAGAGTGTGTGCCGGAAGTGTTCGAGTTTATGCTTGAAAGGCTGCGTGCTTACTACACGGGTCAGGGAGTGTTGCCGCAGGTGTTTGATTCAGTGGTGGCAGTTCGACCAACTTCCGCGCTCGATTTTGACAAGCGCGTGAAGGCAGTTACCGAGTTTATGCAGTTGCCGGAGGCTGAGAGTCTCGCTGCAGCCAATAAACGGATTAATAATATTCTGCGTAAAAACCCGCCTCCCGGTGGCGTTACTGTTAATGCCAGTCTGTTTGAAAATGACGAAGAAGGTGCCTTGTATAGCGCTATGTCATCAGCGGTTGCTGAAGTTGAACCGTTGTTTGACCGTGGTGACTACGCCAGTGCACTGAAATCACTGGCACAGTTACGCGCCCCGGTCGATGCCTTTTTTGATGAAGTGATGGTGATGGCTGAAGATGAATCGCAACGCAATAATCGTCTGGCGTTGCTGGCTGATTTGCAGCGGTTGTTTTCACATGTTGCCGATCTTGGCGGCCTGCAAACCTGAGTTGGTTACAGAATGTGCATCGCTATAACACCTGACTGGCCACTGCTATGACACAAAAACTCGTCATACTTGACCGGGACGGCGTGATCAACGAAGAGTCGCAGGACTACATCAAGTCGGAAAGTGAATGGATTCCTATTGAAGGCAGCATCGAGGCTATTTCACGGCTGTGTCAGGCGGACTATCGTGTGGTGGTGGTGACCAATCAGTCGGGCATTGCCAGAGGTTTGCTTTCTATAGAAAACCTGCATGCTATTCATCAGCGGATGCAACAGACGGTGGCAGAGAGCGGCGGTCGAATCGATGCAATCTTTATATGCCCGCACAAACCGGATGACGACTGTGACTGCCGCAAACCGCGCCCCGGGATGTTGCACAGCATCATGGACCGGCTCGATACCGAGTTAACCGGTGTGCCGCTGGTCGGTGATTCACTGCGTGATGTGCAGTCAGCAATGGTGGTGGGGGCGAAGCCGGTGCTGGTGCGTACCGGCCATGGGCTGAGAACGCTGGAACAAAACCGGCACCTCGAGAATGTAGCGGTGTTCGATAACCTGGCTGCGTTTACCGATGACTTGCTTGCAGCGGATAAAGACTGACTTATCCCTTTATTCCAGGTGTTTCAAGGTGTCAGTAGCCGTTGCGGCAAGTTAAAAAGCTCAACAGCGTTTTTATTACTCGCCGTAATCACCTCTTCTACAGATGTCTTTCTAAGTGTGGCAGCCTTAATGCAGACCAGACCGATATATGCCGGTTCGTTGCGCTCTCCGCGCTGTTCGATACCCGGCTGATCAGGTGCATCGGTTTCGAACATCATCGACTGCAGCGGCAGTGTGGCAACCAGCTTATGTAGCTTGCGTGCACGCGGGTAGGTAATGGGGCCACCAAAGCTTACTTTGTAGTTTAGATCAATCAGCTGATGTGCCTGCTGCAGGCTGCCGTTAAAACTATGCACCACGCCGTTGCCGCGCTCACGTGATAACGCGCCACGTTTAAGCATCTGCACTACCTCTTCCACAGCGTTACGTGCATGAATGATCAGTGGCAATTCATGTGACTTCGCCATTGCGATTTGAGCGTCGAACAAAGTGCGCTGTTGTGACAGGTCTGCATGTCGGTCGGCTTTGTCGAGGCCGCATTCGCCAATCGCCACGCAATGCTCAAGTGAGATATTTAACGAGTCAAGATGTGCTGGCAGATGATCGTCGCAGAACATCGGGTGTAACCCGGCTGTGGCGTATACGTCGGGAAAGGTATTGGCAAGCTCGCGAATTTTTTCAAACCGTGACTCAATAGTCGCCGGCACCACCATGGCTGAAACACCGGAAGTTTTAGCGTTTTGATATACCTGCTCCCGGTCGGGGTCGAACCGGTCGTCGTCGAAGTGTACGTGTGTATCAATGACAGACATGTTGGTCACGTTGGTCTGCTCGCTACGGACACGGGTTGGGTTGTTGCTGATGGACTTGCTGAATGTCTTTCAGGCAGTCGTCATCGAGTGCGACATCGAGGCTTTTTATGTTGGCCTGCAGTTGCGAACAGTTCGTTGCACCGACAATGGTGCTGTTGACAAAAGGTTGCTGGCGCACGAATGCCAGTGCCATTTGTGCGGGGTCGTGGCCGTGCCGCTTTGCCACCGCTACATACGATTCAACAGCGCGCACAGCAGCGTCCGTGGTGTAGCGATAGAAGTAGTTTTTGTAGAGTGTGAGTCGAGCGTTTTCCGGTGATAGGTTCTGCAGGTATTTGCCGCTTAACGCACCACCGGCCAGTGGTGAGTAGGCAAGCAGGCCAATGTGCTCGCGGTGCGAAAACTCTGCAAGGCCAATTTCAAAGGTGCGGTTTAACAGGCAATACGGGTTTTGAATAGTGACGATATTGTCGACACTGAGTTGTTTGGCGGCGCTCAGGTACTGGTGTAAACCCCACGGGGTTTCATTGGATACACCGATATGTCTGATTTTTCCGCTTTGCTGCAGCCGTGCCAGCGTGGCAAGTGTTTCAACAATCGGGCTGTCGTGTTTGTCTTTGCCAACGCTGTAGCCGAGTTTGCCAAAAAAGTTGGTGTTTCTGGCAGGCCAGTGGATCTGGTACAGATCAATATAATCAGTTTGCAGACGTTGCAGACTGTCGTTGAGTGCCCGTTCAATCTGCTGATCGTTTAGTTGCGGGCCGCCGCGAATATGCCCTATCCATTTTTTTGGTGCCGGGCCCACCACTTTGGTGGCGACAATAAACTGGTCACGTGGCTGCAGCTTTAGCCAGTTACCAACGATAGTTTCGGTTAGCGGGCCGGTGTCTGCCTCTACCGGTGCCGGGTAGAGTTCGGCGGTGTCGATGAAATTAATGCCGTGCTCTGCGGCAACGTTTAGTTGTTCGTGCGCTTCAGACTCGCTGTTCTGGCGGCCGTAAGTCATGGTGCCGAGGCAAAGCCGGCTTACTGAAGTGTCTGTGTTGCCCAGCGGCAGATATTGCATGCAGGCCTGAGGTTATAGTTTGCGAAGCTGCCAGAATAGCAAAACAAATAGAAAAATTCGCAACCGCCCGTTTTGAATAGAAATCTTAGAACAGCAGGTTCAGCATAAGCAGACTCACCACCAGAAAAATAATGGTCATAAAGGTGCCTGCACGCATGAAGTCGATTACCCGGTAGCCGGCCGGACCCATGATCAGTGCGTTAACCTGATGAGTCGGGATAATAAAAGAATTGGATGTGGCAATGGCAACAGTGAGTGCAAACAGTGCAGGGTCGGCACCCGCACCGACAGCAATATTCACAGCCAGTGGTACCAGCAACACGGTAGCGCCGATGTTAGACATCACCAGTGTGAATATAGTGGCCAGTATGGCGATGACAGTTTGCAGCAGCCAGATCGGAACGTCGCCTAAAATTAACAGGGTTTGCTGTGCAATCCATGCCGCCGCGCCGGACTTCTCTACCGCAAGCCCGAGAGGGATCAGGCTTGCCAGCAGAAATACCGTTTTCCAGCTGACCGCACGATACGCCTCGTCCATCGTGAGTACGCCGGCCAGTACCATGCCCATCGCACCGACCAATAGTGAGACCGATAAACGCAGATCGGAGAACAGCACAAGGCACAGAGCAATGGCAAAGAAGAACAGGGCCGGTTTGATTTTGTTGGGGCGCAGCTCTTCATCGACGTGATCGGTTACGACCGCGTAGTCTTCATTGTTGCGCAAATTTTTAAGATTGCGCCACGAGGTGTGTACCACCAGAGTGTCACCGCCCTGAAGCGGTTCGGTGCGCACGTCTTTATCCAATGTGTAGCCGGCGCGGTAGATGCGCAGTATGTGCAGGCCATCGTTGCGTCGCAGTTGTAAGTCGTTGAGGTTCTGGCCGACCAGGGATGAGCCGGGTGGTATAACGATTTCTGCAATACCGGTTTCCTGGGCGTTCATGACGCTTGAGAAGTGGTTTTCGCTTTTCACGATCCTTAGTTTGTACTGTCGTGCAAACTTCACCAGCTGACGCTTGTTGCTCAACACACCGATATAGCTGTTGACCCAGATTACCTCTTTGCCGTCTGGTACAACAGAAACTTCATCGCCGTTTCGGATTGCCAGAACAAACGGTACGTTTTCGAGTGTGCGTTCGATTTGCATGATAGTCATGCCCACCAGCGGACTGTCGATGGTGGCCTGCAGTTCGAACAGCTCCCCTGAAATGCCGTAGACCCGCTCGAAGTACTCGGCGGTGCGGGTAGTGGTTTCTTTTTGCTTTTCACCTTTGACGTTTGGCAGTACCCAGCGTCCGAACGCCATAAAGAAGAGAATGCCCGAGGTAATTAGCGCCAGCCCGACAGGGGTGACATCAAACAGTCCAAAGGTCTGCATTTGGTATTCGGCCGGCAGCGCTTTGTTGGAAGACAGCAGCAGGTCGTTAAGAAGAATCAGCGGGCTGGAGCCGACCATGGTAACGGTGCCGCCCAGAATGGCGCAAAACCCCATTGGCATCAGTAGCCTCGACATCGGCAGATTGGTGCGTCGGCTGATTCTGCTAACCACCGGCAGAAACAATGCTGCCGCGCCAACGTTCTGCATGAAGCTTGAGATGATTCCGACGGTGCCGGACACCAGAGGTGTGATGCGTGCTTCGGTGCTGCCGCCTTTTTGAAGAATCCAGTTGGCCACGCGACTCATAATGCCGGTTTTATCGAGCCCGGCACCGATAATCATTACGGCGATGATTGACATGACTGCGTTACTGGAGAAACCGTCGAACAACTCGCTGGTGCTGATCACTGGTTCAAGGCCGGGCAACATGGTGGTCAGCCCGAGCAGCACCATAATGGTGACAGCGGCAACATCGATTCGAACAACTTCAGAGACAAACAGGTAAACCGTGAAAAACAGCATGCCCAGCACAAGTATAATTTCAGGGGTAAGTGTGCTGGCTTCATTCATGGTGCGCGAACGGTTTGACCTCTTCAGTTGTGGTCCGCAGGGACGGGTTGGCAGCGTAGATGTCACCCACCCGGAGCGGTTAAGTACCAGGGCGCCGGAGCAGTGACGGGATTGCACTTAACCGTGCAAAAATCGATTCACATTTTTGGCAGGAACAGGCGAACGGTGTGAGCTCCGTTTAAGATCCATGCAACCGCCTGCAGCATGTTCGCAGCATAGGGAGTATAACTTTGTTGGCTGTTATTCGCCATGACAACAATGTTGCAGAAAGAAAAACCTGGAGCGGTTTCCACGTACCCTGAACGGTTGTTGATCTGGTGCCGACAAAAAGGCTGGATTGGTTTTAAGTGCTAAAATTCCTGATCAGTTTGACGGTAAAATAGACACTCGATGAACGGAATAGTTTTTAATGGGACAAATACTCAGCACCCGGTCGTTGCGTACTTTTGTATTGCGACAGGGGCGCTTGACCGCCGGGCAGACTAAAAACCTTCAGGACTACTGGCCACAGTACGGTATTGAAGTTAACGACTCGCCGCTAAACCCTGCGGCGATGTTTTCAAATGAAAACCCTGTATGGCTTGAGATTGGCTTCGGTAACGGGGAGGCTCTGGTCGAGATGGCAGCGGCGCACCCGAACGTTAACTTCCTCGGTGTGGAAGTACATCTTCCGGGGGTGGGGCATGTGCTTGGTGAAATTGCCGAACGCGAGCTAAGCAATATTCGAGTTGTTCGCTACGACGCCGTAGAGCTACTGGATAAGTACCTGCCGGAGAACGCATTTGCACGGGTGATGCTGTTTTTTCCCGACCCGTGGCACAAGAAGCGTCACCACAAACGCCGCATGGTCAATGAAGAGTTTCTCAGTCATTTGCGGCGGGTGTTAGTGCCCGGCGGTTTGTTGCATACGGCGACTGACTGGGCCTCCTACGCTGAGCATATCGAAATCACCCTGCAGCAAAACAATCACTTTACGCGTCTGCTCGATGACAGCACGGTGATTTCAGCCAGACCGCGAACCAAGTTTGAAACCCGCGGCATCAGGCTCGGTCACAGCGTTTCCGATCTGGTCTATCAGCTGGCCGCGTGAAGTGGCAGTGATCTTGAAGCGTATAATCGGCTAACCGTATGTAAGCCGGATTTTCTTATCTCCATTGTCCCGATCCATTGACGTTGAGCGATAGTTTTGTGACACCCGACGCCGCACCGCGACTGAATCATGGCAGACGGCGCTATACCGAAACCGTATTGCTGTCGCTGGTCGCCTGTCACGAGTGTGATCTTCTACATGAAAAGCATGAGCTCGCTGTCGGGGAGGTTGCGCGCTGCGCACGCTGCAATGCATTTTTGTACAGCAACAAACATAACAGCATAGACAAAGCGCTCGCAGTTTCACTGGCAGCGCTGATTATGTTTGTTGTTGCCAATGCGTTTCCTTTTTTGGCCATCAGTGTATCCGGCAATACACAGAGCATATCTGTTCTGTCTGCTGTGCTTGCGTTGTCAGCGGGCGGAATGTGGGTGCTGGGGCTGTTGTGCTTTGGCTTTATTCTTCTTATACCCCTGTTGCGGGTGATCGGGTTGCTGTACCTGTTGCTGCCGTTGCGGTTTTCCTATCGGCTGCCGGGCAGCGAGTTGGTGTTTCGCGGCATTGTCGCAATGTCACCGTGGAGCATGATGGAAATCTATTTGCTCGGTGCGGTGGTGGCACTGGTAAAACTGGCGTCAATGGCGAATATCGAGCTCGGGCTGTCGTTCTGGGCATTCGCCTTGCTCAACATGTTATCTGCGCTCGCCGCACAAATGGTTGATACCCACACGTTGTGGGAATTTCTCAGTCATTCACGCGGTGGCAAAGATGCAATTCTGAACGGCAGACACAGCACATGAAAAGCGCGGCCGAGTGCGGGCTGGTTGCGTGTCCGGCATGCGGCACAATCACCCGGGCCAATCTGCAGGCGCATGCGGTGCCGCCGAGGTGTCAGCTGTGTTTTGCACGCCTGCACTCGCGCAAGCCAATGAGTCTGCAGCGTTCATGGGCGTGGCTGATTGCCGGCATCATTGCGTACATACCTGCGAATCTGTATCCGATCATGTTTACCACCGTGTTCGGCGACTCGCAGCCCAACACCATTATTGGCGGCATTATTGTTTTGCTGGAACTTGAGTCTTATCCGGTTGCACTGGTTGTCTTTCTGGCAAGTGTTGTGGTGCCTGTGTTGAAATTTGTCGCTGTGGCTTATCTGTTGATTTCTATTCAAAAGAAGTTTGCGCACTCGCGCTACGAGCGCACCCGTTTGTTTCGGCTTACCGAGTTTATTGGTCGCTGGTCGATGATTGATGTGTTTGTAGTAGCGATTCTGGCAGCACTGGTGCAAATAAGGTCGGTGGCCCAGATTGAACCCGGACTGGGTGCGATGGCATTTGGTGCGGCAGTGATTTTTACGATGTTGTCAGCGCTTGCGCTCGACCCCCGGTTGATCTGGGACTGAGCATGGAAGAACGATTCCGCCGCCCGCGCTACAAGCAAAGCCACACGTCTCACCGTCGGCGCTATGAAGTCGATGCTGCAGCCCCGGTAGTCGAAGCGCCGCGCCGACGCCACAACATTTCTGCGTTTTGGCTGGCGCCGCTGCTGGCTGCGATTATCGGTATTTATCTGGCGATCTCTTTTTATCAGTCGCAGGGGCCGGAAATATCTATTGAGTTTGCCACCGCCGAAGGTCTGGTGGCAGGCAAAACCCCCATTCGTTATCGAGACGTTAACATTGGAGTTGTCGATAAAATTCTTCTGAGCGAAGATCTTGAATCGGTGGTGGTGAAAGCCAAAATGTCGGTCGACGCGCGGCGTTACCTGAACAAACATGCGCGCTTCTGGGTGGTGCGACCGCGTGTAGGTACCAGCGGTGTGTCCGGGTTGAATACGCTGTTGTCCGGTGCATACATTCAGGTCAATTCGATTCTCGACGACAGCTTTCAGTCGGAGTTTACCGGCCTTGAACAGCCGCCTCTGACCGATGAAGACGCACCTGGTTTACGCCTTAAGTTGCAGGCGAAAGAAGCGGGTTACGTGAGCGTTGGCTCTCCGGTGTACTACCGCCAGGTGAAGGTTGGTCAAATTGAAGCGCAGCGCTTTCTCGATAACTACGACGGTGTTGAGTTCACCGTGTTCGTCGATGACCCGCACCATCGCATTATTCGCAACACCACCAAGTTCTGGAATGTCAGCGGTATTAATCTGTCGGTTGATTCCAGTGGTTTTAAAGTGCGTACACCGTCGATAGAAGGTCTGGCGCAGGGCGGTGTCGCCTTCGACATTATTCAGGAATATGAATTTCCAGCCATGGTTGAAGACGGACGCGTGTTTACGCTGCACGAAAGCCGCAACAGTGCAATGGAAGAAACGATTCGCGACGTCAGCACCGACACTTTTAAGTACGTGATTTACTTCGACGGTTCGGTACGCGGGTTGTCAGCCGGTGCACCGGTTGAGTTTCGCGGTGTACAGATCGGTCGCGTCATTGATATCAGGCTTGTGTACGACAAAGCTTCCGAGTTTGTGCAGGTGCCGGTTTACATAGAGTTGCAACCGGAACGCGTGCGCGGCCTGCGCAACAGCGGTATTGGTGAGCCGAAAATGATAGATAGCTCAATAGTCTCAGGCCTTCGCGCCAAGCTGCAAACCGGAAACCTGCTTACCGGGCAGCTCTATGTAGCGCTTGATCTTTACGACGATGGTGTTGCCGGGCCACTGGTGAAAAATGGCGAAGGCATAACCGTGATGCCGAGTGTACCGTCGGATATTGATCAGGTGACCGAAGGTGTGCAGCAGGCACTGGCCAAGATCAATGCGCTGCCGCTGCAGGATCTGATTGAAAACGCCAATACCACGGTTGCCCGCGCCGGCGCATTGTTGCAACAATTCGAACAGGCTGGACTCGCGGCCAGAATAGATACGGTGATCGGGTCGGCTGACGGTGCGATTGACCAATACGCAAGACTTGCCAAAGGTGCGCGGCAGGAGCTTGATAATTTATCTTCCCAGTTACAGCGTTTTGTTGCGACGGCAGGAGATTCGATGGAAGGCATTGCGCCGGACTCACCGCTTTACTACAACCTGCTTAACACGTTGCGAGATGTGCAGGCGGCGTCGAGGGCAGTACTGGCTGTGTCAGAATCGGTTGAGAAAAAACCCGAGGTATTCCTGTTTGGCAAATAGTCTGATCAATTTTCTGCCGCAGCGTAAAGGTGTTTTGTATGGCCTGGCGGCGCTGTTGCTGACGGCGTGTATTAATACGCCGCTGCCTGACTATTATGTGATAACGCCAGAGCGGGTCGGGTCAGACTCCGGTGTAAACGCTGCGGTTAATCCGGAGCTTGCTCTTGGTATTGGTCCGGTCACTATTCCTGAAACAGTTAACCGTCCCAACATTGTCACACCGCTCGACAGCAACCAGGTGGAAGTTGCCGAATACCACCGCTGGAGTGAACCACTGATTGAAAATATATCGCGCGTGGTGGTGACCAATATCGCTAATCGCCTGAGTTTAAGTAAACTTTATGCCTACCCGTGGCTTGGCAACCCGGTGGATTACCAGGTTCGTATCGATGTGCTGCAAATGACCGGTACACCGGCAGAGAGTGTCTCTATGCAGGTACGCTGGCAGGTGCTAACCGGTGAAAAACCGCGGCAGTTACTGTTAACCCGAATTACCGAGTACGACGAGTCAATCAGTATAGAAGGTTATTCGGCCATGGTGTCAGCTTACAGCAGGCTGGTTGCAGCATTGTCCGATGACATTTCAAAGGCAGTTGCTGCGATTGACTACCAGGTGTCGCATATTCCTGATGCGAACACGGCGGCGTTAAAATCCGGCTAGTTGTTTGTTTGCGACGTGTGGTCGCAGTCCATTGATCGCTGTGGCGCTGACAATACTGTGAAAAGCCGTCGCTTCACGATATGCTGACTGTGTTGAGGGAAGTGTTAACAGACGTTCTTTCGCGCCGTTAGTGCGCTCGAACAGATAACTGTTCCCTGCGACATTCACCAGGCAACTAAAAGGTACAACATGGGAAGCTTGCACAACGCATCGACCGAGCAGCTGCAGGAGCTTGATGCGCTGCACCACCTGCATCCGTTTACCGATACTCGCGCACTGAACAATAAAGGTGTACGAGTGATAAAGCGGGCCGATGGTGTGTACCTGTGGGATTCCGATGGCCGGAAGTTTCTTGATGGTATGGCCGGGTTGTGGTGTGTGAATGTCGGTTACGGGCGCAAAGAGATTATGGACGCGGCCTATAAGCAAATGCAGGAGCTGCCGTACTACAACAGCTTTTTCCAGACCTCGCACCCGCCGGCAATTGAATTGGCAGCAAGAATCGCTGAAGTAACACCGGCAAAGTTTAACCGGGTGTTCTTTTGCAGTTCCGGTTCCGAGGCTAACGATACGGTGGTGCGCATGGTGCGTCATTACTGGGCAGCCGTGGGTAAGCCGAACAAAAAAATTATTATCAGCCGTGAAAATGCCTATCACGGCAGCACCATGGCTGGTGCCAGTCTCGGTGGTATGAAGCCCATGCATGCACAGGGCGGACTACCTATACCGGACATCCAGCACATCATGCAGCCGCACTGGTTTTTAAACGGCTTTGATCAAACCCTCGAAGCCTTCGGTAAACAGGCAGCGCTGGCACTCGAACAACGTATTGAAGAACTTGGTGCCGATAACGTTGCGGCGTTTATTGCCGAGCCGGTGCAGGGTGCCGGCGGAGTTATCGTGCCCCCCGCGACCTACTGGCCAGAAATTCAACGCATATGTAAAGCGCACAATATTCTACTGGTTGCCGATGAAGTGATATGCGGCTTCGGCAGAACTGCACGATGGTTCGGTTCTGAGACATTTGAAATCGATGCCGATCTGATGGCAATTGCCAAGGGGCTGAGTTCGGGCTACCTGCCTATTGGTGGCGTTGTGGTCAGTGATCGAGTGGTTGAAGGACTTGAAGAAGGTGGTGATTTTAATCACGGTTATACCTATTCAGGTCACCCGGCCTGTGCTGCTGCAGCGCTAGCCAACATCGAACTCATGCAAAGAGAGCGCATTGTCGAAAATGCCGCAGAAAAGATTGCACCTTACTTTCAGCAAAAACTATCTGAGCTGAATGATCATCCGCTGGTTGGGCAGATAAGAGGGGTAGGGATGCTCGGAGCGATTCAACTGTGCCCTGAAAAACCTTCTAATAAACCGTTTGCAAAAAGTGGCACGGTTGCCTCTGTGTGTCGTGACCATGCAATGAACAACGGTTTGGTGATGCGTGCGGTTGATGATGCGATGATTCTGTCACCGCCGCTGGTCATTTCTGAAAGTGAAATAGATGAGCTTTTTGCTATCGCCAAAACGAGTCTTGACCAGACTCATCAGGATCTGGCCGACGGCAAAATCGAATTTAAGTAGGTAGATACTTAAATCACAGACGGCAGCGGTGTTACTTTAAGATACCGCTGCGGTCTGAGCTACTGCTCTGTCATCTGCAGGTATTTAGTAGCGTAGCGCGTGCCGAGTATGCGTAAACCTTCGGCGGAGAAGTGCAGGTCGTCAAGGATGGTTGAAAGGTCCTGCGCGGCCACACAGCCGGTGTACCTGTCGCCATCGTTGTTGAGCGCCATGAGAATTTCATTAACCGGTGCTTCAACTGTTTCGCCACAGATAAACGGTTTGTTTGAGCCAAACCAGCTTTCCGATCTGAAGTTGTTAATTACGTCTCGCAGTTTGTTGCGGTAGTAGTCGTTGGCGGTCCAGTCGGTTTCTCCCTGATGCCACAGTATGCCGTCGACTGATGCTTTGTTTGGCAGTTGATTGATCGCATCAGTAACCTTGTTGCGAATTTTCAGATAAAACTCGCTGCCATAATCCCAGTGGCTGATCCCCTGGCCCGGTGCCGTGACCAGAATAAACCCGACGACTTTCTGTGGTCTGCGTTCGGCGACTTTTTTGCCGAACTGAAAACCGAAGTTGTTCGAAGGATCGGTGTCGGGGTGGTTTCTGGGATGCCAGTTGAGATCCCATATCTGATGTAAGTCGGCTATTTGCCAGCCCTTGTCTGTGAAGGCGTAGACCCGGCTGTTTGGTGTGTCGCGTGCTGCATCGAAGGTGGTATCTGCGCCCAGTGCATTGGATTGACCGGTCACCAGGACGATGTCGGTAATTTTGCTGCTGTCACCGT
>CAYZVB010000086.1:0-11123 GCA_964481315.1 uncultured Granulosicoccaceae bacterium
CGGTGCACTTGAAAACATTGCTGCAAACCTTGGTCAATACAACGTCCCTGATGAGCCTCCAGCGCTGTTGCACGGGGACTTGTGGGCGGGCAACCGACTGGTTGATCAGCACGGGCAAAGCTGGCTGATTGATCCGGCCGCGCATTGTGGCCACCGGGAGTTTGAACTTGGCATGATGAATTTGTTTGGCGGCTTTGGTGATGACTGCTTTGCTGCCTACCACGAAACTTACCCCGTAGAGCCGGGGTTTAATGAGCGATTGTCACTACATCAGTTGGCACCGCTGGTTGTCCACGCGATTAAGTTTGGCGGCAGTTATGTGGGTGCCGTACGCAAAGTGATTAAGCGTTACACCTGACAGGTGCCGTCATGGTGTTTATTAGCATACCAGGAGCCTTGACCGCTAGCCTTAGCCGCGCACCGGGATAAAGATCTCGGTGATCAGATCTTTTTCTGCGGTGTGTTCAGGGTCGTTTAAGTAGAACTCGAATGGTGGCTGTGACTTCAGCAGCTTGTGTTTGTTATGCCGCTGATACGCCATGGCCGTCGCCCAGCCGTTGCCCAGATGGTTGTAGCTGCCGGTGTGGGTCACCTTCAGTGCCTTGCCGGCGGCAATGGTGTCGCAAACAAAACTGTTGTCGGCCTGCGCTTTTGCAGCTAACGGAATTATCGCTGTATAGCGGCAGTGACTGGTTTTGATGTTCATGTCATTGTAAATAGCACCGGCCGGTACAGTGGTGGTCTGCAGGTTTTTTTCAGCAACTGCATGGTAGGCCTGTGGCAGAGTTTTCGCCATGGAATCCCCAAGCTGCTCCATGCTGCTGTCTGCGCTGACGCCCAGATAGTGCGTTTCCGGGATATCTACCACGCCGTGTACTTCAATTGTTGAATTAACCGTGCCGGTTTCTGCGAGCTCTTTGAGCTTTTTTAGCCCGCGTTCGTAGTCCATTCCAATCATGCTTTTCAGCGTATTGGTCATAAAAAACATGAAGAACGGCAACCCGCTCCACATGTGCCAGGTAACCGAGGTCTGGTTGTCGCCGACCGGTTTAATATCGAGCGAGACTTTGGCGGTGGACTTGCACGGTTTGATAAACGTTAAATCCATGTTGTGGACGCCGTTGTCATGCGCGGTGGTTTGCATTTCACCCGCGCCTACAACCGTGCCACTCCATGAATACCCGTGCCCCGGCTGACCCGGTGCGCCATGCACAGATACCGTTGCCTGCGGTTCCATACACAACCACGGTGACCATTCCGGCCAGCGGTTGAAATCTTTTGTCAGCGCTTCTACAGAATCGGTGGGTGCGTCAATTAATAGAGATTTTTCTACATGATATTTTGGCATCAGTGATCACCTCGCGTGTGTGTGGTTCGATTCTCGCTGTATTACCGCTACAACTCTGTACCTCTACTGGTGGCGTTTTATTGGCGACTTCAATACCATGGACCAACCAGTGTCGATTGTATCAGCCCAGGAGAATTTTGATGTTACAAACAGGCGTAGTTGGAAAACGTATCGCCGCGTGTCTCGTTGCTGTGGCGGGCTTTGCCGTTGCCGGCAATGCTGTCGCGAGTGAGCACAATGTCTACATACCGGCTGACACACCGTTTTACATGGGTACCGGCGAAGGTATGCCAATAAAACACATGATGGCGTTTCAGCCTACCGGAGCTTTCCCGTCAACTGATGATATGGATGATGACGTCCGCGAAATGCTCGATTCGCTGAGCGAGGTAGTGGGCAATCTCGACAAAGTACTGCCGGAGTGGGGGCTGGAAGAATCAGTTCACTTCAGTACCTATTCGGTTGGCATATATCCGGTTATGCGAGTCAAAGTCGATAACCCTGAAAAATTCAATGCATCGCTGACAGCACTCGAAAAAGAACATGACCTCAAGCCCGCGTCGCTTGAGCGCGAGGGTTTTAGTATCCGCTACTACGGTGAAGGCAGTCTGCCGCAGAAGCCGGCTGACGGTGAACAGTCGGGCGACGACAACACCGAATCCGACAATGCCGACAACAACGCAGAGCAAGGTACCGGTACAAAGCAGGAGAGCAATGCAGATACGGCCCCGGGCGTCATTGTAGCGACTAACGACGATGACCTGATTATTACACTGGTAAGCGACACCAAAGACGCTGCGCTGGTTGACCGGGTGTTGGGTATTACCAAACCGTCGAAGTCAATTGAACAGTCGGGCAAGTTAAAAGAGCTTCGCAAACGCTGGGGCTACGGCGAACTCTATGCTGCATTTTTCGACTTTGAAGTGATCACAGATATTCTCACTACCGACAGCTCGGCAGCAATAAAAGACATTGAAGCGCTGGCGAAAGATAAACAGGATCAACTGGCAATGCTGCAGGTGATGCGCAGCGAGCCATGCCGAAGTGAAATCCAGTCAATCTCTGACAACTGGCCGCAACTGGTCATGGGTGCGAGACAATTTGATGTTGACGGTGATCAACTAAGCTACGTTAGTCACGCCGCAGCGGAAGTACGGCATGAAAAGCTATTGGAAACACTGCAGCTGATGAGAGGAGTAATGCCGGCGTCGCAGTCGCCCGAGCAGCCAATGTTTTCTATGGGTCTTGGGATATCAGTCGACAGACTTACCCAGGTGATCGGTCAGATGACCAGTATTATTGCTTCACTGCGCTATGAGTGTCCGTTACTTAACAAGCTTAACGAAGCATCGCAGGCCGACCTTAGCGCTGCCTCAATGGGGATGGTCATGTTCGGTGGTCTGGCCCGCGGTGTGGAAGGTATTTCACTGAATATCTTTGATCTCGATATTGATACCTCGGGCTCGTCTGATCCTATTAAAGGTGTAGACACGGCAGTAACCATTACAGCAGTCGATCCGGCCTTGCTGGTGCAGACGCTGCAAATGATGCCGCAGCTTGCGATGTTGGCAGAACTGCCGATCGACGGCACAGAGATCTCACTTAACTCTATGTTGCCGGTACCTATGCCGCCGGGTGTCGAGTTTAAAGCCGCCGTGAAGGAAAACAATATTGTATTGTTTAGTGGTGGCAAGGCGGCAGACTTTATCAGTCGCCTCGGCAGCAACAACGAGCCGGGTTTCTTTCGCACCATGGTCGACACCAGAAAAATTATCGACAAAGTAACGCCGGTAATGGATATGCTCGGACAGGACTCCGATGAAGTCGACGCGGCAATGAAATACATGGAGTCGTACCCAAAAGGGACCATTGAATACGGCGTAGACTTTACCGGTAATGGAATCGAGCTTGAGGCAACTGCGGTTGTTGCAGTACCGGAATAGCAGCAGTTTAAAAAACTGCTATTGCGAATAAACTGTGTTGTTTGACAAGATAAAACCTTCATCGTGAAACCTGCCTCACCCTATCCGACAGACAAGTCGGCAGATAACGCACAGTCTATTGCGCTGCCCGACGCATTGCATGAGTGGCTCGACAGTCGTCGTGTTGAAGAAGTCGAGTGCATAGTCTCCGACATCGTTGGCATCGGGCGCGGTAAAACCATGCCTGCGCGCAAGTTCTTTCGTGCGCAGCGAATGTTTCTGCCATCGTCGATTTTTTATCAGACCATTACCGGCAACTATGCCGAAGTTGATATTCCCAATGCGTGGACTGAATCGGATCTTGTGCTGGTGCCCGACTACGCGACGGCGCGTGCCGTGCCGTGGACGTCCGATGTCACCATGCAGGTTATTCACGATCTCCAGACACAGGACGAACTACCGGTTGGTTTTGCTCCGCGTAACGTTTTAAAGCGAGTGCTTGAAAAGTATCATGAGAAAGGCTGGCGACCGGTTGTCGCGCCGGAGCTGGAGTTTTATCTTACCAAGCGCAACATTAACCCCGATGATCCAATAAGCCCCCCTGTAGGACGCAGCGGCAGGCGTGGCGTCAGTCGTCAGGCATATAGTATTAGCGGCGTCGATGAGTACGAAAAAGTTGTCGACGACATTTACGATTTTGCCGAGGCCCAGGGCCTTGAAATAGACACGCTGATGCAGGAAGGCGGTGCTGGTCAGCTGGAAATTAACCTCAACCACGGTGACCCGGTCGACCTGGCAGACCAGGTGTTTTTGTTTAAGCGGACCATACGTGAAGCGGCATTGCGGCACGACTGCTATGCAACGTTTATGGCCAAGCCGATGGAAGACCAGCCGGGTAGTGCCATGCATTTGCATCAGAGTGTGGTCGATATCCACACCGGTGAAAATATATTTAATGATGTGAATGATCAGCCCAGTGACCATTTCTACCACTTTATCGGCGGGCAGCAAACGCTGCTGCATTCAGTTGTATGTATCCTCGCGCCGTATGTCAACAGTTACCGGCGTCTGGTGCCCGATGCTTCTGCACCGATCAATCTTGAGTGGGGTACCGACAATCGTTCCACCGGTATTCGTGTCCCTGTCTCAGCGCCGCAGGCGCGCCGTGTGGAAAACCGCGTAGTCGGCATGGATGCCAATCCGTATCTGGCAATGGCGGCATGTCTTGCCTGTGGCTACCTTGGCATGGTCGATAAAGTCAAAGCGCGCGAATCGATAGAAACTGAAGCCTACAACCTGCCGCGCTCGCTGCCTGTGGGGGTTATCGAGGCACTTGATCTGTATGAAAGCAATGAACAGGTCAAGGAGATACTCGGTCAGACCTTCAGTAGTGTGTATTCGGCGATTAAACGAGAAGAATATAAGGAGTTTTTGCGCGTTATAAGCCCGTGGGAACGAGAGCACCTGTTGCTCAATGTGTAGGTGCCGGTGACCAGTCCGGACACAACGACGCCACCTTCATCCGACTCAGCGCAATCTGATACCGGCGCTCCTGAGCACAGCCTGCGGGCGTTACTCAGCCTGTTGCGATATGCCAAAAAGCACCGCCCGCGAATTCTGCTGGCCGCGCTGTGCTCGGTAATTAACAAAGTGTTTGATGTGATGCCGGAGATATTGATCGGCATTGCCATTGACGTGGTGGTTAATCAGCAAAGCAGCTTTATCGCATCGTTAGGTTTTGCCACGCCCGCAGCGCAAATTGTAGCGCTGGCCGTACTGACCTTTGTGGTGTGGGCCGGGGAGTCGTTGTTCGAGTACTTCCATCTGATTTTATGGCGCAATCTTGCACAGCGACTGCAGGCTGAACTCAGGCAGGACGCCTACGACAACCTGCAACAACAGGAGCTTGCCTACTTCGAACATCGCAGTTCGGGTGAGCTGGTATCTATTCTGAATGATGATGTCAATCAGCTCGAAAGGTTTCTGGACGGCGGTGTCAATGATCTCATTCAAACCTTTGTTACTGTGGTACTGGTTGGTGGTGTGTTTTTTTACCTGTCACCTACCATTGCACTACTGGCGTTTTCACCGATACCGGTGATTGTCTGGGGTGCGTTTTTTTTTCTGCGTCGGGCTGCACCGCTGTATGCCGATGTTCGTTTGCAGGTAGGTCGTCTGGCTGACAGGTTGTCGAACAATATCGGCGGTATGACAACAATCAAATCGTACACCGCTGAACAACGCGAATCAGCTGCTCTGAAAGCGCTTAGCGAGCAGTACGTTAACGCGAATCGCAAAGCCATTGCGGTGAGCTCAGCGTTTATTCCGGTTATTCGAATGGCGATTCTAGCCGGTTTTCTTTTCACGTTCGTGTACGGTGCATTTCTGGCGCTTGAAGGAGAATTGAATGTCGGTGCCTACGGGGTACTGGTCTTTCTTACCCAGCGTTTATTGTGGCCGTTAACTGATCTGGCAAAAACTATTGATCTGTACGAACGTGCGATGGCCAGCACGCGGAGGATTCTTGCGCTAATCAATCAGGAAAGTCCGGTGTCTATCGCAGAATCTGAAGTGGCTGCAGTGTCTGCGGCAGGTGCGCTTGGGTTCAGCGATATACAGTTCACTTATAAACAGTCTGGCGCAGGCCTGATTGACTTTAACCTGCAAGTGCCTGCCGGTAGTACCACTGCCCTGGTTGGCACCACCGGGTCCGGTAAGTCGACACTGGTTAAGTTGCTGCTGCGCTTTTACGAGCCCGACAACGGCAGCATTGTATTTGATGGTATCCCGGTCGAGTCGATGTCACGCAGACAACTGCGGCAAATGATCGGGCTGGTCAGTCAGGATACATTTTTGTTTGACGGTACCATTGGTGAAAACATTGCCTACGGTCGCGTGGATGCTACTGAGGCAGAAATCATACAGGCCGCAGTGGCAGCGGAGGCCTGGTCATTTATTGAGCAACTGCCGCAGCAATTGCAGACTGAAGTGGGCGAGCGTGGTGTGAGGTTGTCGGGTGGTCAGCGCCAGCGCATTTCACTGGCAAGGGCGATCTTAAAAGATCCGCCGGTATTAATACTGGACGAGGCCACCA
Organism: uncultured Granulosicoccaceae bacterium; assembly: GCA_964481315.1. GTDB lineage: Bacteria > Pseudomonadota > Gammaproteobacteria > Granulosicoccales > Granulosicoccaceae. The sequence goes on from CAYZVB010000086.1 coordinate 6,365, forward strand.
GTGCCGTCGATAACGAAACCGAAGCTGCAATTCAGCGCTCGCTCGATCGTATATCAACCAGTCGCACGGTGCTGGTAATTGCACACCGGTTGTCGACGGTGGTTGGCGCAGACAATATCGTAGTGCTGGAGGCGGGGCGGATTGTAGAGCAGGGTAACCACGATCAGTTGCTGGCGCTTAACGGATACTATGCTAAACAATGGAATCTGCAGACTGCGCAATAGCGTATGCTCGAAATGCGGTAGTATGTCTGATGAAATTTGCTGTGTGATGCAATATGCTGCACAGCCAGGCTAAAACAACAAGACGGGAGAAAGATGAAATTTTCTATCGAATATTGCGTGCAGTGAAACTATAAGCCGACAGCTCTCCGTGTGAGAGACCGACTTATGACTATCGACGGCGCGGAAGTCAGCTTAATTGAAGGAGCCGGAGGCGTTTTCGAAATTGTTCGTGACGGCGAATTGCTGTTCTCGAAGAAGCAAACAGCGCGGTTTCCGGAAGATACTGAAATCGACGCGATCGTTAGCAACAACTAGCAGGTCTGCCCGGGCTATGCCCGGGCAGTTGCTTTCCTCCCCCAGACTTACTGCATTAAGCAGCTTACTTCGTCATATCGTAGTAGCGGTTTGCATAACGGGCACCGATTGTTCGCAGTGCCGGTGCGTCGAAATGCGCACCATCGTTTCTGGACGATAACCCGAAACCTTCCACACAGGCGGTATTACTGTCGCTGTCATGGTTGAGTGCCATCAGGTGAGTGTTGACGCCAGTGGCCGATACCGTTTCACCGCAAATAAACGGAGTTGACGATCTGGCCCACGATTTATTGCGCAGGTTGTTAATCAGCGCGTTGAGTTTTTGCGGGTAATAATCTTTTGGTGCGTTGCTGATGTCGGGGTCGGATGTGCCTTCAAGCAACCAGTCTGTTTCGCCCTGGTGCCACAGGATGCCGTCGATACGCGACTTGTGCGAGAGTTCGTTTATTGCATCCAGTACCTTGCTCTCTACCCGTTTCATGCCCGCGGCATTGTTATCCCAGTGCGCTATGCCTTCACCGGGTTCAGATACCAGTACAAATCCGACAACCCGTGCCGAGTCTTTGTCGGCGAGCGTCTTTCCAAAATGCAGCGCGAAATTGTTATGAACATTGTTTGGAAAGCTGCTTTTATTACCGTCACCGGGGTTCGAGTTCCGGTCCCATGTCTGGTAAAGCGCAGCGTTCTGCCACCCTTCATCGGTGTACGCAAATACCCGCGGATGCGGTGAATCCTGACTGGCGTTTACCGAAGTGTTGGCACCGAGGGTATTTGATTGTCCGGTAACCAGAACCAGATCGGTAATATCCGACGCCCGGTAGTTGTTATCTTTTTTATCCTGCGGGTCCGGGTCGCTGTTATCGCCGACGATGCACGACGCATTGTTCTCCCAGCCATAGCCATCCCCGTCAGGGTCGGAGTCATACTCGCAGACCGGCTTGCCATTGTTGTTGTTCGAGTTGTTGTTATTGTTGTTGTTGTTGTTGTTGTTGTTGTTGTCGTTGTCGGTAGAGCCTGTTGCATCGCAGGTCTGGTTGTTTTCCCAGCCCCAGCCGTCACCATCCGGGTCGCTCGCACTGTTTTGGCATACCGGTCGGTCGTCGCGTGTGCGGGAGAATTGATTGCTTGTACTGGCGTCGACAATGCAGGTTTGGTTATTTTCCCATCCCCAACCGTCATTGTCTTCATCGCTGGCAGATGAGGCGCAGACCGGTACGGAGGAGAGGGCAGGCCCTGAGAGAACTAACAGGGAAAAAGCTAATACTTGCTTGGTGTACCCCACAACAGCATCCTTTATTATTGTTAATTATTTGTAATGTTTTTTGGCGATAGTAATAAATGTGTTACAGATTGCCAATTAATTAAACATTACCATTGCAAGTTGTAGAGTCGACAAACTAAGCGGATTTAGCCGAAGATGCAGGTTTTTAAGGTGGTTTTTGGCGAATTACGCATAGGTGAGATGTATTCCGATAATAATTTGCTTCCTATGTATGGATTCATGATGGAAATTCTTTTTGTCGGCAGGCGCGCAGGCACTTGTGTTGATCTGGATCGACGATGTGCCTGTTATGCTGTGGGGGACTTGCCTGTTACCGGAAGCAACTTTGGCCGTTAAACCTTCAGTGTTGTTGTTGTCTGCGTATGACGCTGCCAGCCATCGGTACTGGCGAAACTGGCTGACCGGAACTCTTGGCGAATATCAGTGGACAGTTGTCGCACTTGCCGACCGGCACTTCTACTGGCGAGTCCGAAGTAATGCGCTGACCTACATCACTCACCATCGGGAAATTCTTGATAGACACTATGATTTGATTGTTGCTACTTCGATGACTGATCTGGCTACGTTGCGAGGGCTAATGCCGTCACTGGCGCGCGTGCCGACGGTGGTTTACTGCCATGAAAACCAGTTTGCCTATCCGTTGAGTGAAAACCATCGCCACAAAAGCAACATCATTAACGCACAACTAAATTCCGTGTTTACCGCACTCGCGGCAGACAAACTGTTGTTTAATTCCGACTATAATCGCCACACTTTTTTTGCCGGTGCAAAAGCGCTGTTTAAGAAAATGCCCGATGGTGTGAAAGCGAATCTGCTGGATCAGTGTGAAAGCAACGCACAGACACTTGCGGTTCCGATTACTGTAACTCCGACCAGACAGACTAAAAAAAAATCGTTACCGCCTGAGATAGTCTGGAACCATCGGTGGGAATATGACAAACAGCCGGAAATATTTTTCCACAGTATGTCGCGCCTGTCCGAACAGGGGCACCACTTCCGACTGCATGTTGTCGGGCAATCATTTCGCACCGTGCCTGCTTGTTTCGATGAGGCGAAAGTTAAGCTTGCAAAACATATTGCAAACTGGGGTTATTTACCTGTCGATGATTATCATCAAGTGCTTTCGCAGGCTGATATTGTTGTGTCGACTGCCGCCCACGATTTTCAGGGGCTCAGTATGCTGGAGGCAATTTGTTGTGGTTGTGTGCCGGTTGCTCCGAAGCGGGTAGCGTATCCTGAGTATATTCCTGCATCACTAATGTACGATCCACACAATGAAGTCGAGTCACTAACAGCACTGTTACATAATTTGCTGCAGGACGGCTTGCCGCCTGTACCCGATGTCACGCACTATACCGGGCAGGCTCTTGTGGAGCGCTACAAACATGTGTTGCAGCACGCCTTAAACCTTGTTTAGCTATTTACTAACGTATTTCTGTCATGAATAAAATTCTTGTTACTGGTTTCGAGGGTTACGGCGGTCGATCCGATAATCCTTCCGCTGAAATTGCGAAATCGATTGACGGATATGAGACCGCCGGCTGGCAGGTGGTGTCGCGGGTGTTGCCGGTGACTAATCACAACATTCGCAACAACGTGGTGTCGCTGATTGATTCTTTTAACCCTGCAGCGGTTTTATGTCTTGGTTTGTCACCGGGTGAAAGTGTGGTTCGCATTGAAAGACTTGCTGCCAATTATTCAAGGTTCGAGATTGCCGATAATGCCGGAGAACAATACTGCGGCGAGATAGTCGCAGGAGGACCTGCCGCATATGAAGCCACGTTGCCGGTCGAACAATTGTTGCACGCAGTGCTTGGCTGTGGCGTTCCGGCCAGGTTGTCAGAGTCAGCCGGAACCTACCTTTGCAATGCGATTATGTATCACGCACTGGATTATTGTTAGACAAGTGCACGCAATTGTTTATGTGGTTTTATTCACCTGCCCTACATGCCTTCACAGGTCGTCGATGTGTTGCAGTGCCACCAGCAAGGCGGTGAACAAACACGCCTTGCATCGATGTCGCTGCAGGATCAGAAGCACGCGGTGATGGCGATGGTCGAGAGCCTTTGTGCACGCGGCAGTGCAGCCCCGGTGTAGCGGTACCGTTTAGTTCTCAGCGATAAAAAAGCATGCAGGAGCAGAATGACTGCTGTATGTATTGCCAAGTACCGCTCTAATGCTGATGCATCCGACTCGTTCAGATAGTTCCGACACTTTGATCGTGTAACGAGTACTTGTCACTGTGTCGAGCAGTGCTTCGTTGTGCCAGATTTCATAGCGAACGTTCTCATCAGAAAACGGGTTAACATGCTGTACCGGTGGCCAGTTAATCGCAAAGACATTGTCCGGGTTGCTGCTGTTCATAATGTTCAGCGTAACGGTTTCATTTTGCGACTCTGACGCGAACACGGAGCCGGTTGCGAAAGCGGTGGAGACCAGTACAGCCGATACAGCAATTAGTGATTGCATGCGGGTTCAGGTGTTTTAGCGGCCGATGAAGTTAGCACATGAAATACGTGATTTTTGAACCATTCAATTACGTAATAAAAAACGCAGGTAAAACAGTTTTTTTGTAACGACTACCTAACAATTGGTTAATGGTTTGCAGCAGGCTGGTGTGTTTTTTTCCGGTAGGGTTGGCTAATCATCTTCGAGTCGGATATTGCCGCGTTGTTGGTGATTGTTCGGTAGCGCTGTTCGGTGCCTGTGCAGAACGCCTTAAATTTGATTCCATTGTCAGCACTGCCCATTGCCAGCACTGTGAGTGATTGACACTGTGTGAATCGTGTTTAGGTTAGAATGCGCAACCAGCACCGGAAAAAGTTGCCTGCATGCCTAAATCCATAGAGATTTCACCGTCGCGATACGACCAGACCATGTCTCTGGAGTTTCCGCAAATACCTGTCTACGCATATCGTAAAACGCTTGCGCAGGAGCG
>CAYZVB010000086.1:11133-17295 GCA_964481315.1 uncultured Granulosicoccaceae bacterium
CATCGCAGCGATTCGACGCTTGTCACAGTGCTTCGGCACATGCTGGTGTTACGCGAGTTTGAAACCATGCTCATTGCGATTCGCAGCCGCGGTGAATACGAGGGAGTTGCCTGTGTTTACCGGGGGCCTGCGCATCTTTCCATAGGGCAGGAGGCATCGGCAGTTGGTCTGGCACTGGCACTCACGCCTGACGATCATATTTTTGGCAACCATCGCAGTCACGGCGAGGCGCTTGCCAAAGGGCTGACCGCCATAGAGCACTGCAGTGACAATCTGTTAGGCGAGAAAATGATGCAGCACAGTGCGTTGTTGCAAGCCACTGAAAAATGCCTTGGCGGTGATGGTAAAACACTCGCAGAGAATTTTCTGTTGTTTGGTTTTCTTTCCGAAGTACTCATGCGTTCTACCGGCTTTAACTGCGGTATGGGCGGTAGTATGCACGCCTTTTTTACACCGTTTGGAATCTACCCGAATAATGCAATTGTGGGTGGGTCAGCGGGTATAGCCGCGGGTGCCGGTTTGTACAAACGGAAAACCAAAGACGGTATTACCGTCAGTGTTACCGGTGACGGATCTACCGGCTGCGGGCAAACCTTCGAAGCCATGAACTTTGCTGCCATGGCGCAGTACGGCACGTTATGGAACGACTCGGAATCTGCCGGACTGCCCACGCTTTTTTATTTTAACAATAACTTCTATGCAATGGGTGGACAGACCATAGGTGAAACCATGGCATGGGACCGGTTGTCACGCATAGCCGCCGGTATTAATGCTGATGCACTGCATGCAGAAACGGTTGATGGCACCAACCCGCTGGCGGTTGCCGATGCAGTTGCCGCCAAACGTCAGTTGTTACTCGATGGAGCAGGGCCGGCGTTACTTGATGTTGAGTGTTACCGGTACTCGGGGCACTCCACCACAGACGCCAATGTGTATCGGTCGCGGGAAGAAATGAAAGCATGGCAGGAACACGATGCCATAGAGCGGTATGCCACTGCATTGCAGAATGAAGGGCTAATTGGCGGCAGCGACTTTAACGATATGCAGGAAGAGGTAAAAGCGCTCATCACAAGGGTGCTCAGTGCTGCTGCAGACACCGGCAATGCACCACTGGTTGAGCCACCGTCAATGATTGGCGGATTAATGTTCAATAACCAAAGTATGGATTTTGAAGCACTGCCTGCAGCTGACCTTGATCTTTCTTCGTGCAGCCGTCTTCGACAAAACTCAAAAAAGGCGCGCTTCGGTTGTGATGAAGATGGCAAAGTGCTGTCACCAATGCGTGCAATTACGTTGCGTGATGCGCTGTTTGAATCAGTACTGCACCATATGCTGCGCGATGAATCACTGATCGCTTATGGTGAAGAGTGTCGCGAGTGGGGCGGTGCTTTCGGCGTTTACCGCGGCCTGTCAGATATATTTCCAAATCACCGCCTGTTTAACTCACCAATATCTGAAGCGACTATTGTGTCTTCTGCTGTGGGTTATGCAATGGAGGGCGGCCGTGCACTGGTTGAACTGATGTACGCAGATTTTATTGGCCGTGCCGGTGATGAAATTTTTAATCAAATGTCCAAGTGGCAGGCGATGTCAGGGGCGCGGTTGCAGTTGCCGGTGGTGCTGCGATGTTCAGTTGGCAGCAAGTACGGCGCGCAGCATTCGCAGGACTGGTCGTCGCTGGTAGCACATATACCTGGTTTAAAGGTGGTGTACCCGACCACCCCTTATGATGCCAAAGGGTTATTGGCAACGGCACTTTCATCCAATGATCCGGTGGTGTTTTTTGAAAGTCAGCGACTCTACGATGCCACAGAGCAGCATCACCGGGACGGTGTCCCTGTCGAATATTATCAATTGCCTTTTGGACAACCAGATATTAAGCGCAGTGGCGACGCGGTAACTTTGCTCACCATTGGTCCGTGTTTGTATCCCGCACTTGAGGCAGCCGGGGTACTTGCCGAACAGTACAATTTGCAGGCTGAGGTTATCGATGCGCGCACGCTGGTGCCATTTGACTATGATGCAGTCGTTAAATCGGTAGAGAAAACCGGACGCATCATGATTATTAGCGAGGCTTGTGAACGCGGCAGCTTTGCCTGCACGCTGGCAGCTAACATTGCCCGTTATGCTTTTTCATCGCTGAAAGCAGCGCCGCAGGTGCTGGGTGCGCCAAACTGGATTGTGCCCGGTGCGGAAATGGAATCGAGTTATTTTCCACAGAGCAGCGACATTCTCGCGCTGGTGGCACATGCGTTTTATCCTGAGGCCGGTATCGTCGTACAATCGAAGCGTGAGTTTGATACACAGTCACTGTCACCACTCGGAATTTAATAAGATAACTACTATGACAACACCCATTGTAATGCCAAGTCTCGGCAACGAAGCCACCGAAGCGCAAGTTGATGAATGGCTGGTGAAGACCGGTGATACGGTCGAGGCGGGTCAGCCTGTGGTGTTAGTCACCACACCGAAGGTATCGATGGAGCTTGAAGCGCCTGCGAGCGGTAAACTGATCAGTCAGCTGGTCGAGGTTGACGACCTTATCGAAGAGGGGCAGGAACTGGGCATGATTGAATAATCTGCTCATGCTTTCAGTCACAAACTGGGGTGGCAGTGGTCAGCCGGTCTATTTTATTCACGGCTTTGCTGCCGACAGCCAAAGCTGGGTGGCAAACGTACCGGCAGTGACCAGCGCTTTTTCGGTATACGGCATTGATTTGCCTGCGCATGGCGCATCGCATGCGGTGCCTTGTGCGGCAACGTTATCCGGCATGGCAACGCAGGTGGCAAACGTTATCGATACCTCTGTGCCATGTCATCTTGTGGGGCACAGCGCCGGTGGTGCAGTTGCCATGCTGTGCGCTTCGCTGCTACCGGTTCTTTCGGTTTCTCTGGTAGCACCGGTAGGATTGGGGCAGGGGGTAAGCAGTGCATTTATCAACTCGATAACACAACCTGCCAGTGATAATGAAATCAAGGCACTGCTGCAATCGATGGTGGTGAATAAAAGACTGATTTCCGATCAGGTGGTGCAGCACCTACGCAATCATATGCAACGCACCGGGGTACGCGATAACCTTCAGATTGCAGGTGCAGCAGTACAGCAGGCAGATGATCATCAGACCGGCGCAACCGAACTTGGCAGTGCTGTGGCTTCTCTGGTTGCAGGTGACATCCCGCGGCAGGTGTTCTGGGGAATGCAGGATGTTATCAATCCGATAAACCAGTCTGACCAGCAAGCCTTCGGTGGTGAGTGGCACATTTATGAAGACTGCGGGCATTTGCCACAGATCGAACACTGGTCGCGTTATAATGATGCGTTAATGACTTTTATTTCAACAAGAGGGTAGTTCATTGTATTTGTGTTGCGGTGATGCGTTGTTCGATATGTTTGCCGGTAAATCCGGTGGAACTTCAGTGGAGCTTACCGGGCATGTTGGTGGTTCACCAATGAATGTGGCTACCGGGCTGGCGCGCTTTGGGCATCATTCACGCTACTTTACCAAGCTGTCGTCTGATCTGTTTGGTCAGCGTATGCGCCTGCATTTTGAACAGAACAACATCGATGTCAGCCATTGTCTTGAGTCTGATTTGAACACCACGCTCGCTATTGTAGAGACACAGGAAGACGGCTCTGCGGCCTATGTGTTCTACACCGATAACACTGCCGATGTCAGTATTGAATCTGAAGAGTTGCCGGAAGCACTGGCGCCTGAGATCAGGGTGGTGCACTTCGGCTCTTATAGTACGGCAGTATCTCCAACCTCCGAATCACTGATGGCGCTGGCAGCAAGAGAGTCTGAAAGCCGGCTGATCAGCTACGACCCGAACCTGCGACCGACCATAGAACCCGACGTCGACAAATGGCGCGATGTATTTCACGGGTTTGCAAAGAGTGCCGCCGTTATTAAAGCCAGTGACGAAGACATTGCCACGTTGCTGGGTAAAAATCGCGAAGATCAATTTGTTTCTGATTGTCTGGGGCACGGCGCACAGCTGGTGTTCATCACCCGCGGGCCCGACGGCGCCAGTGGCTTTACCGCCGCAGGTGAGGTGGCCAATGTGCCGGGTGTGTCGGTAGCGGTGGTCGATACCGTCGGTGCCGGGGATACTTTTCAAGCTGCTATTCTTCACTGGCTTACCGCAGAAAACCATCTTGCAGACGGTGCACAGATTCAGGGTGCCGTCGATCTGGATGCCTGTATGACATTCGCTGTCAAAGCCGCCGGCATTACCTGTACCCGCAGCGGTGCTGATCTGCCAACGCTTGCCGAAGTAAGTTGACACAAGATTAAACTGTCCGGTGTTTTCCAGCACCGGGCGCGCATCGCGGTTACAGGAAAAAACTACTGTCGGAATGTGTTGACACCGGTGTTGCAGTGATCAAAGATCGCACTTGTACGCACGCCAAGTTGTCTGAGGACAATCTCTGATGTCTCACGTTTTTCCCCGTCATTGTCACACCGATTTTCCGACTGCTGTCGCAGGCGACGGTTGTTTCTTAATTGATGAAAACGGCAAGCGCTACTTTGACGGTTCCGGCGGGGCGGCAGTGTCCTGCCTTGGTCATTCCAATCAGCGCGTTAAAGACGCAATGATCGAACAGCTTGATCAGCTGGCTTTTGCACATACCGGCTTCTTTACCTCACAACCTGCTGAGGCACTGGCAGATCTGCTGGTGGCCAATGCACCGGCAAATATTGATCGGGTGTATTTTGTGTCGGGTGGTTCTGAGGCCGTTGAAAGCGCGATTAAGCTCGCCAGACAGTACCACATAGAAAACGGTGAACCGCAGCGGCAGCACCTGATTGCACGGCGCCAGAGTTACCATGGCAACACGCTGGGCGCACTTGCGGTGGGTGGTAATGAATGGCGTCGACAGCAGTTTGCGCCGTTGCTTGTAGATGTTTCTCATATTGCACCGTGTTACGAATATGCTGAACGTCAACAGGTAGAAACCCTGGAAGAATACGGTGAGCGCGTTGCCGCTGAGCTTGAAACCGAAATAAAGCGCCTGGGTGAAGACAAGGTCATGGCGTTTCTGGCAGAGCCGGTTGTTGGTGCGACGCTGGGGGCGGTGCCGGCAGTCGAGGGATATTTCCGCCGCGTTCGGGAAATCTGTGATCGTTATAATGTACCGCTTATTCTTGATGAAGTGATGTGCGGCATGGGCCGTACCGGGCATTTGTTTGCCTGTGACGCAGAGGGTGTTACACCGGATATTTTGTGTATTGCCAAAGGGCTTGGCGCCGGTTACCAGCCGATTGGTGCCATGATGTGCAGCAATAAAATCTACAATGCCATAGAGAACGGCAGCGGTTTTTTCCAGCACGGGCACACCTACCTCGGACACCCTGTTGCCGCTGCTGCTGCACATGCTGTGGTGTCTGAGATGCTAGAAAATAATCTCACCGATCAGGTACACGCACGTGGCGAGTATTTGCATGCAGCACTGCAGACGCGGTTTGCCCAACATCCGCATGTCGGTGATGTTCGCGGGCGCGGGTTGTTCCGCGGTATTGAGTTTGTTGCCGACCGGGAGACCAGGCAACCGTTCGATCCGTCTCTTGGCATTGCAGGTAAATTAAAAAAGGCAGCTTTTAATAACGGCTTGATTTGTTATCCGATGGCCGGCACCCGGGATGGAAAAAACGGTGATCATGTGTTGCTGGCGCCACCGTTTATTGCCACCGAAAGCGAGCTCGACGCTGCGCTGGATGCGCTTGAAGCCGCCGTTGAGCAGGTCATCTGACAAACGCGCTGCTGCTATCGGCAGGCTGCTGAATAACCGGCATTTCCTGTAGCGGAGTGGCCAACTTCCGGGTGTGGCATGGCCTTTTTTGAAGTGCCATTTGCCGCAGTCTGCCAGTAGCACAATCGTGTTCACGATCAGTTAAACTGACAGGCTAATCAATCACAGCACGTAAGCGGACGGAGATCACTATGGCAGGCAGCGTTAACTGGGGTGTGTTAAGCACGGCGAAAATCGGTACTGAAAAAGTGATACCTGCTATCGCGCAGTGCGAGCGTGGCCGTGTAGCAGCCATTGCGTCGAGAAATGAACAGACCGCAACTGAAGCAGCAAAACAGCTGAATATTGAAAAGGCATACGGAGAGTACGAGTCCCTTCTCAACGACCCTGATATCCATGCGATCTACAAT
>CAYZVB010000087.1:0-11886 GCA_964481315.1 uncultured Granulosicoccaceae bacterium
GTCACGATCGCGGATATGCAATACCACTGACGCATCGGCTTCATCACCACGACGCGCTGCAGCAAATCTGATCATACCGTCGGCGGTGAATTCAACATCGACCGTGGTTGCAGGTGATAGTGTGTACCCGACTATCATCGATGCTTCAAGCATCACGGTTTCAAGCCTTTCCACATCTAAATCGGAAACAGCAAGATCCATATTGATCGGCACCGACAGATCATCACGGTGCAGACTCCAAAGTATTGTCGACACACCGGGACCGAGGTTCTGAATTTTTACCAGATCACCGTGATCCGACCAACTGACATCAGATGCCGAGTTCACTGCACTGCCGTGCCACCAATATTGCGCGCTCTGGTGTGTCAGTGAATATCTTGCGGTTGTACCGTCTGCACCAACCTCTATTCCGTTAGCACGGTACTGGTAATCTGGTGCTACTGACAGTTCGCCGGCCGCTACTGATTGATAACCTTCTTCAACGTTTAACAGCCCGTCGTTATCCTGATCTTTATCCTGAACATCCGGAACACCGTCACCATCGAAATCAGCCCCGGAGTCGGCAAATACCGGCACACAGATTGACAGCAGACAGGTAGCGATGGCTAACGATATAACACGTACACCGGTTGCCGTTGTTTTAGTTTGGGCGTTACCGCACTTCATTCTTCGAGGTTTGCGCATTGATCAGGACACTAAATTAAAGTGTTGCCAGTTAAATGTAGTTTATCTGGTGAATCACCCTAGATATATTTGAGGCATATTTGAGATATATTTAATCACTTTTCTTTGCTGTGGCCAGCACGGCCGAGCTGCAAGCTTGAAGTATTCAGCGCAACGCGAGTGCCAGAGTGGCGACTTGTTCTTGACGCCTGTCGCGTCAAAAATTTGCGTGTTTAAACAGGAAACATGATGAAACAGGCGCAATTGCTCAACATTGAACTGGCCGACCTGACCATCCGCGGGTTCAGATCTGCACCGAATAATGTCAGCGGAGAAACTCCCCGGGTAATTTGTATTCACGGCTGGCTCGACAATGCGAACAGTTTTGCACCTGTTTACCCGCTGTTAACCCACTGCGATATTGTCGCCATCGACTTGCCGGGGCACGGTCGTTCGGACCACTACCGCAATCACGTTCCGTATACGGTTGCCAGCAGCATGCATTACGTTTTACAGGTAGCAACAGCACTGGGCTGGGACAGCTTTCACCTGCTGGGACACTCACTCGGCGGTTGTATTGCTCCATTGTGCGCAGTTGCCGAAAGCGACCGGATCGAAAGCCTGATGCTAATCGACGCACTTGGACCGATTTCAGAACCCGAATCCGATCTTCCGGATCGGCTTGTACGGTTTCACCGCGAGATGCTATTACCGCCCAATCAACGGGTTTTTAAAACCATAGAAGACGCTGTTGCTGTCAGAATGAAAGCCGTAACGATGACCGAACCGGCGGCACGTCTGATAGTTGAAAGGCAGTTAAAAAACACCCAGCACGGATTGCAGTGGTCGTTCGATGCAAAGCTCAAGTCTGCATCACCGAGTTACTTTACCGAAGCACAGGTGCAGTCGATACTAAGCGCCATTGATTGCCCGGTGTTATGCGTGATCGCTGAAACCGGTTACCTGATCAAACACCGGCACCTGCAACAGCGGGCGGCATGTGTAAAAAACCTGACGCAGGTAACTGTACCCGGCAACCACCATCTGCATATGGACACACCTGCTCCTGTCGCAACACAGATCAACCAATTCCTGGATAAGTTATAGCGCAGAAGCTACTCAACAAACTCATCTGCAATAGCAGCGGTCGCACGTACCAATTGCTCAATCATTTGATCACCACCGCGCAGCGCCACGCCTACGGCAAGAATATCCAGCACCATCATTTGTGCAAGGCGGGATTTCAGCGGCGAAAACATATCGCTGTCTTCAGCCACATCGACATTAAGATTAATGTTAGACATTTTAGCCAGCGGCGACCCGGTGCGCGTTACTGAAATTACCGGTGCCCCGGCCTGACGGGCCAGATCAACTGCTTCTATGACATCTCTGTTTTTACCGGTATACGAGATCACCACCGCCAGTGAACGATTGTCCAGCAATGAGGCTGCCGCTTTTTGCACATGCGGATCGACATAGGCAATTGCAGGCTTACCCAGCCGGAAAAATTTAAGCTGTGCATCTTCGGCCACCAGCCCCGAGCCGCCGGAGCCGTAAAACTCAACGCGCTCACATTTGCAGTAAAGATCAATGGCGGCATCGACAGACTGATGATCGAGCTGGTTTCTAATGTGCTGCATTGAGGCAATCGCAGAATCGATCAGTTTCGCAGATAACTCACGGCTGGAGTCAGTTGCTGTCACGTCGCGAAAAAAGAATTTATCCTGACTGGCAATAGAGCGCGCCAGTCGCAACTTAAAGTCGTGGTAACCGTCGCAGCCAATCGCTCTGCAAAAGCGCACGACGGTGGGTTCACTGACTGACGACAACCGTGCAAGCTGCTGAATCGATGCCTCTACTATTGCCTCCGGGTTTTGCAGTACCTGTGTAGCGACTTTACGCTCTGAGCGGCTGAGCGTTGAGTCGGCGGACTTTATTCTGTCGAGCATGGAACACTATCCGCAGGGTTAGCAAAGCGACAACAATTCATTGCCGCATTGCCTTAACGATCATCACGTCGATCATCACGGGCTTCAGTTGCAAAACGCTGTTATAAACATTCTTCAATCCAGCCGCAGTTATGCCGGGCAATTAATGCACTCGATGCAGGAGGCCCCCACGAGCCGGCTGCATAAGGCGTAGGCTCAACCTGATACTGATCCCACGTTTCAATGATTGGATCAATCCAGCTCCAGGCAGCGGTGACTTCATCTCGATGATTAAACAGAGTTTGGTTGCCTCTGATAATGTCGAGCAGCAGTCTTTCGTATGCGATCATTTGGCGTTTTTCAAACGCTTCATTGAAGTCAAGATCAAGGTTTACCGACTGCAGACGCATTTCATCACCACGCCCCTTGGCAAAAATCTGCAGCTTGATAATCTCTTCCGGCTGCAGGCGGATAATCAGGCGGTTGGGTACACGCGGCATATCAAATATCGAATGCGGTACACTTCTGAAGTTGACAACAATTTCTGTACGCCTTTCATGCAGGCTTTTGCCGGTGCGAAGAAAAAACGGCACACCCTGCCAGCGCCACGAATCAATCTCCGCCTTTATTGCTACAAATGTTTCAGTGAAGCTTGAAGGCGCAACCCCTTTTGATTCTCTATACGCAGTCACCGGCTTACCGTCTACGGTGCCGCCGGAATACTGTCCGCGTACTGTGTTGTCGAGAACATCGCGACCCTGCAACGGTTTGAGTGATCTTAGCACTTTGATTTTTTCGTCCCTGACTGCATCGGGATGAATGCTGACCGGCGGTTCCATCGCCAGTATGACCAATAGCTGCAACAGGTGGTTCTGCACCATGTCACGCATTGCACCGGTCTGATCGTAGTAATCAGCCCGGCTCTCAACGCCAAGTTGTTCTGCGATTGTGATTTGAATATCGCTAATGTGTTCCCTTCTCCACACCGGCTCAAAAAGATAATTACCGAAGCGCAGCGCCATCAGGTTTTGCACGGTTTCTTTACCAAGGTAATGATCAATCCGATAGATTTGCTCTTCGTTAAACACGTCTGCCAGTTCATCATTGATGGCGACGGCACTTTCAAGGTCACGTCCCAGTGGCTTTTCAAGCGCCACCCGACTGTTGTCAGTAACCAGTCCGGCATCGGCAACACCGCGACAAATCCGGCTAAATAGCCCTGGCGCTGTCGATAAGTAAAACACCCGTATCCGATCCGGATGCGGCGCCAGCAGTTGTTCGAGCTTTTTATATTGCTCCTGCACTGTGATATCGATACCCAGATAATGAATACGCTCGCAGAACGTTGTCCATGAGTCCTCATTAAATTCACCCTGAATGTGCTGGTGAATCGACTCGGCCATCTGTGATTTAAATTCTTCTGTCGTCAGATCACTGCGGGCAATACAGATAATCCGACCCTGGTCGGGCAATTGTGCTTCGTGGTGCCTGAAATACATGGCAGGAAGCAGCTTACGCATAGCCAGGTCGCCGGTTCCGCCGAACAGAACAAGATCAAAAGGCGACAGCGAGTAATCGTTTGACTGGGACATTGGGTTTCCGTGATACGAATTTTCGCGGTATTTGGTAAGTACCGAATTCAATATTACATTATTTTCGTAGTTTTACTACAAATCAGTTTGTGCAAAAAGCCTCTTAATTATGGGTTTTAGGACTTGGTTTTACCAAATACACACGATAAAACACTTGATTGGCAATATTTTTGTAGTATTATTACAGCATTAGTGATGACGTGAGCTACATCGCGACTAATGACGCAAATTAATCCGGTGGTACGTAAGGTCACTGATCGCATTCAGCAACGAAGCGACCAAACCCGCTCCAGCTATCTTGAGCGCGTACAGCGGTCCAAACAGAATCAGCCCCGCCGTAATCGGCTCTCCTGCACGAATTTCGCCCATGCGGTGGCGGCTGCTTCTCCTAACGAAAAGCTGGTTCTTCACGAAGAGCGCACCCCGACAGTGGGTATTATCTCGGCCTATAACGAGATGCTCTCCGCCCACCAGCCGTTTAATCGATTCCCCGATATCATAAAAAAAGCCGCTGCCGGTGTTGGAGGCAGTGCGCTGTTTGCCGGCGGAGTGCCGGCCATGTGCGACGGTGTGACCCAGGGGCGCGCCGGCATGGAACTGTCTCTGTTCAGTCGCGATGCCATTGCACAGGCCACAGCCATCGCCCTTTCACATGATGTATTTGACGCTGCAATCTGCCTTGGCACCTGCGACAAAATTGTTCCGGGCATGCTGATGGGCGCACTCGAATTCGGCCATCTGCCGTTTGTGTTCGCACCGGCCGGCCCGATGACTTCCGGCCTGCCAAACTCTGAAAAAGCCATCGCAAGGCAGCAATTTGCGCAGGGCAAAATTGATCGTACAACACTGCTTAAAACAGAGTGTCAGTCCTATCACGGCCCCGGCACCTGCACCTTTTACGGAACTGCCAACAGCAACCAAATGCTGATGGAAATGATGGGGCTGCATTTACCCGGCAGTGCATTCATCAACCCCGGCAACGAAATACGTGATGCATTGACGGTTGCCGCCACCGAACGCAGCCTGGAAATTACTTCGCTCGGTAAAGACTACATTCCGGTGGCCGAAGTCGTCTCACCGGAAGCCATATGCAATGCCATTGTCGGTTTACTTGCCACCGGCGGGTCTACCAATCACACCATGCATATCATTGCGATAGCACGCTGTGCAGGAATTATTGTTGACTGGACTGACTTCAGCGAGTTATCCGAAGTGGTACCAACCATCACCAAGGTATACCCGAACGGTTCGGCCGATGTGAATCAGTTTCATGCGGCGGGCGGCATGTCGATCGTGATCGGACAACTACTCGATGCCGGGCTTATCCATAACGATGTGCTTACTATTCTCGGTCGCGGCATGGACCGGTTCCGCCAGCAACCGTATTTGGTGGATGAAAAAATCGAATGGCAGCCAACCGGCCTTGAAAGCGCCGACAAGGCGATAATCAGTAGCGTCGAAGCCCCTTTTGATCACACCGGCGGTATCAGCCTGCTCAGCGGCAACTTAGGCCGTGCAGTAATCAAAAGTTCCGCCGTAGCGCCTGACAACCGAGTTGTCGAAGCGGCTGCCAAAGTGTTTAGCAGTCAGGCAGCATTTTTACAGGCTTTTGAAGCAGACGAACTTAACCAGGACTTTGTTGCTGTGCTGGTCAATCAGGGCCCCCGCGCCAATGGTATGCCTGAGTTGCACAAGCTCACCCCTGCACTTGGCGTGCTGCAGGACGCGGGCTACAAAGTGGCGCTGGTAACAGACGGCCGTATGTCCGGTGCATCGGGTAAAGTGCCGGCGGCCATTCACGTCAGCCCCGAATGCGTCGATGGCGGCGCACTTGCCAGGGTACGTGACGGCGATATTATCCGGCTCGACGCCAATGCCGGTGAGCTTAATGTTGTTGCAGATAATGAAGACTGGCTGCAACGCGAAAGCATTACTGTTCCAGAAGACACACAACTCGATTGCGGCAGAAACCTGTTTCGCAACATGCGCGCAGTCGTCAGCACCGCGGAAACCGGTGCACTTTCGCTGTTTAATCCGGAAATTCAATGAACACTCGTGAAATACTGGAGCTCGCTCCAGTCATTCCTGTACTGGTGATAGACAACCCGGATACCGCTGTCGAACTTGCCGGTGCATTGACTCGCGGCGGCCTGAAGGTGCTTGAAATCACCTTGCGCACGCCAGCGGCGTTTGCCGCTATCGACGCAATAAAAGCCGCCGTCGATAGCGCGATAGTCGGTGCCGGCACAGTAAATACACTCGATCAACTCGAGCAGTGTGCAAAGCATGAAGTCGACTTTATGGTAAGCCCGGGGTTTCACTTACCACTGGTTAAAGCAGCAGCAGACCACAACATCCCCTATCTGCCAGGCATAGCAACGGCCAGTGAAGCACTGGCAGCAATCAATGCCGGCATTCATACCCTGAAGTTTTTTCCGGCAGAGCAAAGCGGTGGTGTATCAATGCTTAAAGCGCTGGGCGGGCCATATCAGGAACTCAGGTTTTGCCCAACCGGCGGCGTCAATGCCAAAAACCATCAGGACTACCTTGCACTTGGCAACGTACTTTGCGTGGGAGGTTCGTGGGTTGCACCTGCAGATTTGATCGCGAATCAGGACTGGCAGGGAATAGAAGCACTGGCCAGATCGGTTACCTCAGGCTAACCCGGCAGCTTACTCAGGTACGCAAACGTCTGCGACCAATCAACTCACGCAGCTTTCTGATCGTTGTACCGCTTGCAATGATCAGCATCACCAGCATCGCAACCATCAGCAGCAGCACCAGCACAACCAGTGCTCGAACAATTCGATAACAGCTTCTGGCAATCAATCTTGCAGCCAACGCCGGATTAATTCGCTTTAACCGTACCCTGCGAATTGCCCTCTTTATCGATCGAAAATGTTTTCCTACCGGGTTATGCACTGTTATCCACGGCAACTTATGGTGAGTTCTCGGCACTGTATCGGCGCACGGGTAAATCGATTTAACGACCAGTAGCCAAAATCAACTACCGATGCGACTGACTCAATCTTCATCACAGTATACGCAGTCAGTTTCACAATCAGTAATCTCAATTAGTTGTCAAACCGGAAGTTCTGCGCTATAGGATTAATTAATGCGTCGCAAACTGAGGCCGAAATAATAATAACAACGGCCCGAACCGAGGAGCACCGCATGACGAAAATAGAAGAGGCCCGGTCCACCTGCGATGGACTGCACCGGCTGATCAGACGTTTAAACGGTGCCGCGGTAGATTTAGACAAAGGCGGCGCAAGCACCTATGAGTTGCTCGCACTGCTGGCATCAACCACCGAATGCATTAGCAACCTCAGCGCTCAACTCGATTCAATCCAGCGCCCCGACGACGCCTCCAACTTACCGGAACTCGAGCTGCCTGCAACAACAAAAAAAGCACAGCTTTCCTGACAGACCTGTTATTTCGCAGCCTCAAGCCATTTGGAAAAACCGTCCGGCAACGGTGTAAGCTCGCCTTCACTGCGCCAGCCCTGCTCGCGCGACAATTCCGCCAGCGCTTCTATCCTGTCCCTGTCTAACGGATGAGTAGAAAAAAAACTATCCAGCTTTCCGGTATCGGTACGTGCACGTTGTGCCATAAATAACTCGAATAGATCATCGGCACCGGCAGTATGCCCGTAAAGAGAATTAACTGCCTTTAAACCGTTACTGTCTGCATCGGTTTCCATATCCCTGGAAAAATTCATGTTGCTGAGTGAACCTGCAAGTGAATAGAGCTTACCTTCCACACCGGCTCCACCCGGCAGCATTGCGGCCCCAATAGCAACCGCCAAACCACCACCAACACCTCGCAATGCGTGGCGCATTTGCACGTGAGAATACTCATGTGCAAGTAACATGGTTAACGCGTTCTCATGGGGAAGCTGCCTCAGCAACCCTTTGTACAGGTAAACATGACCGCCCAGCGTTGCAAACGCATTAACAACATCTTCATCGCTATAGTGTAGTTGAATAGTCATTGGCGATTCCATTTCCAGTGCCTGCTCAACCCTGTCGCCCAGCGAATTTAAATATTCCATCAAAGGCGCATCGGACGGTTCCACACTAAACGGAGACTCTTCACCCGCATCAACCAGGATACGATCAATTTTGTTTGTTGCCCATAGCTCGGCTTTGTATGGGATTAATCCGGCAAGGTGGCCACCTGCAAAATTTAGCAGCAACCCCAGAAGCAGCAATGCCACCAGCGCAATAACGCCAAGCCGAATAAACTCCGCAAGCGGATGGCGCCCCGGTGTATTAATGCCCTCTTCAGGCAGACGGTTTTGATATTCCATATAAAGCCCCGCTCAAAGCACGCGCAACAACAACCTCATTATGTTGTTGCCAGGCCATCGTTCAATTGTGTTTCCAGGTCACTCTGTAACGTATTACTGTTACTCGATGTACCGGGGGCTTCAATCAACGCTGTACCATAAGCCAGCACTTCTATGGTGGTAACACCTCCGCCGATGCGGGAGGTTTCATACCTGATGTTAAAGACGTGTGAAGCATTAATTTCACGTGCCTGCTCTTTAACCCGCAGCAGCGCTTCACGTCGCCCCCGGTCGAGCAACGGCTCGTAAGTTCTGACGCGCCCTCCGAAGATATTCACCAGGCTTGCAACAAACGACTTAAAGTAGTCGCTGGCCACCACCACACTACCCATCACCAGTTGCTGATTGTGACGGGTTCCCTGCGGCGGGTGTTTGGAACCAATAACCAGCACCGACTGCAACTCCTGTTCGCGCTTTACGATAGAACGATAGTGCCATTTTTCATTGAACTGACCAAAACCGTAGCCAAGCAACAGCAGTGCAACAAAAATAATTGCATCTATCATGGTTCATCCACAACCTGCACTGCAGCACCGTACACAAATATCTCTGCCGCGCCCGACGCAATGCTTGAAGTTGAGAACCGCACATTAAGAATGGCATTGGCATCAACGCTCGCAGCTTGCTTTTTTAACCGATCGACGGCCTCTTCGCGCGATTCGTGCAACAATTCGGTATAGCCGACCAACTCACCGCCAAAAATACTTTTCAAACTGGCCATAATGTCGCGACCGGCATGCTTGGACCGCACAGAACTGCCCTGGACCAGACCAAGATGTCGCTGTATTGTCTTACCCGGCAGATATTCAAGACTGGTAATAATCATATTTTGCTTCCTGTATTCCAGTGCGCACAATCTGAACGCTGACAATTCATTCTACAACATCGCAAACGATCAAAACCGCCGCAAGCTGCCAGTTGAATTTACTACCGTAATTAACAACCAGAGCTATAGATGACAACAATCTATCTGATCCGACATGGTCAGGCTTCAATTGGCACTGCCAATTATGACGTACTTTCAACACTGGGCAAGCAACAGTCCGGCATTCTGGGGGAGCACCTGCGGCAACTGAATATCAATTTCGACGGTGTTTACAGCGGTACGCTGCAACGGCAGAGAGACACCGCCACCATTGCATTACAGCGACAGAAAATTGAACCTGTAACTGTGGCAGGGTTTAACGAATACCACCACGCAGCAATTTACCAGCATTACGCCCCGAAGCTTGCAAACAGCGATGTGTTTAAGCACCACAACGACAAACTCAATTTCGAGACCTTTGCAGCACTGATGAATGCCTGGGCACAAGACAAAAGCCCGCAAGACTCACAACTCGAAACCTTCGCGCAGTTCTGTGCACGGATTCAAAACGGCTTTGAAGAAATACTGGCACAGCATGCGGATACCGACACCATAGCGGTATTCACCTCAGGTGGCGTGATCTGCACGTTATTGCAATCAATTTTGCATTTTCCGGTCGCGAGAATTTTTGAAATTAACTGGGGAATATACAACGCCAGCATTTCAAAAATAAAAATACACCGCAACGAAATGAAATTCCGCGAATACAACAATATTACGCATCTGCTTTTACAACAGGATAACTCGCTAATTACGAATATCTAGTGTCCTGAATCAGGACGCAAATCAAAGCGCAACTGTTCGATTAAGGCAGCAATACTATTTTGGGTGCGGCGGATGTACCGTTATGTACATCGGCAAAGGCACTGGCACCGGCCGACAGCGGCCGCTGTTCAATCCAGTCAAGCGCACCGAGCTCCCCATTATTCAGTAACCTGATTGACGCCTGCAGGTCAGCAACGGTATAGCAATAGTTACCTATAAAAGAGACTTCCTGCAGCGTAATGCGCCTTGTATCGAGACCGTCTGACTGATCCTGTAAACCCGCATGACAGATAACACCGCCCGGGCGCACCATACGAGCGCTCGCATCACGGGTTTTACCACTGCCAACCGCATCGAATACAAGGTCGAATGAGTTCTCGTCGGGCTCTGCCTGTAACGGGTTATAAACATGACCGAAACTGTGTTTTTCAGCGGTTTCACGTCTTAGCGCATTGGTGTCGCCAAGATAAACCTCTGTACACCCTTTGCTCTTTAACACCAGAGCGGTTAACACCCCGATAGCACCGGCACCAAGAACCAGCGCACGTGCTTCCGAGACCGGCCGGTGCATGACTCTTTCAGCTACCGCCACACTATGCACGGCGACTGCCGTCGGCTCGGTTAGACTGGCCTCAACAATACCCATATCCGCGGGCATGGTGAGCGCATTTCGCGACGGAATAACGACGTGTTCAGCAAATGCGCCGGCAATGCGCATACCAACGAGTTCCCTGCTCGCGCACAGGTTACTCCGGCCGGAGACACAATCCTGACACTCGCCACAGGTAATTAACGGGTTGACGATGACACGCTCGCCCTGTTTCGGACCGTTTTGCACCACGCCGCACGCTTCGTGTCCAAGCACCAGCGGCGGAACCCGCCGTGAATCGAGACCGTGATAGGCATGCATATCTGAACCGCACAGCCCACATGCATCAACCGTTAGCAGCAACTCATGTTCAGCAGGAGGCGCAGGCTCAGGTTCATCGCGATAAACCACATCCTGAGTACCTACATAGACCAGTGCTTTCATTAACGATTTCCAGTGAGGAATTGTGAACTGTTGTTTTACAAAACTTGTGCGTAACACCTCACAGATTATCAGCCGTTAAAGCGCGCCGACAACAGGTTGGCTAACAATTTGCGCATTATCGCTCAAAGTGTCAATTCAGTCGACGGAAACATCATGCGTCTAATACCTGCAGTACTGTTAACTGCCCTACTCGGTGTAGTGTACTGGGTCGGTGCCACTATTTTTACGGGCCGGATCCAGAATGATATTACAGAGCGTACCAACGAAGCGGTAGCGCAAGTCAATCCCGACGTCGATCTGTCAGTAGACGGACGCGACGTGACTCTGACTGGTCTGGTCAACACGGAACACGAACGTGAACGCGCTACCGAGACTGTAGACTCAGTGTGGGGTGTGAGAGCTTCGCGAAGTTTACTGGAAGTCAGAGATGGCTACGACTTCAATGCGACTCACAGCCGCGATCAGGGTTTGCACATCGACGGAACTGTCGATAGCGATGAAGCTGTGAGCCACCTGCGCCAGGCAATCGATCCGGTAGTGCCCAGCGGTTCTGTTGAAACCAACGGACGCCCGATGATTCGCAGCCCGGAAAAACTGGCACTCGGTGCAGGCGCACTGCTGATGTTGAACAAGGGCGGCCTTAAGATCGATGAAGATCAATTTGTGCTTACCGGTGAAGCAGAAGATG
>CAYZVB010000087.1:11896-16934 GCA_964481315.1 uncultured Granulosicoccaceae bacterium
TATATATTAATAAGCTCTGCTAATGCTATGGCATCGGATAAATTAACGAGGGAAAATAATAGTAATGATTTTTTTGATCAACGTTATCGTGGTTGGTTATGGCTTGATGAAGCAGAAGATGATCAGATAAAAGCGGCTATCGAAAACAACCTCGCCAATCAGCAGAACGTTATTGACCCGCTCAACCTGATCACAGAGATCGACGTTGCCAATAACATGACACAAGCCTGTCGCTCAATGCTTGAAGCGGTGGCAAACAACGGCACCATCTTATTCGCAGTTGACAGCGCAGTAGTTGTCGATGACTTTCACAATGTTGTCGAAAGCCATGCAAACCTGCTTGGTACCTGTCCGGGCATTCTACTGGTGGAAGCCCATGCCGATCACGACGGCAGCGAAAACTACAACCTTGAATTATCTAAGCGACGTGCCAACGCAGTTGCCGATGCTATTGCTTTTGCAGGGGCCGGCAGTGAGCGCATACAGGTATTTGCCTACGGCGAAACACGGCCGGTGGCATCTAACGAATCACGCAGCGACAAGACCTACAACCGACGCGTGAACATTCAGTACGTGCACGATACAAACACCAATTTCCTTACCTTGCAACAATCAATCATCAGCTCACAGAGCGCGGAGTAGAAATGCTTTATTTAATCACTCAGGTATTGCAGATCCTCCTGATTGCAACACTTCTCGGCTTCTTACTTGGCTGGATTCTACGCAAAATAAAAGCGAACAGAGCCGAGGAAGAATTAAAGTCCAGGCTGCATCAATCAGAAGAGACCATTAAGCCCATCAAGCAGGCGCTGTCACAGGCGCAGAGTGATGTGGAAGGCAGAGACAAAAGCATTGCCACACTGCAGTCAAAGCTTGATGATCTGGACAATGAGCTGCCACCGATAAAATCGGAAATAGCAAAACTGACCGGCAAACTCGGTGAGTCGAAATCAAACAATGATGGTTTGCTGAAAACTGTTGCCGACAAAGACAACCTGCTGCAACAGATGGGTAACGATCTCAACAATGAGAAAGCAGCCGTCAGACAGATGGATCAGGCACTTGCAGATGCCCACGGCAAACGTGCAGAGCTTGAAAACCGCCTGTCGGAAATGCGTGTGCGACTCGACAACAACAATGCTGCCGCAGAACGCGCCAAAGCTGAGTGCGGCGATCTGCAACGCGAAATAAATGCACTGCAGATATCTCTTAACGACTCAGTTAACAAGCGCGATGCGGCGATTGCAGATCTCAAGCGTAGCCTTGATCACGAAACACAGGCGCACAGTCGGGCTACTGCAGCATTGGCTGAAGCTGAAGCACAGAGAGACCGGTCACAGGAAAGAATTGATGCCCTGAAAAAAGAGCTTCAGGATAAAATCACCGATCACAAACTGGCGCTGGCCGAGAAAGAAGCTCTGCAACGCGAAGTTAATTCACTGCAGGCTCAGCTAAACCGTCTGCAACAGACACACGACAACAAAGTTGCCGACCTTGAAAAGACCATTGCTGCCAGACAGCTGGTTAACGATGAGGCAAATAAAAAGCTTGCAGAAAACGCCGGTGAAATCGGTCGACTGCAGGGTGAAATTGATCGACTGAAAGATCAACTCAAACAGGCGCAGGAAAAATCCACCGGCAGTGCTGCAAACCACAGCGCGCTTGAAAGCCAGATTGCCGGACTGCAAAAAGAAAAAGCTGCACTGGAAAGTGATGCCGCTAAAACTGAAAGCAAACTCGCACAGGATCTGAACAACTACAAGATCAAAATTGATGCGATGGAAAAGGCACTCGCCGACAGCGAAAAGCAGCAGGCGAAGGCAGCGGAAGATCATGGCAAGGCAGTAGCACTGCTGGAAGCTAACACCTCTGCCGCCGGCCGTGCAGAAAAAGACAAAGCCGGGCTGGAACAGAAAATCGGTATCCTCGACGCAAAGCTCGAGTCCCAGGAAAAAGATGCCAAAGCCAAAGTTGCCGAACTTGAAAAGCTGCTGGCTACTTCCAACAAGGAACGTACAGCCGGCGAACAGCGTCAGCAATCACTGGAAGATAAAATCCAGGCACTTAAGGACGAACTGAACGCTAAGATAACCGATACCAAACTTGCCTCAACGCAGCGATCAGCGCTTGAAAAAGACATTGGTCTGCTTGAAAGTGAAGTCAGCGCACTGAGCGACGAAGCCAATGCACTGAAAAGGGATCTGGCACAATCGAAAGAAGAGCACAACAAAAAGATCGCCGACCTCAAAGCCGCACTTGCAGAAAAATCTGCGCGTGCTGAAGACGGTGGCCACGCAATCAAAAAGCTCGCTACCCTGCAGGCAGAGCTGAAAGATACCGAAAAAGCTCAGCTGTTTGCCATGCAAAAGGCAGAGAAGGCGCTTGCTGAAAAAGATCGTCTGGTGGCACGCCACGAGAGCGAAGCTGCCGCACTGAAATCAGAAGCCAAACGCATCGCTGAAGATAAAAAACAGGCTGAAGCGCAAAGTAAATCGCTGCAGCAGCAAGTTGACAAACTATCAGCAGATCTTGCCGGCCAGGGCGCTGTAAAGTCTGACTTAAAACAGGCTCAATCAGCTCTAGCTGCAGCGCAGAAGCGCACTGAAGATGCAGCACGTCGCAACGACACACTGGCTAAAGAGCTGCAGGCAGTCAAAGATGCAGGCAATGACGCACAGACTTCACTCAAAGTGCTGAATGCTGAAAAAGCGGCCCTGCAACGTGAGCTCGATGCACTGAAACAAAAGCTTGCAGACAGCCAGCAGGCCAGTAGCGGCGCTTCGGCCAAACTCGACAAAGACAACCAGCGTCTCGAGAAACAGAACGGCGAGTTGCAGGACAAAGTCAACGAACTGAAAGCACAGCAGCAGGCACAGGCAACTGAGCTGCAAATTGCTAAAGGCGCGCAGGGCAATGCTCAGCAGCAGGCAACTGAAGAAGCAAGAAAAGCCAAAGATGCGGTTGCCGCCGCGGAAAAGCTGGCTACACAACTGCAATCGCAAAACAACTCACTGGCTAATGAAGTGGCCAAACTGAAGGATCAGGCCAGCGATCTGAAGACCACCGCCAAAGTCGATTCATCAGACAAAGCGGCACTCGCCCGCGAACTTAAGTCCGCTACCGATAAGGCAGCAAAGTCTGACAGCGACAATCAAAAAGAGATTGCAGCATTAAAAGCCGATCTTGCCGCGCTTAAGAAATCACAGGCAAGAGCAGAAAAGGCGTCGAAGAAATACCGCGACTCACTGGCCGCACTTAAAAAGGACAAATCTTCGTCCAAAAGTGCAGAAGACAAGCGCATTGCAGAACTCGACAAACTGCTGTCTGCTGAAATTGCCGAAAAAGCCAGACTGGCAGCCGAGCTGAAGAAAGCCGAGAAAGATCTGGTCGGTGCTCAATCGGAGTTGAGCGCAGTTAAGTCTGACAACAAGCAAAGCGCATCAGATGCGAAGCGACTTGAAAAAGAAGCCGACAAGCTCGACAACGCTTTTCAGGCACTGAAGAAAGACCTTGAGAAGTCCGCCGATGCTGCCCGACAGTACCGCGACGATGCCCGACTTGCTGATCAGGAAGTGAAAGAACTCAAGCGCAAACTTGAGTCAGCTGAAAAAGAGCTGGGATCATTGAACGGTAAAATGCCATCACTTGAGTCAGAGCTGAAAGGGAAAGAGAAGGCAGAACGCAAACTTGAAACTGAAGTCGCAGAGCTGAAAGCCAAACTTGCCGCAGTTAATGACAAGATTGGCACACTGCAATCGGATATTGCTTCAAGAGATACTGCCAACGCAGGCCTGCAAAGTGACACCGATGCACTGCAGAGTCAGCTGGCAGAGTACCAGTCTCAGGAAAGTGAACTACTTGAGCGCATCCGTATACTCGAAGCCAAACTGACAACGGCTCATAAAGATGCCAGTCAGAATCTGAAAGCACGCATTCTTGAACTTGAAGCGATGCTGCAGGCAGAGCGTATTAAGGTGGAAGAGTTCCACATGATGCCGGGCATTCCGGAAGTGTCTACCAGCACATCGCGGGTTAAAACTGTCGCTGCCAACACTGAGATACGTAAAAAGAAGAAGTCCGGCTAGTCAGCAGCCGCTGAAGTCAGCCACTAAAAAAGCCGCTTAAGTATAGGCGGCTTTTTTTTATCCACGAGATTTTTTCAGCACAGCACAGGCAGAGTCAACCGTGTCGACCATCAGTTCACCGGCACTGCCTCTGGTCAGTTCGGCCGCATTGCCCTCATCGGTGTCGATATGCATCTCGAGTTTGTACTTGTCGTTGACCCGCACCAGCACATCGCCAAAAGCAAGATCCCTTGGCCCGCCGGTGATTGCCACCTCGACAATCTCTTTATCTTGCACAGAAAATTCTTTGGCGTCATCGGGATGCATGTGAATGTGGCGTCGGGCGCAGATCAACCCCTCTGAAAGCTCGACCGTACCATACGGCCCTTCAAGTGTTATTGGCGCAGACCCTTCAACTTTTCCAGAGTCTCTGATCGGTGCATCGACACCAAGACGAAATTCATCGGTGCGCGCGATTTCAACCTGATCAACCCGTCGCAGCGGACCCAGCAGTCGAACACCGTCTATACGATTACGCGGGCCTATCAGGTTAACCTTTTCTTCACACGCATACTGGCCGGGCTGAGAGATATCTTTGTATTTTGTCGGGCTGGTATCCGGTCCGAACAGTTTGGCAAATGTCTCGGCAGTCAGGTGCAGGTGTCTGGCACTGACTGCGATGGGAATAGTCTTTGGAGAATTGCGCTGATCCTCGGCACGCACAATACGGGCGGTCTGTCTGGCAATCATGAGTCCTTCATCGGTTTTGACTGCCAGCAGTCGCACCCTGGAGTGAGGTTCAGAAATTTCTGCAACAGGTTTATCGGGGCCGAGTGCCGCACTGCGATTCAGATCATCGCTGAAGCGAACACCAAGAAACTCCAGACGCTGTGAGATACGTCTGCGCATGGTAGCGCTGTTTTCACCGATGCCACCGGTAAACACAATCGCATCGATGCCTCCCATAATCGCCG
>CAYZVB010000088.1:0-5613 GCA_964481315.1 uncultured Granulosicoccaceae bacterium
GGGGCGGCTATGCACAGAAGGCGCGGGTTAACGCCGACTGGCTTGTGCCGCTACCCGACGGGCTTAGTACAAAGCAGGCAATGGCGGTGGGAACCGCAGGGTTTACTGCCGTACTGGCAGTGATGGCACTGGAAGACCACGGCCTTCAACCATCCCAGGGGCCGGTGCTGGTGACTGGTGCTGCCGGTGGTGTCGGGTCGGTCGCCACTGCACTGCTGAGTAAACTTGGCTACGAGGTTGCCGCGGTTACCGGCCGGCCTGAGACAGCCGACTATCTGAAGTCGCTTGGAGCAAGCCAAATTGTTGCCCGCGAAGAAATCAATGAGACCGTTAAGCGGCCGCTCGAAAAAGAAACCTGGGCGGGTTGCGTCGATGCGGTTGGCAGCGCAATGCTGGCGCGGGTGCTCGGGCAGATAAACTACGGTGGTTCGGTGGCAGCCGTGGGGCTCGCTGGCGGGGCCGATTTGCCGGCGACTGTCATTCCGTTTCTACTGCGCGGTGTTAATCTGCTTGGCATCGACTCAGTCATGCAGCCGTACGAGCCAAGGGTACGCGCATGGGACAGAGTGGTTAAAGATCTGCCAATGGACAAGATTGATGAAATGGTACAAATGGCAACACTTGCGGAGCTACCCGACTTTGGCAAAGGTATTTTAAAAGGGCAGGTGCGCGGTCGTGTTGTGGTAGACGTTAACGCCTAAGCGTGTTGTGTGCGGCCGGCTTTGGCCGCTCTGACTTTCAACCGTGTTGCTTTAACGGTTTTGTGCGAGGTGTTGCTCGACCAGTTCGTTAAGCGCTTCGTAGGCAGGTTTTTGTACATGCAGCGCGTCGATATACCAGTCGACGCGCAACTCATTGTTGTCATTGTATAGCGCGCGGCTTAGATCGAGCCATTCAACACCCTGTTGCGTGGCAAGCCCGTTTAAAAAATCATTGGTTTCACCAACCCGCTGGTCGAGTTCATTGTGCCAGAACATTTTGCGTTGAAAGTTTAACGGTTTGCCTGGCAGTACCGGTGTTAGAACTACTGTGGCACCGCTTTCCTTAAACACTTGAGTCAGGTATTCAAGGTTGGTTTTCATCTCGACAAGCATTCCCTGCGGGTCGGGTATGCCTTTGGTGATTGATGCGGTCAGGTCGTTCATGCCGGACTGCACCAGTATAATGTCGGGCTTGTGGCGCAGCACATCGTGCTCTATGCGCCGTCGCATTTCGGTAGTGGTTTCACCCGCAATGCCAGCGTCGATAAACGTTGTATTTGGAAGCGATGGCAGCGGGTCCCACTGTGAAATTCGTGAGTCTCCGTACATCACCACCACTGTACTATCGCCGTGATCGGCAGGCAGGTCGGTGGATTCACTGGTGCCATGTGCCAGTGGCCTGAAGTAGCGGTATTCAGTGTAATACTTTTGCGCTGTTTTGAGCGTGCTCATACACACCAGCACCAGCACCGCGTTGAGCGCGAGCGACAGTAACAGTAACCACTGTTTTTTGAGTAAGCGGATGATCATAATTAACGGATAGGCTAAGGGCGTGTAATTGCCGCTGCGTGGTAGCAGTTGCCACCACGGACACTGTGGCTTTAAATCGCTACCTTATCGCGCTCGTCGTCGGGAAACAAATTCAGTACACCGGTTATAACAGTCTGGGTGCCGGCACCGGTGGTTGCAGACAAACCAAATTCGTTGACGTTGTAGTCCCTGATAATTTTCTGCACTTTGCGCGGGTCGCTTAGCAACTTGGTGGCGTCCTGTCGCTTCAGTGGCAGACTTAGCAGGTTGCCCTGCACCTGATCACAGTGGTGGTCCTGCAGGAAACGCAGTTGTGCTTCTTCTTCCACGCCTTCGCATACCACTTTAACACCAAGGCTGTGACTCATGGCGATCACGCCGCTGACAATTCTTGCGTCCGCCGGATTGACTGCAAAGTCGGAAACGAAAGAGCGATCAATCTTGACCTTGGATATTGGGAAGAGCTTCAGGTAACTGAGTGATGCGAAGCCGGTGCCGAAGTCATCGATTGAAATTTCAACACCGTGGCGGTCTAGTCTTTCGAGTGTCTTGGTTGCCTGATTCATGTCTTCCATCACCAGTGACTCGGTGATTTCCACTTCAAGGTTTTTAGGCGGGATATCGAATTCGCGAATTGCGTTGAGAATAGTGTCGGCAAAATTAGCGTTGCGCAGTTCAATGGGTGAAATATTAATCGCAACGCTAATGTCGTTGTGGCCGGCCTGGTGCCACATAGAAATCTGTGCACATACCACACGGGTTATCCAGGCGCTGATTTCATTGATCAGTCCGGTTTTCTCTGCAACTGGAATGAAGTCACCGGGCGAGACAATACCGAACTCCGGATGGCGCCAGCGCACCAGTGCTTCCATGGCAACGATTTCGCCGCTGCGCAAATCGACCTTTGGCTGATACGCAACAAACAATTCGTTGCGTGACAAAGCCTGGTGCAACTCGGTTTCGAGTCTGATCAGCTTGCGCGACTCGTCATTCATTTCGGGTGAGAAGTACACAAAGCTGTTCTGGCCATCGGTATCTCTGGCTTTACGCATCGCGATACTGGCGCTTCTGATCAGCCCGTCAGCATCGGTGCCGTGGTTCGGGAATACGCTAATGCCGGTGTCCAGCGCCACATAGACTTCGTGGCCGTCTACAGTGATCGTCTGATCGAAGCTGTCGAGTATGCGATCCTGAATTTCATTGAAATCCATGACCTGGCGAATGTTGTGTAAGGTCAGACAGATTTCAGTATCACCGTAACGTGTGATGGAGAAATTTTGTTCTTCACTACCCAGTAGTCTGGCGATTTCCGGATTCTGCAGTGTGTTGTGTAGTCTTGCATTTATCTGGCGGTATAGCTTTTCGTTAACCGAAAATCCCAGTGTGTCATTGATGCGCTGCAGTGCATCGATTGAAATCAGCAATATGCCGACGTGATGAGTGTTTTTGGTTGCTATGTTGAGTGCCTGTTCGATGCGATCAATCAACAGTGTGCGATCCAGTCGCAAGGTGCCGTATTCGGGATTGTCCTCGTTCACAATTGGTGTAACAGCCGGTGCTTCGCGAACCGACAGTACCGGCACGCTGCCTTTGTTGCCTTTAGCCATTGCCTTGGCCAGCAATGCATCAACACTGGCTTTGTCCGGTGCTTTAACACCACTGCCGGCGTTGTTGTTACGCGTTGCCAGTATCGGCACCGTCTTCGACTCGGGCGCTTTGGGCGCTTCCTGTGCGGCGGTGTTGGTGTTGATTACCTGCTGTTCTGAAGGTGCATCTTCAAAACTGCGGTTGTAACGGGTAACCCGGTTACGTCCGTTTTCTTTTGAGTAGTAGAGTGCTTTGTCTGCCTGCTCTACAAGGTCGTTAGGTTTTCTGGATCCGGACTTAATTGTTGCAACACCGAAGCTTGCGGTTATTTTGCATTTGTCGGTGAAGTTGGCGTCTTCGCCTTTTTCAATGGTTTCCCGAATCTGTTCGGCAATTTTCATCGCCGCATCGACGGTGGTTGCCGGCATTACCACACAGAATTCTTCACCGCCAAATCGTCCGACCAGATCGTTGGGTCGTGCATGGTCTGCGAGAACGTTGGCGAGATACTTGATCACTTCGTCACCAACACCGTGGCCATGGGTATCGTTGACTGACTTAAAGTGATCGATGTCCGTCATAAAACACGCCAGCTCATTTTTATTCAGGTTGGCCTGCTCAAAAATGGTTTCGAAACCGCTGAAGAACGAGCGACGATTGAGAGAGCCGGTGAGTGGGTCTCTGGTTGCAAGATATTCCAGCTCTTCGTTTTGCCGGGTGATTTCGAGCTTACTCTTTTCGAGTTTTACCAGCGCGTTACGCAACTCGGCGTTTTTAATTTCGACTTCGGTAATATCGTTGAATGTAATCAGTGCACCGCGGATTTCGTCTGCACGCGCTACAATCGGTGTGGCATTGACGGTAAACGTAGAGACCTGATGGTAGCCGGTGTTGAGTTTAATTGATGCACCAGTGGCGAGTTCTCCGCCGTTGAGCAGCGGCTGCCACGGCAGTGTATCGGTACCATTGAGTTCCCATTCGAGTGAGCTGCAGTTTTTTCCCGCGAGTTCAGAGGCATCTATGCCGATGGTGCGTGCAAACGCTGCGTTGGAGAAAACAATTTCGCCATCGCGATTAATTATCAACAAGCCTTCTGCGAGAGTGTCGAGTGCTTTTCGTACGCGCTCGGGAATGACCGCGTCCGGGTCGAGTTCGCGCAGGGTTTTTTTCAGGAACACACAAAAAACCGCAAAACCCGAAATTGCTACAAAAAGTATAACTGAAGCAAACGAGGCGCGCCTGTCGAGCAGAGAGCGTCCGGCATTCAGCCCCTGGTAGCGGATTTCGACGGTGGCAATCTGGTTTTCGCCTTCATACAGCGGGACTTGCACATGCGTTGGTGTGGACTTGTCCGAAGACTCGAGATTCCAGTATTGCTGGTGATTTCCGTAGGAGTCGATAAACGTGCCGTCGGCCCGGCGCACAGCGACCGAATCTACCAGAGAGTTGCGCGTGACTGTGGTGCGCAGCAGCTCGGAAATTTTCTCGGCATCTTCCTGCTCGAGTTCCATCGCAACATGCACCGCCAGCGTTTCGGCAATAAATTTCCGTTCGGTCAGTGCGTTGTTGTCGTGCTTTGGAAACAGCCCCAGAAAATCACTTGCCAGCAGCAATGAGATGACGAGCATCATCATGCTGAAGCTGATACGGAAAAGCGGTGATTTTAGAAAATTAATCATATGCGTACGGCGCGCCTGTCAGGTCGGCGTGCCACAGGAGCTGGTTTCGCGTGACAGACCTTTACATTGGTTTCGGCACTTGTGTCGTAACACTGAAAGTGTGTGTAGCCGTTGAATGTTTGTCTGTACCGCAATTTGATGCTTCACCGCTGTGGCCTGTCAGGCAAACCGGTCGCAAGTCACAGTACGGCGGGTGACTTGTGGCGACCGATGCCGGGAGAGACCGGTTATCTATTCAATGTCGAACGACAGCTGGCAACGTACACCACTGGGAATTCGCAGCCCCGAGTTCGGCATGCTGAGCAGTACACCAAAGGTGCCGCTCGCCGCATCTGCGACTCTGTCGACACTTTTCACAACCGCCACGTGGGTGCTTTCTTCACTCTGTTCAAGATCGATTGCAACCTGTGCCTTCATGCCTCTTTCTATCTGCCCAAGGTGCTTAACCGGGACAATCAGTTCGACATGCAGCGGGTCGAGGTTGGCGATGCGGTAGACCGGTTCGGCCTCGACATATTCACCAATTGATTTGTAGCGTTCCATAATCACACCGGTGATGGGAGCGCGTACAGTGCGCTGTTCCAGTGCCTGGCGGGCACGTTCGGCTTCAAGCTGGGCAATGCGCTGATTGTCTTCTTCCTGACGTGCCTGCAGTTGTGCGATATAGGCCTCTGTACGAACCTTGTCCATGTCCTGTGCGGAGATGGTTGCCTCTTTAAACAGTTTTTGATTTCGGTTTTGTGTGCGCAAACCAAAATCTGCGTTTTCACGCCGCAGGTTCAGTGACGTATCGATAGTTGCTCTGGCAGTCGCAAGGTCAAGTGTTGCGATTTCCA
>CAYZVB010000088.1:5623-16831 GCA_964481315.1 uncultured Granulosicoccaceae bacterium
TCGCGAATCAAGACGTGCAACGATATCGCCTTCAGTGATGAAGTCGTTCTTTTCGACCAGCATCTGATCGATCACACCGGCAACACTGGTACCGAGCTCAACTACCTGGCTGGGCTCGACAATGCAGTCCATACCGGACAAGCCTGTATCAAGTGAATCCGATTGCGCGTTTACTGCTACTGAAGTAAATATTAACGCGGCGATGGGTAAAGTGGTTATTGTCTTTCGCATGTTCATTCTCTGCGCGTAAAACTAAAAGGGTAGGGTGTTTAACAGTAATTGCTGCGCCTTTCGCAGCCACTGTTGTACAAGTATTTCCCGACCGTGATTGATTCGAACAAAAGCCCGGGTGCCAATGCCGGCAACCGTGCTGGTGTCGGGTAGAGCTATGTCCACCTGGAATACCTTTTCGGTGGTAGTTGTTCCATTTTTATCATTATCAATTACAGCAATATCTCCACCACCGACTGCACCGAGTGCTCGACTTGGCAGAGCGTTGCTGCCTGACGGGGTTTGCCGCACGATAGAACCGGCTATCGTCTGCGTTGGGTTGTCTGCCAGTCGCACTTCGACTTTATGCGTGGTGCGGTTAAGCAGTCCAACCGATGCCTGTGGTATGACTACCCGAACGATCAGTTCTTCGGGATTGACTACATAGGCAACGGGCTCGCCTTTTTTTACGTAGCGCCCGATTGTGGTTTGATCTTTCGAGGCGACAAATGTACCGCTTGCAGTAGTTTTGAGGTTTTGATCGCTTTGTTCCATGAGTAACGATTCAAGGTCAGCCTCTGCCGTTAGCAACTCTTCGGCGGTTTGATCAGCGGCAACAGTGTCGGTGAATTTCTCGCTTTTGAAACGTTCGCTAAGCTCCTTAACCCGTGCCTCCAGTACTGTTTTTCGTGTTGCAAGGTTAGGGTTTGTCAGTTGCAGCACAACTTCGTCGCTGTCGACTTCTGTACCTGACTGATGCGTTACTTCACTGATAAACCCGTCGGTACCAGCGTAGATCTGCGCCTGGTCCGGTACCCAGACAATACCCTCGGCGTTGGTATACAGTGAGAACGGAATAATAGAAACCGTGAACAGGACTGCAGCTGCAAGTGCCGCGGTACGGCCAACGGCCTGCATTCGCAGTCCGCCAAGAGAGCTGTCGAACAGCAGGTACTTGAGCCCGCGATAGATTGGCATAACAATCATCAGGGTGAGTGACCAGACTGCCAGTGCAAGGCCAATAACAAAGTACTTGCCGGCAAGGAACGTGGCGATCACTAACGAAATAAACATCCGGTAGCACCATGCAAGAATACCGTAACCAAACAGCCAGCTCTGTTCACTGGGCTCCGTGGCGGGAGACGCTACTGTCTGTTGTCCCAGAATGTATTTCTTAAACAGGTAAGCGTTGTATTTTCCGGCACGGCTGTAGAGATTGGGTATTTCAATCAAGTCCTGCAGGATGTAGTAACCGTCGAATCGCAGCAGTGGGTTGGCGTTGAAAAGAATGGTTGAAACACTGCCGATCAGGAATGCAGATAGCGCTGCATCCTTTATTAAGCCGGGTTGTACCAGCGCCCAGACAATAAATGCAATCGATGCAATAAACAGTTCGACCACCATACCTGATGCGCCAACCAGAGCGCGTTTATATTTTTCCCTGAATGACCAGGCCGCCGATGCATCAACGTACGGTACCGGCATTAGCACCAGCAGCGAGATGCCCATCTCATGGACTTCTCCACCCCACGTTTTGACCGTATAGGCGTGTGCAAACTCGTGGAAAAGTTTCATAACCGGAAAAATCGCAATGGTTAGAATAATATTGCGTGGTGCCAGAATGTTTTGTTTTAGCGTTGCTGCCAGCTCGTGGAAATGGACCAGCAGCATGACCAGTCCGAACGCCACTACCAGTGCCCATATAAATATGCCGGTGGCAGAGAAACAGGGCCGGATAGCAGTGACTGTTCTGTTCAGAAACTTGTCTGGGTCGAGCAGTGGAAACCGCAGCGCCAGTGGATTGATAAACCTTTTTATTCGCGTGGCGTTTTTTTCCATGCGGTTGTGTTTGAACAACTGTTCGACGTCTGCCGGTAGTCCACTGTGAATCACTCCGGCATGAAACAGCTGACTCATTACACCGAGAATTTCTTCGCGGCTTATACTCTGTTGCGTGCTATTGATGCGTTGATATATTTCTTCAAGCGTGTTTTCACCGTCGAGTCTGCCAACAAACGCATAGGCGGAATCATTGATTCGCATATGCCGTCCGCGCGCAGTGTCACTGATGATGTACCAGCGCGATCCTCTAAAATGCTGCGGATGTGCAGTTATATGGCTGTGCAGCCTTGGGGAGAGACCGGCGACATGGCTCCATTGCTCTGGAATCTCTTCTTCGGTATCGGTGGTGTTGTGCGCATCGATCATTCGTTGCTACCAGCCGTTGGTCCAGAGCCACAAACGGATACGATCAATGACTTTGTGCGTCCATATCCACAGTACTTTGCGTTCACCAATATTGATACGCGCAACCCCTTCCATGCCCGGCCTTAAATCAGGAGCGTCCTGATCGAGTGTTGCTTCAACACGGAAGTAACTTTTGCCTTCACCGGATATTGCGACCGGAATTACCTGATCAACGGTAAAAGCTTTTGGATCACCGGGCAGTGCAGCGATGACCATTTGACCTGCTTTGTCTTGCGCAACACCTGCCATATCACGCTCATCCACTTCGATGGCAATTCGATACTCTTCAAGCGGCGCCACTTCAAAAAGTACTTCACCGATTTCTACCGGTGAACCCAGTGACTGACTTAAATCGCCGCTGGTAACAAAACCCGCGTACGGTGCTTTGAGTTCTGTGCGCTCGATTCTTTCGCGTACCAGTGAAAGCTCGGCATTAATCTGATCGGCCTTGGCACGCAGAATACTTAGTTCGGTTCTTGCGCGTTTAGCCAGTGCTTCCTGGTAGGCTTTTTTAACCTTGTTTTCTTCACCGAGCCACTTCTTGAGCTCAAGTTGCAGGGAACGGTCATCGAGTGTGGCAAGCACCTGACCTTCTTTTACGGTATCACCTGCGCGCACATTTGAAGACTTGATAAAGCCCGCGATAGGTGCAGCAATTACCTGTGACATTGCTCCTTCAATACTTGCCGGTGCCGACACGCGGTAGTCGCCGTTAATGATAGAACCAAGCACCAAAGCAACTGCGACGCAGGCGGCAGCGGCTTTGAGCTTTAAATGTTTCGGGCCGAAAAAATCGACCAGCCCGCTGCGTGCAGAGTCTGCCGCCTTGCTGGTAAGCGGACGTTCCTCGAAGCGTTTTAGTTCCAGCGCCGGTGCCACAGCAGATAGCACCGATTCACACCATTGTTCCGCGTCGTTGTCGAACGGTTGTCTGGCATCACGTTCAAATACAACTGCACCGTAGTTGCCGTGCTGACCCCGCAGTGGCAGTGTCATCACCGAGCAGCGATTGTTGTGGCTGGACAAATCCCGGTGAGCTTGATCAATTGCATTTTGTCCACTGGCAAGTGCAGGCACCGCCACGGCAATGCCCTGGTCCAGTGACTCTTCCATTGCAGCTTCCAGACGTCTGATCAATTGTGTCCGTGAATCGAAACTTGCCAGGTGTGAAATACACTCTGTGCGCACTACCACACCGCGCCGCAGACCGACGGTAACGCGGTCGCAGTCGAGTCTGATTGCAAGACGACTGGCAATGTCCATACAGGCTTTGTGAGAGTTGCTGTGTCGCAGCACTGAGCTGAGCAGGCTGTGCGTAAAGGTACCGGCGTCCTGTTCTATGCCGTCTGAAAGCTGGCTGAGTGAATGCAGCCAGTAGCCGCCCCATTGCAGCAGTTGCAACACTACGTTTTGACGCGACTGTGGTCGTGGTGCCATCAGCAGGCCAACGATCGCCAGCGTTTTTTCGCCGTCTTTTACCGGCGTTGCGATTACATCGCCAAGCCTGCCGTTGAGCTGCCCGAAAGGAATTTCGGTATTGACCACTGCCTGCCCGCTTTGCACCACCTCGGCGGCGCAGCGATCGAGTTGTTCGATGCCGGAAGCCTTGCGTGGACGGATCGCCAGCGGTTTGCCGTCCGGTGCATACACGCAACCGGTGATGACATCGGCTATCATTTTGATTTGCCACAGCAGCCATCGATCCGCTAGCTCGGCATTCAGACCGGTTTGCCTGATCGGCGCACCGGACTCGTCGTTGCTTGATCCGGGTCGTTCTCCGACCGGTCCGACAGCGCTGCTTTGCAGGTTACCCCGGTCTGCGCCGGGCTGTGGTGGAACATTGACCGCGACACTCA
This sequence comes from uncultured Granulosicoccaceae bacterium, assembly GCA_964481315.1. Taxonomy (GTDB): domain Bacteria; phylum Pseudomonadota; class Gammaproteobacteria; order Granulosicoccales; family Granulosicoccaceae. The sequence continues at coordinate 9,937 of CAYZVB010000088.1, forward strand.
TGACGACGGCCTGCCGGTTGTTGCAACAGTAGTGGTAGACATAATTTTTAGTATGACCGTGACCCCCGATGTCACCTTCGCAATACACAGGTTTATCCGGACTCGGGCTGCAACATCCGATCCATTGAATTTGGGCCGGTGCAACGGAGTGGCGGTTATGAGAGGCAGGTCGCAGAGGTTGAGGGAATGTGCAAAAACATGGCATCGCTCGGGTGCAATTGTTGCGATCTGCAAATATCCACGACAGATTTCACCGGTGCGCCATGTGCCTATCTATAATGGAAATTCTTCAGGCGTTTTTTCCCGCCGGCTATCAATGTTGATGAGGTGTTTACGATGCGATTGAGTTTCATAATGGGCATGCTGATGCTGCTCGGTGGTTGTGCCAACACCTCTGCGGTGCTCGATGAACTGGAACAGGTTGCAGGCCAGGTGCTGACTGAAGGCAGCGGTGAGCTGTCGATCAATGAAATATCGCGTGGTTTGAAAGAGGCATTGACGATCGGCTCGCAAGAGGTGGTGCAGCAGCTGGGCCGCACAGATGGTTTTAATGCCGATCCGATTGCACATATTCCGCTGCCGACTGCACTTGACCGTGCCAGAAATGTGGCGGCTAAAGTCGGTCTGCAGAAAAGCTTTGACTCACTTGAAGTCAGACTCAATCGTGCCGCCGAGCTTGCAACGCCTAAGGCAAAGTCGCTTTTTGTTGGCGCTATCCAGCAAATGTCACTGAGCGACGCCAGGGGGATTCTTAACGGTCCGGACGACGCTGCGACCCAGTATTTTCAAAATGCCATGGGGCCGGGACTTCGCGACGCAATGCGCCCGATTGTCGATGACAGCCTGGGGCAGGTTGGCGCCGTGCGTGCGTTTAATGAATTGCTGGCGCAATACCGTCAGATTCCGTTCGCGCCGGCAGTCGATGCAGATCTTACCGCTCATGTGGTCGATCTTGGCATGCAGGGCATATTTCACTATATCGCTCAGGAAGAAAAAGCCATTCGCGATAACCCGGTAAAGAGAACCACAGAGCTGCTGCGACGCGTATTTGGAGGCTAAAGTCCCCGGGTGCAATGCGTTTTTTGTGTACCGGGATCGATTACACCGGACCGATTGGCTGGTGTGCTGGTGGTTGGCAACGCCACTTGCTAGAATTCCGGCGATCTGCGCGCCGATGTTCACGCGTTTCACGGTTTAACCGTTAGTCACTAAATCTTATTGTTATCACACTGGGTATCAGGCAATCAGCACTATGAGCAGCACAACAGAAGACTCCCGTTCGTTCGTAATATTCGGCGCTGTACTTGGTGCGCTTGTGTTTTTTACGTTCTTTATTATGCTGATGGCAAACCTGTTCTCTCCGGCTTCGGACTCGGACTCCGATCCGCTGGTCGTGTCACAACAACAAGAGCGACTCATGCCGGTCGGCAGATCAAGGGTCGCGGAATAACCCTTTTCTTATCCTCCAGGAGATTCCCGAATGAGTCATAACGACGACTCCAGTTTTTTCAAAACGTTTGTTATTGTGCTTGGTGCATTGGTGGTGTTTACCGTCTTCATTGCGATAATGGCTAACATGTTTTCACCGGCCTCTGACCGCTCGTCTGATCCGCTGGTGCAGCGTGAGCAGGCACAACAGATAGCACCGGTAGGTAAGTCGCGGGTTGCTGCATCGGCAACTGATGCCGCCGCCCCGGCTGCTGAAGTTCAGCCTGCTGTAACTGCTGTCGCTGAAACCACTGATGCAGCCCAACCTGCAGCTGAAGAGTCAACAGAAGAAGCTGCAACAGTAGAAGCTGCAACTGAAGAGGCGGCAACTGAAGAAGCGGGGACCGACGCGGCTGCTGAAGAAAGTGAAACCACGACAACTGCTGCGGCAGAGACAGAACAGTCGACCGCTACAGCTGCAGGGACCGCCACAGCATCGGTGACAACTGCCGCCGCCGACATTCCACTACGTGTCAAAGCAGTTGTGGCCACCAACTGTGCCGGTTGTCATAACGACGGATTGCACGGTGCTCAGCGAAGCGATGACGCTGCGGCCTGGAGTGCGCTTGAAGCAAAGGGCCTGGATACCCTGACTGCCAGTGTGATCAACGGCAAAGGGGCAATGTTGCCGCGCGCAGAAACCAGCCTTAACGATGAAGAAATATCTCAGGCTGTGAGTTACATGATTCAACAGGCAACCGGCGGTGCCGCCGCTGCGCAAAGCACCGGTGCGGTTCAGGCCACTGAAACTGCTACCGAGCAGACAACTGTCGAAACCGAAACCGAAACCGAAACCGAAACCGAAACTGAAACGGCCACGACAACCGACACTACCGAAACGGCAGCTACCACCGAAACGCAGACTGCCGAGGCCACTACAGCTGTAGCCGCCGCGCCAGCCACTGAAGTGCCGGCAAATGTTAAAACTGTGGTTGATACGCTGTGCGCCGGATGTCACATCAGCGGTGTAGCCAATGCACCGAAGTACGGTGACAAGGCTGCGTGGGACGAAAGACTGTCCATGGGCATGGATAAACTGCTTGCCAGCGCCATTGCCGGTAAAGGTGCTATGCCGGCACGTGGGGGTTCGCAGCTAAGCGACGCTGAACTGCGTATTGCCATTGAATACATGGCTACAAAGTAGAAGATGTAATCCAATCAGGAATGTCACCCTCCCGGCTTTGCGGAGGGTGACACCCGGGCAGCGGGACTGCTGTCTGGCGCTGTATTGTTAAAGTGAAGTTACACCCCCGGTGCTTAGCCTGGTCAGGGCCGGGAACACATAGCCCTCATTCCCTCATTCCCTCAGTCCCTCCGTAACGCCGCATCTGTCGCTATTGGTGTCGGATACCGCTTTACAATCCAGTACGAAGAAAACACAAACGTTAAAATCGTTGCGGTCTGTACCAGCAGCGACGCACGCTCGGTAATCACGCCGGCACTGGCCGCCACAACTGCTACCAGCAGTGAAAATTCACTGATCTGGCCGAGTCTGACGCCAATTTCGCTGGCGAGGCGTTTTTTCTCTTTTTCGCGCCGCAGCAACAAATTGAATATGACCGGTTTCAGTATGATCATGGTGACCGCCAGCAGGCATGCCGGCACTATCACCTGTGGTACCGCGCTCACATCAAACCCGGCACCAAGGCCGAAAAAAAACATCACCAGGAAAAAGTCCCGCAACGGCTTCAGGCTCTCGGCGATGTAGCGGGCAATTGGGTTGGCCGCCAGCGTGACCCCGGCGATAAACGCACCGACTTCGTGCGACAGCGACATCAGATGCGCCAGTTCTGCCAGTCCCATGCACCAGCCGATGGTCAGTAGAAAGATATACTCGTTGATCTGATCGAACTTCTGCAGCAGCCTGGCCAGCACTTTTTTTGACACAAAATATGCGGTAACGCCAAGCACCGGCAGCATTAGTAACATGCCGGCTATTCGCAGCACCGGTGACTCGTTAGCGCCCAGGCCCTCGACTAGCAGCAGCACAGTGACGGCGATAATATCCTGCAGCAGCAGAATGCTGATGATAATTTCACCCATGCGCTGATGATGCAGTGCGCTGGTCGGCAGCAGCTTCAGGCCGATGATGGTCGATGAAAACATCATTGCAGCGGCAATCACCAGACTGTCGGTCGGGGTAAATTGAAAACTCATTGCTATCACAAAGCCGCTGAGGCCGAAGGTAAGGCTGCTGAGCGCTGTCACCACGGTAGCCTCTCTTAGCAGCTTGATCAGTTCATCGGGCTCGAGATTCAGGCCCAGTAAAAACAGCAGGAAAATAATCCCGACACCGGAGATTTCGGCGACCAGCGACGGGTCGGGGACAAGACCGATCACGTGTGGCCCGGCCAGCAGTCCCAGCGCAATGTAGGCAAGCAAAACCGACTGCCGGGCATACAGCGCAACGGTGGCGACAACGGCGCCACCGGTAAATATAAGAAAGATTGTGTAGAGGACTGACGCTCCGCTCACGGAAAACTGGCCTGTGGTTGGTGCTGCAAGGGTTAACGGATAGCTGAATTTTTGCACGGTGTGCGCAATAATTGTGCGCTTTCGCCTTTACCGCCTCGGCGTGCAGGCACTCACCGGCAATTAGCTGCGCATTGTACCCACCGTGGGTGTATTATCGCGCGTTGCGCAAGTTTCATCGACTACACTGAAATCCAATGAACCGAATCCCTGAATTTATTGGCAATCACCCGATACTGTTCTTCGCCCTCGCGCTGGTCATCGGCATGATTGTGTTTTTTGAATACCAACGACTGTTTTCCGGCGTTAAGCAGCTTAGCCCGATTGAGGCGACCAGGCTGCAGAACGATGATGATGCGGTGTTTATTGATGTGCGCGAAGATTCCGAATTCAAGCGCGGGCATGTGCTGTCGGCGCGGCACATGCCGTTGTCCAACTTTGACAAACGCATGACCGAGCTTGAAAAGTCGAAGGACAAACCCATGATCGTCTACTGTGCAAACGGTGCACGTGCCAGTCGCGCGGCAGGGAAGTTGCGTAAGGCGGATTTTCCGACGGTATACACGCTGGCCGGTGGTATGGTTGGCTGGGAAAAGGCCAACATGCCGGTAAGCACCAAATCCTGATCAGCCTGCACAGGTAACCTGACGGGCGGCGCAACGGCGGAGCGAAGACCAACCATGGCCACTAAAAACGTACTGATTTATGAATCCGGATTGTGCGGGTTTTGCCATGCTGCAAAGCGACTGCTGGATGGTAAAGGGGTCGAGTACGAGACTATTCGTGTAGACAAAGACGCCGCGCAAAAACAGGTCATGATGGAACGCAGCGGCAGACGAACGGTACCGCAAATATTTATTGGTGATCATCACGTCGGTGGATTCGATGATCTCTACGAGCTGGAGTCTGATGGCGAGCTTGATGCATTGCTTGCTGCAGACTGAAACAGCTTACAGCGCAGTTACTTCTCACTAATTCTTTTACATCAGATCGTACAAGGTTCTATCAATGGCTGAAGAGACAACCGCCGCTGGCGGCGAAACGGGCACGCAACAAAGTTTTCGGGTTCAAAAAGTATTCATTAAAGATGTTTCTTTTGAAACACCTCGCTCTACTGAAATTTTTACCCAGCAATCGCAGTGGGCACCTGAAGTAAAGGTGCAGCTCAATACTGAAAATCGCAATATTAAAGATGGCCTGTACGAATGCACGCTGATCATTACGGTGACTGTCGAGCTTGAAAGCAAGCCTGCCTACCTTGCTGAAGTTCAGCAGTCCGGTCTTTTTAGTATTTCAGGCTTCGCAGAAGGCGAGATGGGACACCTGCTTGGCAGCTATGCTCCAAGTGTATTGTTTCCGTTTGTGCGTGAAGTGATTTGTGATCTGGCTGTTAAGGGTGGTTTTCCACAGTTGCTGCTCGACCCGATCAACTTCGATGCACTGTACGCACAGCATGTGAATGCAAACGCCAAAGGTCAAAACGCACCGGCGCCTGAAACACAGCAGTAACGTTACCCGGGTACGGCGTGACTGAACGCCTGAGCTTTTGTGTTGCCGGTGCAGGCAGCTGGGGAACTGCACTGGCCAGTCACCTTGCCGGCAACGGCCACTCGGTAACACTGTGGGGGCGATCTGCCGCGGCCATGCAGGACATGGCAACGCACGGTGTAAATCAGCGCTACCTGCCTGATCAGAAACTCGCACCGAACCTTCGTTATTCCTCTGACCTGCCTGCATCACTCTCGGCCGCCAGTCAAATTCTGATTGCCGTGCCGAGCCACAGTTTTGCCGACATGGTGCAGCAGGTAGTTGATCACGCTCCGGCCGATGCCGGATTGATCTGGGCGTGCAAAGGGTTTGAGCCCGGCAGTGGACGCCTTTTGAGTGAACTGCTGGATGAAGCCAGACCGGCAAAACCGCATGCCATACTTTCGGGGCCGACCTTTGCAGCCGAACTGGTGGCAGGTTTGCCGACAGCAATTACTGTGGCGGCTAATCAACCGGCATATGCTACAGCCGTCAGTCAGTGGATGCACAACGAAAGATTCCGCGTCTACTCAACCGATGATCTTTGCGGTGTGCAGGTGGGTGGCGCGCTGAAAAATATTTATGCAATTGCAGCCGGTATTTCCGACGGGCTTGGCTTCGGTGCCAATGCCAGAGCTGCACTCATTACCCGCGGGCTTGCCGAGTTGATGCGACTTGCAGAGCAACTCGGTGCACGCAAAGACACGCTGATGGGGCTGTCGGGTATGGGGGATTTGATTCTTACCTGTACTGATAACCTTTCGCGCAACAGGCGCTTTGGCCTGGCCATTGCCGAAGGACTATCGGTGTCGGAAGCGCAGCAAAAGGTCGGTCAGTCTGTAGAAGGGATAGCGGCGACGCGTGCAGCACACGCGCTTGGTGTGGCACACCATGTTGAGTTACCGATTGTCGAACAGTTATACGGTGTGCTGGAACATGACCGCCCGGCACATGCAGCGGTGACTGCGCTGTTACAGCGGCAAAGCAAAGCCGAAGTCGACTAAGGGCTCCTAGCTAAAATCGTTCTGACGCCATGCTTCGTAGACCGCAATGGCGACCACATTTGACAGATTAAGACTGCGACTTTCACTCTGCATGGGCAGGCGCACTTTGCGTTGCTGTGGCATGGAATTTAATACCTCATCGGGCAGGCCGCGGGTTTCGGGCCCGAACAGCAGGCTGTCGCCAGGTTGGTAGTGCACCGTGTCGTAGCGCTGGGTGCCTTTGGTGGTATACCCATACACCGGCTGGTCGGTAGTGGCGAGATATTCGTCAAAACTCTGCCAGCGCTGCACTGTTGTCAGGTCGCTGTAGTCAAGGCCGGCGCGCCTAAGCTGTTTTTCCTTAAGGCTGAAGCCCAGCGGTTCTATCAGATGTAAACGAAATCCGGTGTTTGCGCACAATCGGA
>CAYZVB010000089.1:0-16524 GCA_964481315.1 uncultured Granulosicoccaceae bacterium
CTTCATAGCCGTCCATCACCGGCATCTGACAATCCATCAGGATGAGATCGAACTCACGTTCCTCCAGTGCCTGCACTGCATCCGCACCGTTCTCTGCAATTTCTACCTCGCAACCGATGTTCTCCAGCATGCTGCTGGCAACTTCCTGGTTGATCGGATTGTCTTCTGTGAGCAAAACCTGTGGTTTTGAATTTGTTTCGGCTACTGGCGCTGTGGTTTCCGGTAGCAATTCTGTGCTGCGAGAAGTTATGCTACGGGGTAAATCGGTCTGCTCAGTCATTGCCACAATGGCATGATACAGGGCCGCCTGACGGGCCGGTTTAGTGAGCGCGTGGCAGATCCCCAATCCTTTAAGCTCCTCATTGTCCATATTGGTAAGGGACGACGTCAGCATCATCATTTTCAATGACGAGTAAACTGGGTGGCTCTGAATGTGACGTGCCAGCTCGAAGCCATCCATGCCGGGCATGTGGAAGTCCAGAATAGCAACATGGAATCTATCGTTGTTTTCGGTGTTGCTGTTCAAAATATCGAGCGCCCGCGGGCCCGATTCTGCAGTAGTAACATCAATACCCCACATTGCGAGTTGATGCAGCAGAATTTCACTGTTGGTCAGGTTGTCATCAACAACCAGAACCCGCATCCCTTGAAGGGTATCGACCAATTTCGGTGATTTGTTTTCGGCGTGTTCAAGGCTGCATTCAAAAGAGAAACACGATCCGTTGCCGGGTTCGCTTGTCAGTGTAAGGTCACCGCCTAACAGTGAAACGAGCTTGTTCGAGATGGTAAGTCCGAGGCCGGTGCCGCCAAAGCGCCTCGTTGATGAGTTATCGGTTTGATAAAACTCTTTAAAAATGTTGTCCTGTTGTACGGGTGAAATACCTATGCCGGTGTCAGATATAGCAAAACTGAATCGGTCATGGCCTGCCGGTTTAACGGTCACTGAAACTTCACCATGGTCGGTAAACTTGACTGCATTGCTGATCAGGTTGTTCAGTACCTGCCGTAGTCGCGCCTGATCTGCGTCCACCATTGTGGAGCCGATTTGCGTTACATCACAAATTATTTCAAGCCCTTTCTTCTGGGCTGCCTCGGCGTGTATTTCACAGATATCTTCAACCATCGCCGCCAGTGGAAAATGTGAATTTTCCAGCCGCAGGTCACCTTCCTGTATTTTTGAGAAATCAAGAATGTCATTGGTAATGTTTAACAGGGATTCGAGTGAGTGCTTTATCGTGTTGACGTAGCGCTGTTGCCTGTCGTTCAGATCAGTTTGAGCCAACAGGTCTGTCATGCCGAATACGCCATTCATCGGTGTGCGTATCTCGTGGCTCATATTGGCCAGAAATCGTTCCTTGATGGCAAGCGTGTCTTCGTTTTGGTTTTTCAGCGCCAGAATTTCGGACTCGTGCTTTGCGTCGATCCCGGCGCGTGCATTGCGGCTGACTTCGGCCTTATATAAAGAGTGCAAAGTCGCCACTGCGATCACAGCGAGCATGCACCACTTCACACCAGACGGGAGGTCAGGAACAAACCAAACCACCCCGATGCAAAGCAGCGAAAGCGCAGTCGCGATTCGAGTTGTCATTTTTTCTATTTTTGACAATGTTTTAAACCGATGAAAAAACGGAGTGATATCGGATATTTACGGATAGGTGCTGTCGGGTCCCGAAACCACGTATCGATAGTCTTGTGACGACAAAAAGCCACGCAGCTTGATTCAGGGCTGGCGAAAATTCATGAATTTATGACCGTCACACTAAAAAAACCGCAATCATGAACACTGGCTTAAAAGTTCCGTCAGATTGCCGACACAGACGTGACAGGTATTGATTGAACAACAAGTAATTACAGTCGGCAATAAATGTCGGTATGGAGATATTGTGAAAAGCACCAGTTTTAGAAGAGTCGCTACACTGCCCCTGGCAGCATTGGCAATATCCGGAGCACTTCTTTTCAGCTCGGTGTCCAGTGCTGAAGTACGTTCGGAGAACAGCGTAACACTGAGCCTGGGTTTGTATACTTCTAACAAGCCATCGGCGATGGTGAGAAAGTTTCGCCCTATTGTTAAGCATTTGGAAACCGCAATGACCGAGAAGCTCGGCATTGAGGTGAATATCCGTATGCAGCTTGCGAAGAATTATCAGCAGGGGATTGAGCATCTGACTGCTGGTAAAGTGGATTTTTCGCGATTCGGGCCGGCCTCTTACGTGGAAGCGAAAAGAAGCAACCCGGAGCTAAGCATTCTGGCTGTTGAGAGTCTGGCCAGTCGCAAGGTGTTCTACGGCATCATTGCTACGGCAGAAGACAACAAGATGAAGTCAGTCTCCGAGCTGAAGGGGCATACCTTTGCGTTTGGTGATCAGCAATCGACTATCGGGCGATTTCTTTCGCAACAGTACCTGGCGGATAACGGTATCGGAGCGTCAGACCTCAGTCACTATGAGTATCTGGGCCGACATGACATTGTCGGAACACGGGTTGGTGCGGGAGACTTCACAGCCGGTGCGTTAAATGAGTCGACTTTCCGCAAACTGCTCTCTCAGGGCGAGAAAATCCGGGAGCTTGCGCGCTTCCCGAACGTCACCAAGCCCTGGATTGCACGGTCAGGTCTCGACCCTGAAATATACGAGGCACTACAGACGTGTCTGTTTGAAATCACTGATGAAAAATCACTGCAGCGTTTGAAGATAGACGGATTCCTCGAAGGCACCGATGAAGACTTTAACGTGATTAGATCTGCAATTGGCGACAATGAGCGTTTCTTTGAACTGAATAAGGAAAAGAACATCAAAGCCAAGAGATTGATCGCAGAGCAGTCAACCAAGGCTGCAGCGCAGGAAAAGCCGGTCGCAACAACGGAGATGGCAGATATCAGTGCCGCCGAGTAGGCGGTAGTTACAGGTATCAGCATCCAATTTAAAACTATAAATATACGGATTGCTGATTAAGGAGAGCTGCCGACGCACAGCATAAGTGCGCGGCAACTTTGACTGGTCGGGGGATTAATATGTTGCTTAAACAGGCAAGCAAATATTCGTTGCAGAAGCTGCTTCTAATCAGCCTGACTGTAACTTTTGCAACGGTCGCGTTTATCACGGGTGAGTACATGCGTAATGTACAAACCCGTACGCTTGAAGACAGTTTTCAGCAATTTAGCCAGAAAACCTTCAACATGCTTTTTGCCACATCACTCGACGCGGTACTCAGTGAAGATCAGCCCGTACTTGAAACGATCGTAGCGCAGTCCGTTGAACTGGACAAAAACATTCATGCACTTTCTATTGTAAATGAGTTCGATGAAGTGCTTGCTGCCTGGAAGAGTGAAGAGGCGCTTTCACCGGAACTGAAAATTCCTTTCTCTCAGGATGTGGTGTTCGAAGGTGAGTCATTCGGCACCATCGCAATTGTGTGGGATGCAAGTAGTCAGCGTGCTACCGTCAAGGCACATGTTCAGAAAATCTGGATGTACACCATTTCTGCATTCACGATTATCGCTCTGCTGGTGATGGGATTAGTTCTTAAGCTGGTGGTTTCTCCGATTCGCTCCATACATACCAAGCTGGTTGATCTTCAGTCCGGCCGTAACGGTGAGCCGGTTAATGTAACTGCCGCCAGAGAGCTTAACGAATTGGGAGATACTGTAAACGAGCTGGGCAACCTGATGGAATTACGGGTGGCACGGGAAAAAGAGCTCGAAATGGCTTCGCGTTCTAAATCGGAATTTCTGGCTAACATGAGTCACGAACTCAGAACACCAATGAATGGTGTGCTGGGTATGTTGAATCTGTTAAGCAAAACACGCCTCGACAGCTCACAAAAAGACTGTGTTGACACTGCCGTGTCTTCGGGTAAAAACCTGCTGAATCTGATCAACGACATTCTGGACTTTTCAAAGATAGAAGCCGGTCGCATGGAGTTTGAGCAGATTAATTTCAGCTTGCTGTCTCTGGTAGAAGATACCTGTGGTGCGCTGGCTACCCAGGCTCACAGCAAAGATATAGAGCTGGTCACCGATCTTGATTTTACTATTCCGGTGATGGTTAACGGTGATCCCACCCGCGCCCGTCAGGTATTGACCAATTTAATTGGAAACGCGATTAAGTTTACTTCAAGCGGAGAAATCGTCGTTCGTACTCGGCTCGAGTCAGAGCAAAGCCGGACTGTGATTTTTGAAGTACAGGACAGCGGTGTCGGTATTCCCGAGGAATCGCTGCACACTATTTTCGATTCGTTTGCTCAGGCAGACGGATCTACTACACGCAAGTTTGGTGGCACAGGGCTCGGTCTGTCTATCTCGAAGCAGTTGGTTGAAGGGCTTGGTGGCGAGATCGGTGTCCGTTCGGTGGCAGGTCAGGGCAGTACATTCTGGTTCAAGTTGCCGTTTGCCGCATGTACTGAGTCGGTACCTGCAAAAGTCTATAACCGTCTGGTTGGCAACAAGATCCTGTTGCTCGAAGGCAACGATACCGCGCGTGAATCTCTTTCTACCTGCCTGACCCTGCTCGGTTGCGAAGTAATGTCGTGTTCGTCGGGTGCAAAAGGATTGGTAGGCATCGAGCAAAACACGTTCAGCGCTGTACTGATTGGTACTACGCTTGAGGACATGCACGGCGAAAAGTTCGTTGAGGTGCTGAGTAACAATAGCCGATTTGATCAACTTAAATTGATGTCCCTCGTATACATGAACAGCAAGTCGCACTCACTGCTGGCCAATGCCAATGAGCGGGTGAGTGTGCATCTGACAAAGCCGGTTAAGCTGGAATCGCTGCATAACACACTGGCTGATCTTATTTCCGGTGAAACTGCTGTAAGCCGCGATGCGGTTGTAGAAGAGACGGCTAAGCAAGGTGCATCAGTTGGCTCTGTGCTAGTGGTTGAGGACAACGAAATCAATCAGATGGTGGCAATGGGAATGCTTGAGAGTCTGGGCTTTCAGGTTACTACTGCTGAAAACGGGAAAGTCGCGCTGGACACACTGCAGGAAAATACCTTCGATCTTATTCTGATGGATTGTCAGATGCCTGAGATGGATGGTTACGAGGCGACTCGCAGAATTCGCAGCAACCAGAATTCACATATCGCAAAAATCCCAATTATTGCACTGACCGCAAACGCCATGTCCGGCGATGCCGAAAAGTGTTTCGAGGCAGGTATGGATGACTACCTCGCTAAGCCGTTCGAACCAGAGTTGTTCGAACAGAAGCTTCAGGAATGGGTTGAAAAAAGCCTGAAGCAAAAACAAACCGCCACTAATGCACCAAGGAAGGCAGCGTAATGGATGCATGTGTCGGAGCGAAGCCGGTAATTCGATAATGCGGTACTTAACTATTTTCCTAATAGCAGGGGCGTTGTTAGTGCTAAGCACTAATGCGTACGCGATACCCTCACCAGATCTCGTGATCAATCTCACGGCCAGTCTCGCGCAGGTGCTCGGGATGGTTAGTGTATTGGTTGGCGGTATGTTTGTTTCAGGCAAAAAGTCCAAAAAGTCTGCGGCATCACGCGGGCAGGGCAGCAGTCGGGGTGTAGTGCTCGGGGTACTGGGAGTGCTGGCGATCTCCGCCTGTCTTAATATCTGGCAGTATACGCGCCAGGCAGATTTGCGAACCCAGCAGTTAAGTGTAAACCTGCACCGAAAGGCGATAGAAAATGGCCAGGAACTCGGTGGAGTTTCGTTAAGAACGCTATCGTTTAGCGATCAGATTTCCCACCCGCGCGGTATAGAAACCTCGGAGCTGTCACTACTTGCCGCAGAGAACGGTGGCGAACTGACTGACATCACGCTTATCGATGTGCGCGAAGATGAAGAAGTAGAATCCGGAAGAATACCCGGTGCAACTCACCTTCGCTATCCGGATCTGTTACAGAACCCGGATCTGCTTCGCGGCAAGAAAAACGTAATATTGCTCTGCTATTCCGGAAACCGCAGCTCGGAGCTAACTTCCGAACTTGCCGAGCGCGGCATCGAAACCCGCTTTATGGTCGGGGGTTATGAAAAGTGGATGTCAGAAGGCCGCACACTTGATGTACAGAATGGCGACAAGAAATCCCTCAGAGAAATTCCGCCATACGAAAACAGAGATCGTCTGCTGGAAACCACTGATGTGTACAAACTGCTGCAGGATCAGGACGCACAGTTTATCGATGTTCGTTACCCGGCTGATTTTCAGGGTGGACACCTGCCTGGTGCCATCAACCTGACAGTACGGGCAGAGCCGACTGAATCTCTTACGCGAAAAATAGCAGAGTTACCTCGAAAACCGGTTATTGGTGTTTGTTATGACCGTCGCTCTTGCTTTTATTCGCAAATTCTCGGCTTAAAGCTGACTCGCGCAGGGATCGATTTTGCCGGGCGTTATACCGTGCCGCATGAATTTATTGCACCGGCAGCCGGTAGTGGCAAACAATACGTTGCTGACTGGAATAGTCGCAACCAGGCATCGCTTATTGGACTTGCCAAGCTGAAAGTTGGTGGTCTTATATCAATGCTGGTCGAAAATACCGGCAACGTATTTCTGGTGCTATGTGCGCTGGTGGTTGCGGTGCGATTACCGCTGCTGCCGTTGTTTATTAAAACAGAACGCGACCGCCTGGTGCAAAAGCGTTTGGGTCAGTCGGTGGCGGGAATCAAGTCGCGCTTTGCCGAAGATCAGGTTAAGAGAGGGCGTGCGGTACAGCAACTGTACAAGTCTCAAAACATCAAGCCGGTACTTACGCTGATTGTTTCACTGCTTAATCTTGGCTTGCTGTTATTTTTGTTTGGTGTCGTTAACGATCAGTCGGCAAACTGGAATTATCCGCTGTGGTGGCTCGAGTCCGCCGGTGACGTTGATAGTTCATACACCATGGCAGGTGTTATCGCCGCACTGGTGGTTGTGCTGGCCTATTTGTCCAATCGCCCAATGACCAAAATCAAGGTTGGCCTGATCGCGCTGGGTGCAGCAGTGATTGGCCTGCTTGTTATACCACTGAGTATGGCGGTTAATGTCTATCTGGTGGTTAGCATGGTAGTTGTGCTGGCGCAGATGGGGTTGGTCACACTGCTCGATCGCAGGTACGGCTGGTCCAAAGAGCGTGATAACAATGCTCACGCTGACAGCAACGCGGTAATACCACTATCGCAGGCTCACCTCCATCTTGATCGTTGCGGCATGAAAGCGGCGCGCCTGGGTGAGCTGATTGAAGACGGTTACAACGTACCAGGTGGTTTTGTGGTACCCCTGAGTCTAATTTCTGCTCAGCATGCCGGTGCAGACGCAGCCGTCGGACAAAACACTGACAACTCGTATCACAAGAACCTGACAGCGGCGTGGAAACTTATTGACGGGGCGAAGGTTGCGGTAAGAAGTTCAGGCGTCGCAGAAGACACAGATAATGCGAGCTTCGCAGGTGTTTACGATTCAGTGTTAAACGTCGACAGAAATACACTTGTCGATGCATTATCGAAAGTATCAACGTCTCTAAACAGTGGTGTGCAAAGCGCCTATGCACAAAAGCAGATTGCCGATGGAGAGCAACTTTCCTCCGGTGGAGGTGCGCTGGTGCAATCCATGGTTAACGCTGAGTACGCCGGTGTTGTGTTTACCGAGCATCCCGATTCCGCCGGTAAAATTCTGGTGGAAATGGTTGAAGGTCTTGGTGAAGCGCTGGTTGGTGGTACAGTCTCGCCAGAGTCTTACTCGGTAGGGCGTCGGTCTTTCCAGTGTGACAGTGAGCCGCCAATTGATCTGACAGAGCTTTTGAAAACGGTCATTAGCATCGAAAACAAGTACGGTACAGCTCAGGATATTGAGTGGGCCTACAGTGGTGGCAAATTTTATATTCTTCAAACCCGTGATATCACACGTTCAGTTGTTCAGCGTGGCAACCTGCGCGGAGTAATTGAGTCTCAGCGTCGGGAGCTGCTTACCGGTATTCGTCCGGGTGCTGCTGACGATGTTGTGTTAAAGCAAAATGAATTATCTGAATTGCTGCCACGTCCGACTCCACTCAGTGCATCGATGATGGAGAAGCTCTGGGCCTGTGAAGGCAGCACACATCTGGCATGTCAGCGGCTGGGAATTCCATACGACGTCTCGCACGACTCACAACAATATGTCAATGTGTTTCTTGGCTGGTTGTATGTCAACAAAGCGGAAGAGCAAAAGCGAATCAAAACCGGTCCGGGGGCACTCGCCTCGTTTAAGCTGTCGCGAAACGCCGATCAGATTGCCGATCAGTTTGAACAGGAGTTTCTGCCTCGCTTTACGCGCCGTATGGATACCCTGACAGCGATCGATTTTGACCGCATGCCGATTGATATGCTGGTCAGCGAAATTGAACGCTTCACCAACAGATTTGTTACCGAGACCTATGTTGAAGCCGAGGTAATCAATATCTGTAACCAGTTTTACTGGAATACCGCAAACAGCAAATTAAAGAGCAGCGGTGTCGATCCTAATCTGGTACTTGGCAAGCTGCCTGAAAATGTGGTGAGCATAGCAATGAATATGCTTGCAAAGTCGGTGACAGACCCTTCAAGTCTTGATGCATTTAACGACTTTTACGGCCACCGGTCGCCAACAGACTACGAACTTGCAAACCCGCGATACTGTGAAGACGCTTCACTGGTGGCTCAGCAGGTCGAAGCACTTAACGGAAAATTTACCTCACACGTAGAGCCTGTGGTGTTGAATAATCGCATGCTTGAAATAGTGGTCAACCGGGTACGCCGTTTTCAGGCATTGAAAGAAGCGGCAAAGCATCAGTGCCTGCGTGAGTTTTATCTGATCCGCCGTGCGTTGCTTGCGCTCGACCGCAAGTGTCAGCTTGATTCAGCTGTTTTCTATTTAACCCTGGATGAAGTTGCCAACCTTAAAGATGAACACTATCTGCCTATTGCGCGACAACTCGCTGCAATACGTCGACAGCAGTCGTCAATGTTTAAAAACTTCACACCACCCATACAATTGACTATTGCCGACCTCGAGGAGTTTGATCCGATGGCTAAGGAATCTGATAAAAACATCGACCGCACAGCCCAGTTGTCCGGTACACGTATTGCCGGTCAGGAAGTGGTTAGTGGTGTGGTACACGTGATCAGGGATGAGGGCGAACTCGATAAGTTCCGCGAGGGTGAGATCCTCGTAGCCCGCATGACTGAGCCTTCGTGGTATCCGTTATTTCCGCTGGCCAAAGGGATCATTACCGAGGTAGGCGGATGGTTGTCACACGCGGCGATTATCGCGCGTGAATATGATCTGCCGGCAGTGGTGGGCGTGGCGGATGCAACCGCTCAGTTGCGAAGCGGTGATATTGTGCAGATTAATACTGACGGAACCATCGAACGCCTGGAAGAGCGCCGTGCGCCTGATTCACCAATGCGCGTTTCAGTTCCGGCTGCAGTGGCGGCCAGAGATCTGGCGCAGCAGATCATTACCGACCCTGCGGTCGTCCCTATGCCTGAACCCGCAAAGAACAGTACGACGTCGGTCAATGATCAGTCACCGGATCATCACCAGAATCACGACGGTGGCGCGGAAGACAACGACAGTAAAAAAGCCGGTTAGCCCCGGGTGGTTTACCTTTCGCTTAGCTGACTCTGCATGAATAAAAGTGCAATCGGCCGTCTGGGTGGTCTGGCGCTGGCGGTTGTTGCGTGCGTGTTGTTTAATCTGAACGGCTGCTCACGTCACTACATTGATAGCACGCAGCGCCATTGGCTGATTAACTTTCAACAGCATTCAACCGTACCGGTGTCGGCGGGCTCAGTGCAGGGCGCGCCGCAGTTGTTTAGTGGGGAAGTAAGCACACAGCTAAGCGGTCGGCTGCAAGCGCCACGGCTTGGTGAGCTCAGTGGACTCGCAGTGTCACGGCACGATGGTGATTTGTACTGGGCAATTAATGACAGCGGTAACCGGCCTGAATTGTTTGCGTTGAATCGCGCTGGTGTGTCACTCGGTAAGGTCCGTCTGCCGTTTTCAAACTATGACTGGGAAGCACTGGCAGCGTTTGAGGACGGTGGTAAACGCTGGCTGCTGATTGCCGACACCGGCGATAATCTGCGCAGGCGTGAAACCCACAGCATATACATCATAGAAGAGCCCGACCTTCAAGGTGACCGCAATATTCGGCTGCATCGCAGAATAGATTTTACTTACGAAGACGGCCCGCAGAATATTGAATCGGTAGCGGTATCTGTTGCTGAGCGGGCAATTTATCTTGTTTCGAAAAATGCGGTATCCCCGACACTATATGCGCTGCCACTCGATCTTGCCCGAACAGGCAGCGGGACGGCGGTAAACGCAAACACCAGTTCACGGCCAATAGCCAAAGTGGTCGGGCAAATGCAACCGCTGCCGTTCACTGAAGATGATCGTTTCATCGAGCAGGTGCTTGCAGGGCGTTTCCTGCTTGGCCCGACTTCTATGGATATCAATGCGGCCGAGACTCTTGCGGTGGTGGCCAACTACCGGCACGCATACCTGTATCGTCGGGCTCCGGAGCAGAGCTGGCCGCAGGCTTTTATGCAGAAGCCGGCGGTCATTACCTCGCACCGCCTGGCGCAGAGTGAATCGGTTGCATTTGGGCTGGACGACAATACATTACTGGTCGGCAGCGAAGGCATGCACTCGCCGCTATTGCTGGTGGAAGGCGATTCCCCGTAGCCACATCAAGGGCGCTGACGCTCCTGTGCCCGGCAGGCGTCGCTGTGGTGGCAGGTAGCTATACACTTTGGCGGGGCAGTGTCTTATCATTCGTTGAAATCTGAATTGTTCGGGAATTGTTTATGCCAAAAATAGTGTTTGTTGAATCTGACGGAACCCGCCACGAAGTCGAGGCAAAGTCAGGTGTCAGTATTATGGAAAATGCAATCGCCAATAACATCGACGGCATCGAAGCCGAGTGCGGCGGTTCGTGTATGTGTGCCACCTGCCATTGCTTCCTCGAAGACGAACTGGCGCAAAAAATTCCTGCCATGGAAAGCGACGAAGATGAAATGCTCGGTTTCGCCGCTGAAGAAAGGCGTGACTCAAGCCGTTTGAGCTGTCAGGTAACAATGACCGACGAGCTCGATGGCATTGTTGTTAACCTGCCTGCTGAACAAAACTGAATGACCGCCCCGGTTGTTATTGTCGGCGGTGGACAGGTAGCGGTGCAGCTGTGCCTGGCGCTGCGTAAAGAGAAGTACGCCGGGCCTGTTGTGGTCTGTAGCGATGAGTCCGGGCTGCCGTATCATCGACCACCGTTATCAAAGGCCTATATTGTCGGTAAAACCGATGACGAAAAGCTGCTGATGCGTCCGCAGTCTTTTTACCCGTCGCGTGATATCGATTTGCGTCTCGACTGCGAAATCACCTCGGTCGATGCGGAGGCTAAGTCCGTTACCGCGGCCTCAGGTGAACAACTGGACTATCGCTATCTGGTACTTGCCACCGGTGCAGTGTCACGGCAACTGCCAATCACTGGTCGCGATTCAAAAGGCGTGCACGAATTGCGCGACCTGACTGACGCACGTCAGATAAAACAACAGCTGTCCGGTGTTAAAAGTATTGCGATAATCGGGGCTGGCTTTATTGGCCTTGAAGTGGCTGCAGCGCTGAATGCACAGGGTATTACTGTTACCGTATTCGACACAGCCGATCGCGTGATGGGCAGGGCGGTCGCACCTGAAATTTCACACTGGTTTGAATCCACGCACCGCGCTGCCGGCATCACTATTCACTTGAATGAAAGCGTGCGTGAAATTACCGCCTCGACCGACGGCAGTGTTAGTGGTGTGGTCAGAGCCAGCGGCGAAAATCTCTCCGCCGATATGGTGCTCATTGGCATCGGGGTCGAACCGCACACAACGCTTGCCGCTGCGGCCGGCCTTGAGCTCGATAACGGTGTGTCAGTCGATGAATACTGTCGCACCTCAAATCCTTCAATTTACGCGGCAGGGGATTGCGCCAGCCACCCCAATGAGTTTGCCGGTGGTCGCCGCGTGAGACTTGAATCGGTGCAAAATGCGACCGATCAGGCCCGCACAATTGCCAGTGCGATAGCCGCCGCCGAAAACAATCAACCGCCGCACAGTGCGTATGCGGCAGTGCCGTGGTTCTGGTCTGATCAGGCCGATCACAGTCTGCAAATGGCCGGGCTGTCTTTCGACGCCGATGCCCGCATTACCCGCGGTGTGCCAGTCGATGGCAGTTTCTCGGTGTTTCATTTTCACGGCGACAAACTCCTTGCCGTCGATTCGGTGAATGCCTCGCGCGACCATATGCTGGCGAGAAAGCTGCTCGGCGCCGGCGTTTCACCCACCGCTGCCCAGGCTGAAGACGTCGATTTCGACCTCAAAACGCTGCTGTAGAAGAAATTCACCTGCTGCGACTTGTTACAGTCCGGTGCAACTGTTTTTTCACAACGGCAAATAGTGCACACTGACGGTATCAACATTCCGTGCGGGTGCAAACCATGACAACAACAAACTTCGTCAGACGCCTGCGTCGCGCAGTCGCAGTGGCCGTGGCGCTGTGGCTGGCCGTCATTCAAATCGTTTCCGGGGTGGCGATGGCGCAGTTCGAAGATTCCGAAAACCCCGTCATCATACATCGTCAGGCCGATACTCCCGGGGTTGCCGGTGAACTACAGACCTTCCTGGCCCGCGTTTACGATGATGTCGAGGTAGTCGACGTGACGCTGTACTATCGTCAAAGCGCTGTGGCCAATTTTGAACAAATTCCAATGCGACCACTGCTCGACTCGCTTGGCGAATACATGATCGCCATCGAGACCAGTGACAGTGAATACCCCGGCCTGCAGTACTATATCGAAGCGGTAGACTCCGCCGGCAACGTAACCAGCCGCGGCTTTTCCTATGCCCCCATCGTATTGCCGCTTGAAAAACCCCGCGCTGCACCTGAGACTGCAGCTCCGGTAGTGACGCAGGCACCTGAACCGACACCGCAGACCGGTGGTGGCTCAGGGTTTTCCGGGTCTGGACTGCTGGTCGGGTTGGGTGCGTTGCTGTTGCTCGGTGCACTTGCCGGAGGTGGCGGTGGTGGTGGTGACGGCGGCGGTGAACCAGGGCCGGAGCCAACACCCGGTGGTGTCACTCTAACTATCATCAGTGATTCGCCGTAGCTCATCGGTGTACTGCGTTAAACACATGCTGCTAAATTATCCTGCCAGCCAGCTCAAGGTTGCAAAGCTAATGCAGCCTGCTTTATGACAAGGCTGTCCGCCAGCCATCGGTCGGACTACTCACTGTTTCGAACGCTTGCCACGCGCTGGGGTGACGTGGATATCTACGGCCACGTTAATAACGTGGTGTACCTTGCCTACTTCGATACCGCGATCAACGGCTGGTACCTCGAGGAAGGCATCCTTCAAATGGGGCAGTCGGAAAAAGTATTTCTGGTCGTGGAAACCGGTGCGCAGTACTTTGCCGAAATCAGATTCCCCGACACCGTACACGCCGGTATCAGAGTCACCCGGCTAGGCAGCACTTCTGTAACCTATGATATCGCTCTGTTTACCAATGATACCGAAGTCGCGTGTGCCAGAGGTCAATACACTCATGTGCAGGTCGATCATAAAACACGGCGGCCGGCAGTGCTTGAAGGGAAGACGCGGGATTGTCTCGAAAAACTGTTGGTAAAATCTTAGCTGCAGCTAACGCATAGAATATCTGTATTTCAACCGATCCTGCACTGTGTGGGAGAATAATCAGGATCTGTTATTAATACACCATCTACCCGTGACACCTCTGCAGGCTTCTGGATGGCTGCAACAAGCTATACATTGTGGGGTGTGTTTCCCGTCTACTTTTACTGGCTGCGTGATGTTAGCGCTGCAGAAATCCTTGCGCATCGTATCCTGTGGTCACTGCTCTTACTGCTGATTTTTGGCGTGCTGACCGGTGGTTATCCGTGGCGACATATTCTGAACAACCGACAAAACCTGTGGCGATGTTTTATCAGTGCACTTCTACTCAGTGTTAACTGGCTGATCTATATCTGGGCGGTAGGAAACGCCATGGCGCTGGAAGGGAGTCTCGGTTACTTTATTAATCCGCTTGTGAGCGTGCTGCTTGCGGTGGTGGTGCTTAACGAAGGGCTCAGCAGGTTGCAGATCGTCGCTATTCTGCTCGCCTGTATCGCGGTGTTGTATATGATACTCAGCATCGGTGAGTTTCCATGGGTTGCATTGAGCCTTGCACTTGCCTTTGGAGGATACGGGTTAATTCACAAGCGTTATCGTCTTGATGCTATCGGCGGCTTAACGGTAGAAACCATGTTAATGGCACCGTTTGCACTGGCTTATCTGTTCTATCTGCACAGTGGTGGTCATCTGTCTTTCCTGCATGGCAGCGCTAAAGCGGATTTATTGCTGATCTGTGCCGGCCCAATCACCACCATTCCGCTTCTGCTTTACCTCAAAGCGCTGTCGTTGCTCAGACTAAGTACCGCCGCACTTATGCAGTACCTGGTACCGAGCCTGCAGTTTGTTGTGGCGATTTACATACTTCACGAACCGTTAAGTCGCGAGAAGCTCATTGCGTTTCTGATTATCTGGGCGGGCCTGCTGTTGTTTTGTGCCGATATAATTCATACCCGACGAAAGAACACCCGACTGCGTGCCGGTCAGTAGCCGTTTACCCTGTATTTTGCGATGGTGTTGAAGTCTGTCGCGCTAATAAATTTGCACAGGCGCAGTGCAAAAACGGCAGCAGCCCGATGCTCTGATGTTATTTAGTATCGTTATCTGCAACAACAGCATACGCTGTCAATGCGGGGAGTTCCGGCACGACTCGTAAGCGGCATTCAGGGTACGTAATGATCAAGGCAACAAACGAATCAGGCGTGGTGAACATCGGGTTCCTGCTGGTACCCGGGTTTTCAATGCTGGCCTACACATCATGCATTGAACCGTTGGTAATGGCCAATCGCTTATCGCCAACACCACTTTACCGGTGGCAAACCATCGGCCATGGCAACGACGCGGTAACCTCTGCTGGTGGTGTTCCAATTATCCCGGATGTTTCGCTGACAGACAGCAGAAGGTTTGACGCTGTGTTTGTCTGTGCAGGAAGCGAAGTGCAATACCACACGCAAATAGAACATATTCGCTGGCTGCAGATAATGGCACAGCAAAAAATGGTTGTCGGTGCCGTAGGTACCGGCACGCACCTGCTGGCAAGGGCCGGGCTACTGGCAGGATGCCGGTGCACCATACACTGGGAAAACATAGCCAGTCTGCGTGATCAGTTTCCGGAACTTATTGTTACCGCGAAACTGTTCGAAGTTGAAAATCGACGTTATACCTGTGCCGGTGGATCGGCAGCGCTCGACATGTTTTTGCACGAAATCGGTAACGCACATGGCTCTGAACTGGCATCTGCGATTGCAGAACATTTGGTCTGTGACCGTATTCGCGAAAAGCATGATGGGCAGCGGGCTCTGCTCACCAGGCGTATCGGTAACAGCCAGCCCAAACTGGCCGAGGTCGTAACATTAATGGAAGCGAATATCGAAGAGCCTATGACACTCGGCGAGTTGTCACTGTATTCGGGTTTATCGAGACGGCAGCTGGAGCGCCTTTTTCAAAAACATCTGTAGTGTGTGCCGTCACGGTTTTATCTGGAGCTAAGACTTGAGCGTGCGCGCCAGTTGTTGCATCAAACCAGTAAGCCGGTGATCGATGTTGCCAGAGCCTGCGGGTTTGTCTCAGCTCCCCATTTCAGTAAGTGCTACCGCGATACGTTTGGCCGCCCGCCAAGTGGAGACCGCAATCACGCAATTGCCGGTCTTGAAAGTCCACTGGCCAGCCGACAGCTGCCGTCATTGGCGGGTCGATCTGTCTGTCACGGCGCAGTTGCCGCCGTCGAATAAAAGGCTTCGGCCACGTCACCGGGAAATTTCACCTGCTGTCTGCACTCTGCCGGCTACATGTCGTGTGTAGCCGACGACTGTGCTCATATGGTTATACGAGGGATCTGTTAGGCAAAAATCCAAAAATTAAAGACATAAAGATATCTTTATATGTATATTTCTTGCTATTCTTTATCCGTATTGATCATAGTTCCCGACTAAACAGTGTGGGCGAAGGAAAAGAAAGTGAGTAAAATCAAAGAATTAAAGTCTCTGATGCAGCAACGGGTTTTATTGCTCGATGGCGCCATGGGAACGATGATTCAGCAGCATGAGCTGGAAGAAATTGACTATCGCGGTGAGGAATTCCAGGATCACCCGGGTGATTTAAGAGGAAACAACGACCTTCTGTCGCTGACGCAACCACAGGTCATCAGGGAAATTCATCGAGAATATCTGGCTGCCGGATCTGACATCATCGAAACCAATACCTTCAATGCGACCCGCATTGCGATGGCCGACTACCAGATGGAAGATTTGGTGCCGCGTATTAATCGTGAGTCAGCAAAGTTGGCCCGGGCGGCCGCTGACGAATTTTCGACAGTCGACAAACCGCGTTATGTGGCCGGGGTTCTGGGGCCTACCAATCGTACGGCGTCGATCTCACCCGATGTTAACGATCCGG
>CAYZVB010000090.1:0-1538 GCA_964481315.1 uncultured Granulosicoccaceae bacterium
GTCTTCAACATCGGCCCCCATCTCAAGTGCGAGTACAGCCTCTGCGATAAGCTCACCGGCATTTACACCGACCATACCGGCACCGAGCAGTTGTTTGGTGTCGGGGTCAACCAGTACCTTGGTAAAGCCTTCAATTCTGGCAATACTGATCGATCTGCCACTGGCGGCCCATGGAAACACGCCCTTTTCGAACTTGATATTTTGCGCTTTTGCTTCGGTTTCGGTCAGGCCCATCCATGCAATCTCCGGGTCTGTATAGGCCACAGAGGGGATTGTTTTCGCGTCGAAAAATGATTTCATACCGCAACTGGCTTCGGCGGCGACTTTGCCTTCGTGGGTGGCTTTGTGTGCCAGCATCGGCTGACCGACAACATCACCGATGGCAAAGATATGCGAAACATTGGTGCGCTGTTGTTTATCGACTTCAATAAAACCTCTGTCGGTGACAGCAACCCCGGCCTTCTCGACACCGAGCTTACTGCCGTTGGGGCTTCTGCCAACAGCGAGCAGCACTTTATCGAATACATCTGACCCGGGGGCTTTGCCGCCTTCAAACCAGACTTCAAGACCTTCATTGCGCGGCTCGACGCGAACCACTTTGGCGCCGGTATAAATATTTTCGAATAGTTTTTTAACGCGTTTTTCAAACGGTCTGACCAGATCCTGATCACAGCCCGGAATAAGCGTTTCTGAAAGTTCTACCACAGTTACTTTTGAACCCAGCGCCTGGTACACGCAGCTCATTTCAAGGCCGATAATGCCGCCGCCGATCACCAGTAGTCGTTCCGGGATATCGGCAAGCTGCAGCGCGCCGGTCGAGTCAATCAGCCGCGGATCATCATATGGCAGCCCCGGAATTCTGGTGACCTCAGAGCCTGCGGCAATGATCGCCTGCTCAAATGAAATAACGCTGGTCTGACCATCCTGTTCAACCTGAATCTGGTTAAGTGAAACAAAGTTGGCAGTGCCCTGTACTACGGTGACGTTTCTTTGTTTGGCCAGTCCGGCCAGTCCGTTAGTTAGCTGGCCAATGACCTTTGCTTTAAAACCACGCAGCTTATCGATGTCGATAGTCGGTGCGCTAAAGGTAATGCCGTGCTCCGCCATATCGCGGGTTTCATTAATGACCTGAGCGGTGTGCAACAAGGCTTTGGAAGGTATGCAGCCAACGTTGAGACAGACGCCACCAAGGTCGGGGTAGCGTTCAATAAGCACCACAGAACGACCGAGGTCTGCGGCGCGAAAGGCGGCAGTGTATCCACCGGGGCCGGCGCCTATCACCACCAGATCGGCAGTGGTGTCTGTGTGTTGTGAGGTGGTTGCGGCAGAAGCTTCAGGTTGCGCCGGTGCGGGTTCGGCAGGTGCTGATGATTTGTCTTCGGTCAGTACCATGGCAATTGCCGAGCCTGTGGAAATACGATCGCCGAGCTTCACTTCAATGGAGGTAACCTCACCGTCAACCGGTGAAGGAATTTCCATACTTGCCTTATCGCTTTCTACCGTAATTAACGACTGGTCTTTTTCAATGGTGTCGCCAA
>CAYZVB010000090.1:1548-7061 GCA_964481315.1 uncultured Granulosicoccaceae bacterium
TCAGAACTTCAATTATTTCAACGTCTTTAAAGTCACCGATATCCGGTGCTTCAATCGTGGTGAGATTGCTCAACCTGGATCTCCATTAATTTTTACTTTGCACTGCCGGCCCGATAACTTTCGGTTGCCGCTATGCGGGCCTGACAATAGGTGAGGGAAGTTAATAGAGCAGCATCTTGCGAATATCGCTCACGACTTTGCAGTAGTGCGCCATAAAGCGTGCACCGTCAGCACCATCAATAACCCGGTGATCGTAGGTAATGTCCAGCGGACACATTAACCGGGGCTTGAACTCGGTGCCGTCCCAAACCGGTTGCATTTTGGCGCGCGTAATTCCAAGAATGGCAACCTCGGGCGGGTTGATTATTGGCGTGAATGCTTTACCGCCTATGCCACCGAGATTCGAAATCGTCATGCACGCACCCTGCATTTCAGAGGGCTTAAGCTTCTTGTCACGTGCGCGGGTACTGAGGTCTGTCATTTCTTCAGACAGTTGATAGATGTTCTTTTTATCAACATCAGTTAGCACAGGCACTACCAGGCCGGACGGTGTATCTACCGCAATACCGATATTGAAGTACTTTTTATAAAAAAGTGACTGACCATCCGGTGCCAGTGAAGAATTGAATCGAGGAAATTCTTTTAGCGTGGCGGCGAGTGCTTTGATGTGAAATACCAGCCCGGTAACACGGATGTTTTTCTCGGCAGCTTCTTTTTTAATCGATTGCCTGAACG
Organism: uncultured Granulosicoccaceae bacterium; assembly: GCA_964481315.1. Classification (GTDB taxonomy): domain Bacteria; phylum Pseudomonadota; class Gammaproteobacteria; order Granulosicoccales; family Granulosicoccaceae. Next base: position 2,284 of record CAYZVB010000090.1, read on the forward strand.
CTTCAAGCTCGGTGATATCGGCATCTTCATGATGCGTTACCATTGGCAGGTTTAGCCATGAACGATGCAGGTTTTCAGCAGTCAGCACGTTAATGCGTGACATCTCTACCCGTTCAATTTCACCAAACTGAGTGAAGTCGACTTCCGGAATAGGGGGTATACCGGCACCACCACCCATGCCTGCACCGCTGTACGCACTGCCGCTGCGCGACATGGTCGACTTTACAAATTCCTGTACGTCTTCCCGCAGTATGCGATTCTTTCGACCGGAACCGGATACCAGCAGTAAGTCGACACCGAGTTGTCTGGCAAACTTTCTAACCGCCGGACTTGCATGTGCTTTACGATAAGACTCGTCGGCGATTTTTTGCGTTGGTGAAGCAGCGGGTTGTGGTCTTTTTGCCTGTGCCGCTGCCGAATTGTCTTTTGCTTTGTCTCGTTGTTCCGGTTGCCGGCTTTGCTTTGGTGCCGGTTGCTCAGCAGGCGGCGCCTGCTTTGCGGTGCTGGCATCAGTACCTGACACGATCAGTATGGTGTCGCCTTTCGATAGTTTGTCACCAACGCTCACTGGAATAGAATCGACTGTACCTGCGGCAGTCGACGGTATTTCCATACTCGCTTTATCGCTTTCCAGCGTGATCAGTGACTGGTCGAGTTTTATTGTTTCGCCGGCGCTGACCAGAATTTCGATGACTTCGATTTCTTCAAATTCACCAATGTCGGGTACCACAACGGTTACCAGTGACGCGCTTTCCGCAGGTACTGCCGGCTCGTCGTTTGTTGCTTCCGGTGCCGGTGTTTCCGGTGCGGTTGTCTCCTGTACCTGAGCTTCTCCCGAAGCTGACTCGGTTTGCAGTATTGCGATCAGGTCACCGGTTGAGAGCTTATCGCCAACCTGTACTTTGAATTCAGTGATGGTGCCCTCGTGTGTAGAGGGAATTTCCATACTGGCCTTGTCACTTTCAAGTGTAATCAGTGACTGATCGGTGCTGACTTTGTCTCCGTTGGCAACCAGTACCTCAATGACTTCTACGGTATCGAAATCACCAATGTCGGGGACGCGCAGTTCAATTGAATTTGCCATGTGTGCCGCCCCCTAAACCGTAACCGGATTCGGTTTGTTGGGATCGATGCCGTACTTGTTAATAGCCTGCGTGACAACGCTCATGTCGAGCTTGCCGTCTTCGGCCAGCGCGGTCAGTGCTGCAACCACTACGTAGCGGCGATCTACTTCAAAAAAGTCGCGAAGTTTTTCGCGAGTATCGGAACGGCCGAAACCATCGGTGCCAAGTACTTTGTAGGTGGTTGGAATAAACTCACGAATACCGTCAGCCACTGCTTTCATGTAGTCGCTCGATGCAATAACCGGGTAGGGGTCGTTTGCAAAGGTTTTGGTCACGTATGGAACTTTTTGAGGCCCTTCAGGGTTAATCAGGTTCCAGTGGTTGGCGTCGAGCCCTTCTTTGCGAAGTTCGGTGAAGCTGGTAACGCTGAACAACTCAGAGCCAATATCCCAGTCTTCCTCTAACAGATCTGCGGCGGCGATAACCTCACGCAGGATCACACCGGCACCAATCAGGTTAACCCGGTTGGTAGCCGCCGGTGCTACCGACTTCAGTTTGTACATGCCTTTGATAATGCCGTCGGTAGCGCCATCGGGCAGTGCAGGCTGATGATAGTTTTCATTCATCGCAGTGATGTAAAAGTACACATCTTCCTGTTCTTTCATCATTCTGCGCATGCCTTCGTGAATGATAATGGCCATTTCATAGGCGTAGCACGGGTCGTAGCAAACGCAGTTTGGAATGGTGCTGGCCAGCAGGTGACTGTGGCCGTCTTCATGTTGCAGACCTTCACCGTTGAGTGTGGTGCGCCCTGCAGTACCGCCAATCATAAACCCGCGTGCACGCATGTCGCCGGCGGCCCATGCAAGATCGCCAATACGTTGAAAGCCGAACATGGAGTAGTACACAAAGAACGGAATCATGTTTACGCCGTGTGTACTGTAGGCAGTGGCTGCAGCAATCCATGACGACATGCTGCCTGCTTCGGTAATACCTTCCTCGAGAATCTGACCGGTCTTGTCTTCTTTGTAAAACATCACCTGATCGCGATCTTCAGGGGTGTAAAGTTGCCCGACTGAAGAATAGATACCAAGCTGGCGGAACATACCATCCATACCAAAGGTGCGCGCTTCGTCGGGCACGATCGGTACAATGTTTTTACCGATGTTTTTATCCCTGGTGAGAATGGTCAGCATGCGAACAAAAGCCATGGTGGTTGAAAGTTCGCGGTCGCCGGAATCTTTTAACAGCGGTTCAAACACTGACAATGGTGGTACTTCAAGTGGCGCTGCAAATTTTTGTCGTTGCGGCAGGTAGCCGCCGAGCGCGTCTCTTCTGCTTTGCATATAGTGCAGCAGTTCGCTGTCAGGTTCCGGCCTGCAGTACTCAAGGTTTTCCACTTGTTCGTCAGTAAGTGGAATGTTGAACCGGTCGCGCATGTCCGTTAGTGCGTCGAGAGGCATTTTCTTTTGCTGGTGAGTGGCGTTGGTCCCTTCACCGGACTCTCCCATGCCGTAACCCTTGACAGTTTTCATCAGAATAACGGTGGGCTGGCCTTCGTGATTAACTGCACTGTGATAAGCGGCGTAAATTTTGTGCGGATCGTGACCGCCACGGTTTAAGCGCCAGATATCTTCATCGGACAGCTTGGCCACCATGGATGCGGTTTCAGGGTATTTACCGAAAAACTTTTCGCGTGTGTAGGCACCGTCTTTGGCTTTAAAGTTCTGGTACTCGCCATCGACAGTTTCCATCATCAGTTGTTTGAGTTTGCCGTCGTGATCCTTAGCCAGCAGCGGATCCCAGTACGAACCCCAGATCACTTTGATCACGTTCCATCCGGCACCGCGGAAGACCGCTTCGAGTTCCTGAATAATTTTTCCATTGCCGCGAACCGGACCGTCGAGTCGCTGCAGGTTGCAGTTAATCACGAAGGTCAGGTTGTCGAGCTTTTCACGACCGGCCAGTGAAATCGCACCAAGTGATTCAGGCTCGTCCATTTCACCATCACCCATAAAGGCCCAGACTCTGCGGTTTTTTGTGTTGGCAAGGCTTCGGTCCTGCAGGTATTTCATAAACCTGGCCTGATAAATTGCCATGATGGATGTCAGACCCATCGATACGGTTGGGAACTGCCAGAATGCCGGCATCAGGTACGGGTGCGGGTAGGAGGACAATCCGTTGCCATCGACCTCGCGACGGAAGTTGTCGAGATCCTCTTCAGACAATCTGCCCTCGAGGTAGGCGCGTGCATAGATACCGGGAGCCGAGTGTCCCTGAATAAACACCAGATCACCACCATGGTCGGGGCCTGGTGCTCTGAAAAAGTGGTTAAAGCCGACATCGTACAGCGTTGCCGCAGAGGCAAAGCTCGAGATGTGTCCGCCGAGGTTTGAGCCCTCGCGGTTGGCACGCAACACCATGGCCGTGGCATTCCAGCGGATCATGGAGCGAATCTGATGTTCGGTTTCGTGATCACCCGGGCTGGTCACTTCCAGGTGCGGCGGAATAGTGTTGATGTAGGCGGTAGAGGCGCTGTAAGGCAGATTTGCACCGGAGCGTCGGGATTGATCAATCAGTGCTTCGAGTAGAAAGTGAGCGCGTTCGGGGCCTTCCTGTTCGACGACTGCATCGAGAGCCTCCAGCCATTCACGGGTTTCCTGGGGGTCTATATCGTTTTGTTCTTGCATTGCTCTCTCTGTAATCGTTCGGGCAGTAATCGATCGGGGATCACCCGGTGATTTTTATTATTAGCAAGCCCGTAAAGGCTTGGACCGCTTGGAACAGGTAATAGTTGCTTGGGCGGGAAGTTTCGGACAAGGCAGATGCGGTATTGCGCGTGCTGCTTTCCCCCAGGCGTGCATTGTCTGTCCGTAACTAACCTATGGATTATAAACCATCTTGGGTCGTTTTGAGAGCAGAGCACGGCGCTGCAGCCACGAATGCAAAGCAAAACACTTGTGATTTGATTGTTGCGCTGTGATTTGCCGTCAGCGCAATGACTGGCCTCAGAGCAAAGCGGCAGTCAAATGATTGCCGGACTCATGAACACCGTTGAGTACACAGGGTTTAATCGTGTTTTCGATGTTAGCGCCCTGCGCCGGAATTGCGACACGTGCGTAGTTTTCGGTATAGCCGAAACAACTGTCGTCGTTAACTGACTCCCACAGCACGTTTGCAGTATTGCCGGCTTGTGCCTGCAGGAATTCGTGCTTTTGTTGTTTTGCAAGCGCATGCAATTCCTGACTGCGTATTTTTTTAGTGGCATCGTCAATCTGATTCGGCATGGCTGCGGCTTTGGTGCCGTCGCGCTGCGAGTAACTAAAAATATGAATGTGGCCGAACTTTATTGATTCGACGAACTCCATGGTTTGCCGCCATTCTAGGTCGGACTCACCTGGACAGCCGACAATGATGTCGGTGGTCACATTAAACAATGGGCTCTGTGCGCGTGCCTGTTCAACCAGTGCGGCAAACTCGGTGCTGTGGCAACGACGTGACATACGCCTGAGCACACTGTCTGATCCACTCTGAATTGGCAGATGCATGTGCGGCATGAGTCTGTGGTTATCAAAGAGTTCAAAAAAGCGCTCTCCGAGATCCCACGGTTCGACCGATGCAAATCGCAGGCGCGGTATAGAAGTGTGTGTGAGTATTTGCGTCACCAGTGTGGTGAGGTCTGACTGAATATCGGAACCGTAGCCACCGACATGG
>CAYZVB010000090.1:7071-7938 GCA_964481315.1 uncultured Granulosicoccaceae bacterium
TATCTGTTCAAGAATGTCTGCAACCGGTCGGCTTTTTTCCTCGCCTCTGGCGATCGTCACAATGCAGTAGCTGCAGCGATAGCGACAACCGTCCTGAATTTTTATAAAAGCGCGCTGACGGTTGCGTGCAAACAACGCAGACTCGTTGGGCAGCGTTGCGCCTTCAGGCATGATCGGGATCTGCCAGCGATCGTTGACCTTGGCGACGAGTGTCGATTTGTCTTTGTTATCGACCAGCATATCAACACCCAGATCTGCGGCGCTGCCGGACTCACCGGTGGAGACAAAGCAACCGCTGACAACCAGTTTGCCCTGCGGGTTTTCACGTCGCAGGCGATTGATTGTTTTACGCGACTTGCGCACCGCCTCACGTGTTACTGCACAGGTGTTGAGCACGGTGAGTTCAGCGGCTTCAACATCGTTTACCAGCGTGTGACCGGCACGCTGAAATTCCAGCGCCCAGTTTTCAAGCTCGGCCTCGTTAAGGCGGCATCCCAGCGCTTTAAGATGAATGTTCACGTAAACTTGAGTCCGGCAAAGATTAACGCTGTAGTGTAGCAAAACGTTAATCGCAACACAGGGTACAAACCGATGGCTGTGATCTGGAGCAAACAGGCTGGAGAAGACAGCTACGAAGTCAGGACCGCAGGCAACTCGGTGCGGCTTTATAAAAACCGTGTATTCCACACACAGTGGAATCCTCAGCGTCCGCTGTCGAACGGTGTATGGGATCTGCTGTTCCTGCCTGCGCTGTTCGTGCCGTCTGGTAGTGTCAGGCGCGTGCTGTTACTCGGGGTTGGCGGTGGTGCGGTAATTAATCAGTTCAGGCACCTGCTGCAGCCCGAGTCCATCGTCGGTGTAGAGCTC
>CAYZVB010000090.1:7948-16473 GCA_964481315.1 uncultured Granulosicoccaceae bacterium
TTTCAGTAAAGCACAAGTCGGTTGAGCTGCATTGTGCCGATGCGATCAGCTGGCTGGCTGACTATCGCGGTGAGCCGTTTGATTTAATCGTTGAAGATTTATTTACCGAACACGAAGCTGAGCCTGCACGTGTGGTTAATGCCGACCGACAGTGGTTTTCGATGCTGTTGTCACGCCTTAATCGTGGAGGGATGCTGGTCATTAACTTTGAAGATGCACAACAGATGCGACAGGCCGGTGCCGCCTACGTTGCTGCTATTGGGGGTCGACCTGACATCAGATACCACTTCAATCAACCAACCTACGGCAACAGCGTGTGTGCGTTTCTTAGCGATTGTGTAAAACCCGCAGAACTACGGCAACGGCTTGCCACCGTACTGGAACGGTATCCGGACTGCCGTGTCAGTGGCCAGAAATTCCGTGTACGCAGGGTTGTGTGACCTGCTGTTCCGCTGTCTTACTATTTTTCACCTTTTGAGACGCTTTTGCTGCAATTTGATGGGCTTAGCGCGGTTCGGATGCGGTATACTTGAACGATGACAATGCAGCAAGTTCTGGATTGTCGCCGGCTGACGCCGCAACACACCCGGGTACCCGCCAATAATACGTAACAATACGGGGCTCGCACTCAGTGTCGGTTTGTCAGTCGCAGTATGACTATGCAGATCAGCCCGCGGACAGCGGTCGGATCTGAACAAATTCAAAGAGGAAGAGTAAATGGTTGACGACAAGAACCGGCAAGACGGCCACGCTGTGTATCGTGAAGATATCCGTGACCGCCATCTGCTACCGGATGAGCCTAAGGTAAGAAAATCTGTCAAGTACGGCGCAGTCGGTTTACTCGGGCTCGGCGTTCTCGGTATGTGGTCGGGTAATGCAAAGCGCTCGGGTGACATCGAAACACTGACCGTTAATAACGAAACGCTTGATACGCGAGTCGTTGAGCTCGAAAGTAACCTGAGCGATACCACCGGCAAAGTCACCGCCTATGAAGCAGAGATTGCTGCACTTAAAAAGTCACTTGCCGAGAAAGAATCTGAACTGACAGCCAGTGCCGAAGAAAGTGCCGCGGCGGTTGAAGGCAGCAAAGCAGAACTTGATGCGCTGAACGAAAAAATTGCCGCTATGGAAGCCGATGCTGCTTCCAGTCAGCAGGCGCTTAGCAGTGCCGGGGACATGCAGGCACAACTTGACGCTCAGACTGCCAAAATAGAAGAACTCGAAGCGATCCGTGCACAGGCCGTTGAAGAAATCTCAGCGTTACGCCGCAAGACGGCAACAGTAGAAACACTGCAGGCTGAAATTACTGAACTCACCGGTGCCAGAGATGAACTTCAGGTGCGTCTTGGTGATTTGGATGCCCGAGCCACGGTTATTTCTGAAGAGAATAAAACCGTGCTGCAGGCGCGTGATGATTTGCAGGCTAAGCTCGATGCGATGGATGGTGAACGTTCGGGTCTGATGGCAGAACTCGATTCACTGAAAGCCACTGATTCAGCTTCTGAAATTAATTCACTGAAGCAATCGATGGCGGGTCTTGAAGCTTCATCGAACGGCAAAATCAAAGGGCTTGAAACTGAAATCGACTCTTTGACCGGACGCATTGGTGAGCTCACCAATGAAAAAACCGGGCTGATTGAGCAAAACGCACAGCTCACTGAACAGGTTGGCGGGCTCGAGTCGGAGCGCGAGCGTCTGGCAGCTGAAATCGACGCACGCAGTGCGGAACTTGAAGCGCTGAACGCCGAAAAAGATCAGCTGGTGGCATCTGCCTCTGATCTTCAGGGGCAAATTGGCAATCTCGACACCGAGCTTGAAACTTCCCGTGCCGAAGCACAGGCACAGGCCGATGGCCTGCAGGGACAAATAGATGGTTTGACAGCCGAAGTCGAAGCCATTACGGCAGAACGCGATGGCCTAACCGAAGAAAAGACCAGACTGATGGCTGATCTCGACGGGCTGCGTGCACAGAGCGACGAGCAGATTGCCTCATTAACTTCCGAGCGCGACACCGTTACCACGGATCTTGGACGGTTGCAGGAATCAACAAGCTTTAAGATTTCAGGGCTTGAAGAAAATGTCACTGATCTTGAAGGGCAGGTTGAAAGCCTGACTGCAAAACGTGACGAACTGCTTGCTCAGGTAGACACACTTAACACTGAAAAGCAGGATCTCACTGCACAGAGTGAAACTGCGGTCAACGGTTTGCAGATGCAGTTGCAAAGTCTGACTGGTGAACGTGACTCTATTCAGGGTGATGCGCTGGCGTTCAGAACTGAAGCCGAAGACAAAATCGGTTCACTCGAATCGACCGTCGGTGACCTGAACACGCAAATTGAAACACTGACCCTTGAGCGTGATGCGCTTGAAAAGAGCAACCTTGAGTCTGCAGAAAAACTCGCCGAGCTCGATCAGCAGCGCAACGAAGCGATGGCCAGAATCGATGAAGTGACTGCAGAAGGTAATGAGCGCGTTAATGGCCTGCAAACTCAGATTGGTGATCTTAACGGTCAGATCGAAGATCTGACGGCACAACGCGATCGCCTTGCTACCGACCTTGAGTCTTCTCAGGCGGAAGCCTCAAGTCTGACTGCCAACTTTGATTCACTAAGCAGCGAGAAGCTTCAACTGCAAAGTCTGTTCGACAGTGAGCGGTCCGGTGCTTCAGAAAAGATTGACGGGCTCAATGCTGAAATTGACGGTTTGAATACACAAATCGGAGACCTCACTGCGCAGCGCGACAAGCTGACTACTGACCTTGAGTCGTCACAGGCTGAGGCATCACAGTATGCCGCTGATCTTGATGCACTGAACGCTGAGAAATCAGATCTGCAAGGCCAGATGGATGGTCTGAAAACAGAGATCGACGGCCTAACTGCTGCTCGTGATCAGTTGCAGGGTGAGCTTGAAAGCACCCGTGACGAAGCGTCATCACTAACGATGAACCTCGAGTCACTAAACACTGAAAAGGCAGATCTGCAGGGCCTGCTTGACACTGAGCGCTCCGGTGCCAGTGAACAAATGGCCGGTTTGCAATCGCAGATAGATGGTTTAACCACCGAGCGCGACGAGCTGTTAGCCAACGTTGGGGCCATGGGTGAGAAGGTCACATTGCTTGAGGACGAAATCGCTACCCTGTCCGGTGAGCGTGACAAGCTAATGGCCGATCTCGACTCAACCGCGGCAGATAAAGCCAGCCTTGAGAGCGATTTTCAGGCACTCAATGCAGAGAAAGGTGAGCTGCAGGGTCGCATGGATATCGAGCGTGACGAACTGTCTGCCAAAGTGCAGTCGCTGGAAGCGGACCTTTCCGGTATGACTGATGAGCGCAATGCACTGACTACCAGTGTCGGTGATCTCGAAACTCAGATTGCCAATGTGACTGCCGAGCGTGATCAGCTTGTCGGTGAGCTGGACGCTGCTCGCGCTGAAGTCAGTGAGCTGAACACCCAGACTGGTTTGCTCGACAAAGAAAAGTCCACGCTGCAGGCTAACCTGGAGTCAGAACGTGACGAAGCGGCCGGGCGCCTGGCTGATGTTGAAGCTGAACTGGCCTCTGCCAAAGAAGCGCTGGAAGCTGCCAACGCAGAACAATCAGCGACTGCTGAGAAGGTTACCGGGATGGAGCAGCAGTTGGCTGAAATGACGCTGGCTCGCGACAATCTGGCCAGTGAACGCGATGCTGTTCAGTCGAAACTGACTGACGGACAATCGAAGCTCGGTATGTTGGGCGATCAGCTTGGTGAGATGAAAACCCAGCTTGACGGGCTTGCCAACGAGAAGCAGTTGCTGCAGGCAGAGATGGAAAAGCTCGGTGGTGACAGCACCGCCCAGATCGAATCTTTGCAAGCCTCGATTGATGAGCTGACTGCGAAAAACGATGCCGTTGCCGGTGAACGTGATCAACTGCAGGCGCAGCTCGACGAAGCAGCATCGGCATCTGAAGCACTGGCAGCAGAGCGCGATGAACTCACGGCAGCAAGAGACGAGCTGACCAAAGAGCGGGATTACCTGTCCGGCCTGATTGAAACCGAACGCGAAACGGTAGCCAGAGCAGCACGCGATGCTGAAGGACTGCAATCGCAAATTCAGCAGCTCACTGACGAGACAGCCAACCTCAAAGGGCAGCTTGAAAGTGCGCAGCAGGCAGGCAGCGATGCCACTAATCGTGCCGATACATTGCAGGCTAAAGTTGACGACTTTGAAAACCGCCTTGGTAACCTGAACTCACAACTCGGGGTGCTCGGTGCTTCACGTGATTCGGCCAGAGAAGAGCTCGATGCATTGCGCTCCAAGCTTGGTAGTGCCGAGAATCAACTCGACACCGCCCGTGAGGAAATTGAAAAGCTGATGGCAGTAAATTTCTCTGCCGAGGAAGGCATGCGTGCCAAGCGCGAGCAGGCCAACAGCGTTGGAGATTCCATTGCCGAGCAGTTGCGTGCCAACGGTGTATCCGGTGCTTCGGTTGAAGTCAGAGCGGATGAATCGATCGGTATACGTGTCGCCAGTGGCAGCTTGTTCAACACCGGCAGCTCACAGTTGAGCGGTTCGGGTCAAAACGTACTTGCCGTGGTTGGCGATACCATAGGCGGCTACAGTGATTACGATATTCGTGTGGAAGGACACACCGACGATGTGCCAATCGGTCCGGTGCTGGCTGAAAAGTTCAGCAGCAACTGGGAGTTGTCGGTAGCTCGTGCAGCCTCTGCAGTACGCTATTTGAACGACAATGGTATTGCCGCAGATAAGCTGTCTGCAACCGGCTACGGTGAATTCCGACCTATTGCCAGTAACGACACTGACGACGGTCGTGAGCAAAACCGCCGCGTTGAAGTGGTTTTGTTTCCACGCTAACGCAAGCTAACGTATCGCCGTTGCGTAAGCGGCGATAACAGTTAATCGGAAGCCGGGCATTTGCCCGGCTTTTTCTTTTCTGTGTCCGGTATATTTCAGTACGTTGCAACTTCAGTAACGACTTGCTAGCGTGTCGCTTATGCAAATTCCTTTATTTCCACTGTCTAGTGTGGTGCTGCCAGGTGGTTTAATGCCACTGCGGATATTCGAACGCCGTTACATCGATATGGTGCGCGGTTGCTTTCGTGAGGAGTCAGGCTTTGGTATTTGTCTGGTTAAAGAAGGTGGTGAAGTGGGTGATGCCGCCACACCTTATCCGTACGGCACGTTAACCCGCATTGTTGACTGGGATCAGGATGAAAGCGGTCTGCTGTTAATTGTGGCGCAGGGGCAGCAGAAGTTTCGCATTGTCGATACTCATGTCGACGACAGTAAACTTCTGCATGGTAACGTCGAACTGTTACCGCCGGAGTCCAGCCAGCCGGTGCCTTCAGAGTATCGTTTTCTGCAGGAGGCGATGCAGCAGATACTAGAGCAGGTGGAAGGCAGTATTGATTACCCCGAACATCAACTCGAGGATGCACTATGGCTTGGTAGCCGTTTTGTTGAGTTGCTGCCGTTGTCGGCGGAACTGCGGCATGACTTGTTATCGCTTGATCAGCCGCTTGAACGCCTTGCCGCACTTGCCGATGTGTTTACCGCCATCGCCCGACACAACACTGAAGGTAGCTCAAACTAAATCGAGTACGTACAGTTTAGACCCACGCTTGCTGGTGAGTCGGTGTTCGTCTACCGGTACTGACGATAAATCACCCGGCACGAAACCCTGCTCCTGAAACCAGTCGCCGCTGCGTGTTGAAAGTGCAAACAGCTGTCGGCAGTTGCGAGCTTTTGCTTCCCTGATCAGGTGCTGTAGCATATCCGCGGCCTTGCCACTGGCGCGAAAATCGGGGTGCACGGCCAGACAACCCACTTCCGCCTGTTCAGTAAAAATGGTCAGGCTGGCACAGCCGATAACACTGCCTTCGCGTTCTGCCACATAGAAATCCTGTATTCGCCTTTCCAGATCCTGTTCGCTGCGGTCGAGCAGAATGCCGTCGTTGATTAACGGCTGAATGAGCGCCTTAATGCCGTTGACATCGCGATGTGTCGCCGGGCGAATGGAGTCGTAGTTGCCCGAGTCTATCAACAGGCCGCTGCCGTCTCTGGTAAAAAGCTCTTTCAGCAATGCGCCGTCTTTGAGGCTGCTAACCAGGTGGCAGCGGTCAACACCGCGCTGGCAGGCAGTGGTGGCATTGTTGAGTACAGATTTTATTTTTTGTAATTCTGACGGCAATGCCTGCTGTACACCATGTGCACCGACAGAGATTTCTCTGATATTGCCAAGTGCAGCGGCGAGTGCATCGGTTTGGTCGTGCAGAAATATCAGTTTGTCCGCCTGCAGGTCGATGGCAGTTTGTGTGGCAACGTCTTCTGCATGCAGATTAAAAAATTCCCCGGTAGGTGAGTAACCGGTGGGTGACACGAGCACAATCATGCCGAGATCGAGCAGATCATTGATGGCGTTGGTTCTGACTTTGCGAATTTCGCCGGTGTGACAAAAATCGACACCATTACGCACGCCGTATGGCCGTGCTACCACAAAATTACCGGAACAGAGCGTCACGCGGGAGCCGGACATTGGCGTGTTTGGCAGCCCGGTGGAGAACGTTGACTCAAACTGGCATCGGATTGCGCCAAGCACCGATTGAATGGCCGGCAACATTTCAGAGGTGGTGATACGAATGGGGGTGTGATCGTCGTGAGTGTCGGCAGGATTTGCAAAACTGGTTTGAATCTGATTGTTCTGCAGCGCTGTATCTATCTGCTGTCGCATGCCGTGCACCAGCACCAGCCTGACGCCCAAATGGCTGAGCAGGGTCAGGTCGTGAATCAAATGTCTGAATAATTCGTTATTGAGTAGTTCGTCGCTAAGCCATACAACAAAGGTTTTGCCACGATGCGTATTGATATAGGGCGAAGTGTGTCGCAGCCATTCGAGTGGAAAGCCGTTTTCTTGTTGGGAAGTCATTGTGCGAATAAATTGACGTTAAGGGCTGCGATAGACGGATCAAATCTTGACTTAAACTTAACAAAGAGACTCTGCAGATGAAACCGGATTCGGCGCTATACTTTGATTCTTCCTGCAGTATGTCTTCCCCAGGACTCTCAAAACCACCTGTTATGCGCGGGTGTCACCATCGGAACAGTAGATTGCGAACGCTGATTTTAGCCCTGACGGCACTCATTTTTAACCCGCTTGTATCTGTTGCAAACGCCCAGGAAGCCAGCGCCAGATGGTCTGCCGTGATCGCTGAAACGGTGCCGTCGGTGGTGTCATTGCAAATTTCGTATGTGCGTGATTTTGTCGAAACCAATCAGGGGGTCAGTTCTGCCACCGGATTTATTGTTGACGCTGAGCGGGGAATTATTCTGACCAATCGTCATGTTGTTGGCAGTGGCCCGATCAATATGACAGCCACCTTTCAGAATCTGGAACGAATTGATGTGGTACCGCTGTATCGTGATCCGGTGCATGACTTCGGGTTTCTGCGTTATAACCCGGCAGATCTGCGACGCAACAATCCACGTTCGCTGACGCTGAGTGCCGAAGGTGCGACCGTCGGCACTGACGTGCGGGTTATCGGCAGTGATGGTGGTGAACAGTTATCCATTCTGGCCGGTACCATTGCCAGGGTGGACCGCGCAGCGCCCAACTACGGTCGCTACGGACACAACGATTTCAACACTTTCTATTTACAGGCTGCCTCTTCTACGTCGGGGGGGTCATCCGGCTCACCGGTGCTGAACCAGGAGGGTGAAGTCATTGCACTGAATGCCGCTGCGAACAGTAGTACTGCCAGTAGTTTTTTTCTGCCACTCGACCGAATCGAATATGCGCTGCGGCAACTGCAGGCGGGTGAGCCGGTTGAGCGCGGCACGCTGCAAACGGTTTTTGAGCAGCGACCATATCGACTGCTGAGTCGCTTCGGGCTCGACACTGAAACGCAGGAGCGCTTTCAGCAGGAGTTTCCTGAAAGCAATGGCATGCTGCTGGTGCGTCAGGTACTGCCGGGTGGTATTGCTGTTGACGTGTTGCAGGAGGGCGATATTCTGCTCGCGCTCAACGGGCAGCCGGTAGCGGAGTTTATTCGCCTTGCCGAAATACTCGATTCTTCCATTGGTGAAGAACTAGAGATCACTGTGTTTCGGCAGGGACAGGAAATCACTATGCCGATTGCGGTGCAGGATATGGAAGCACTGCAGCCGGGCAGGCTGGTTGAAGTTGGTGGTGCGGTATTGCACGATATTTCAGTTCAGCGCGCACGCGGTATGAACCTGCCGCAAAGCGGTGTGGTGGTGGCCAAATCGGGATATGAATTTTCCCGCGCCGGTGTGCAGCGCGGTGCACTGATTACCCAGCTGAACGGTGCAAAGGTAAGCTCGGTGGCAGATGTGGTTAAGGTGTTAAGACAGGAAGACACCGACGAATGGCGTCTGCGTTTTGTTGTGCCCGGCCGGGAATTTACCTCTTCTGTTGCCACCGTAAAAATCAATGACGGCTGGTTTGCCTCGAGAGTGTGTGACCGACGTGACGATGCAAAATTCTGGCAGTGTGAAGATATTCCACT
>CAYZVB010000091.1:0-2036 GCA_964481315.1 uncultured Granulosicoccaceae bacterium
AAAGTTTCTCTCCGAAATAGTGGGTGCCGACGCTATCGCCGGAATGCGCCATATGAACATGGAGTCGATTTACGAGTACGGGTCACGTGTCGGGTTCTGGCGTTTACACCGACTTTTTACTGAGCGTGAAATGCCGGTAACAGTGTATGGCGTAGCCATGGCGCTTGAACGCAACCCGCAAGCCGTCGAAGCCATGCTTGCCGCGGACTGGGAGATTGCTACTCACGGTTATCGTTGGATCGACTACCAGCACGTGCCGGTTGAAGTTGAACAGGAGCACCTTCAAAAAGCGATTGATATCCATACCAGTGTCACTGGTTCACGGCCGCGTGGTGTTTACATTGGTCGTTCCAGTCCAAACAGTGTCAGACTGGTGGCTGAGGAGGGCGGGTTTGAATACTGCTCCGATACCTATGCCGATGAACTACCTTACTGGTGCAGTGACTATGGTACACCGCAGTTAATGATTCCCTATACGCTCGATGTAAACGATATGCGCTTTGCCACGCCTCAGGGGTTTAACGCCGGTGACCAGTTCTATAACTATTTAAAAGACACGTTCGACATGCTTTATCACGAAGGCAGTGAAACACCTCGAATGATGTCTGTTGGATTGCACTGCAGGCTTGTTGGAAGACCCGGTCGGGCGCAGGCGCTGCGACGATTCCTCGACTATATTGCCGGCCAGCCAAATGTTTGGATACCGCGCCGGATTGATATCGCGGCGCACTGGCGCCGACACTTTCCTGCATCAGGCTGAAACCTCAACTGTCGATTGAAACGATCAGATCATGGCCACTACTGAACAACGCGAACAGTTCGAAGCAGACGGTTTTTTGATTGTCGAAAACTTTATCAATCCCGATACCGTCGAAGCGCTGCGCTCGAGGTTCGAAAAATTGTTCGCAGGCGTGTTTGACACCGGCGTTCAGCCCGACGAATGGAACTGGCGGGAAGGTCGTGACAGCAACCAGTTAACACGACAGATATGCAACGGCTGGAAAGCCGACCACACCATTGCCGCCACCGTATTAAGAAGCGATATCGGACAGATGTGCGCGACATTGCGAGGCTGGCCCGGCAGCAGAATCAATCAGGATAACGTTATCTGGAAACCGCCCGGATCTGCAGCCCTTGGGTTTCACCAGGATGAAAGCTACCAGTCGTGGATTGTGCCGGCCGAAATGATGACTTGCTGGATGACACTGGACGATACCAAGGCCAGTCAGGGCACAATTGAATACGTGCGCGGGTCGCATTTATGGCCGTTGTCAGCGCCCATCAGTCAATTTCATGCGCCGGATGATCCACTTGCAGATATGCAGGCAGCGGCAGCCGGCATGGAGGTAGACTTGGTGCCAATAGAAGTACCTGCCGGATCGGCTGTGTTTCATCATGGCCGCACATGGCACGGCTCGCGTGGCAATACAGGTACCGGCATGCGCCGGTCTGTGGTGTCGCATTGCATGTCGAGTGAGGCCGTATTCCATTCGCAGCATACCAGCCCGGTGTACAGTCGATACAAACGACACGGTGATTCGTCAATGGATGAGAGTTTCTTTCCGGTGCTGTGGCATCAGAACGGGTATCGCACCGGCTGGTTGTGACAGTCCTGTGTTCTTCTGCCACAGGAAAAGATCGTGTCACTGTTAAAGTAAGTTCGCAGGCTGCCGTTATTGCGCGTGCGGAGGGAATACCTTCCGTATCCAAATTCATAACGTGCAGTGGGCCAGCATTGAACGCGTATAAAAATAAAATAACAACAGCGTCGAAAATCGAAGTTTGTGTTGTAGATGTACCAAAGCTCAGTTCGTGGTACCACGAAGTGGTGGACGGGCAGAACCTGCGCGACCGGTTGGCGGTATCGTGCTCAGGGCTTAGCCGCGGCAGTTTCGGTTCGGCAATGGCGGACTCGTGGCAGGAAATGTCCAGCGAAGACACTAATAGTCATTCGCAACCGGCGCTGACTGAATAACCTGGTTCAATTGCGCGGCTGAAATATGCCCATGTAAATCAGCCGTCTACCGGTGCAGGTG
>CAYZVB010000091.1:2046-9604 GCA_964481315.1 uncultured Granulosicoccaceae bacterium
TAAACTTGCCGTTGTATCAACTTGAGGCTGATTATCGTGAACGCTGCTCCATTACCCCGGATTGCCTGGTGGCTCGGCTATGGCGGACTGATTCCGTTTGTCGTGTTGTCTGCTGCGGTAGCGCTTGGTATGGGTTCACCGGGCTTCACCGTTACTGATGCCGTAAACGCGCTGTTGCGATACGGCGCTGTGATTATCAGCTTTATCGGCGCTGTTCACTGGGGTGTTGCACTCAGCGTAGCGCAGCCTGATACCCGCAACTCAATGTTTGTTTACAGCGTTGTACCATCACTGGTTGCATGGCTGCTGCTGTTTTTCACCGCAAAGGTGGCGCTGGCCGGTATGGCCGTGACTGTTGCCGCAGCGTTTATTGTCGACCAATCGTTGTTATTCACACAGGTGCACCCGGACTATCGCAGATTGCGGCTGCACCTGACGGTTGTTGTGGCGTTTTCACTGCTTACTGCCGCACTAGTTGTGTAATAACAAAGTGTTTGGCGGAATTCAGATCACCCTGAGATGTGAATTTACGCACAAAATTCTCCGCTGAGATAACTCAATACATTGGTTTTTACGTGTGGTTGCACAAATAACTGCACGTGTTTTACCGCACTGTATAGAACCTAAAAAACTGCCGATAGCCTCTATAGGCGGCGTTTAAAATCCAACTATTTCTCAATTAGAACGCACCGGCTGTTCCGTGTGCAGCGCCGTCGACAACTAACGGAAGATTTTTATGTCGAGTGTTGCACAGCTGGCGTTGCGGGGCGCCGGTGTTCTCGTAGCAGGTTTGGTAGCGCTGGCGCTGATGTACGGGCCGTCACATCGTGACGCTGCCGTCATCGATAGCGACATGCCCGGGCTCGAGCTCAGCTCAGATGCGCTGAACTTCCGGGTTGTGGCAATTGACGAGGCGTCTTCCGCAGTGCTGACCATCACCAACAATGGCGGTGAAGAAAATGGCACGGTGGTTATTGATAACCTGTTTCTCGATGAGATCGATTCACAGCAATTCACCCTGAGCCACCAGGCGCCAATTGAGCTTGCGCCATCGCAGAGCATTGATTTGACGATCGGCTTTGAGCCGAAAGACTCCGGAGTTATTCCGGGGCGTCTATTTATCAACCACAACGGCGACGGCGCCGTTGCCATGGTAGCGTTGAACGGTGAAGGGCAGAGTGGCGATGAGCCTGAGATAGCCGCCGCCAACCCCGCCTCACTGCCGTTTGGTAAAAGCACACTCAGTGGCTTCGGCGGTGGTAAGCCGACATCGCTGCAATTCGGCCCCGACAACCGGCTGTACGTAGCAACCATGTACGGTGAACTGCAGGTACTGACTGTTGAGCGTACCGGCAGCAATAACTATAAGGTCACTGACAAAGAACTGATCAACTCGATCAAGAATTTACCTAATCACAATGATCAGGGTATCTATCAGTCGAATGTAAAAAACAGACTGGTGACAGGCTTACTGGTTACCGGCACGGCGAGTAACCCGGTGATTTATGTGCACTCGAGTGACCCCAGAATCGGTGGTGGTGCCAGCGGTCATACTACCGGGCTCGATACCAATTCCGGCATACTGTCGCGCTTAACCAAATCCGGTAACGGCTGGAACAAGGTCGATCTGGTTCGGGGGCTGCCACGTTCAGAAGAAAACCATCACAGTAACGGCATGGCGCTAGTCGGCAGCAAGCTTTATCTGGGTGCAGGCGGTAACACCAACATGGGGGCACCGTCGAACAACTTTGCGATGTTACCGGAATACGCGCTCAGTGCGGCGATACTTGAGATTGATCTGGCGGCAATCGGCAACAACACCTACGACCTGCCGACACTAGATGATGAAGACAGATCAGGCAGCAACGACAACAACGATCCGTTTGGCGGCAATGGCGGCAAAAACCAGGCTAAAATTGTCGAAAACGGCCCTGTACAGGTGTACTCACCGGGTTGGAGAAATCCCTACGATGTTGTTGTTACACGTAACGGTTATATGTATTCGTGGGATAACGGACCAAACTCAGGGTGGGGCGGTGCACCAAACAACTGCAGCAACAGTCGCAGTGAACCCGGTAGTACCCAGCACGATGCACTGCACCTGATTACCGGACGCGGCTACTACGCCGGTCACCCGAACCCGACACGCGCTCATACCAAAAACAAATTCAATAACTCCAACCCGCAGGCAGCTGTTCCTTATAACAACCTTGTTGAATGTAACTACTACGGACCCGGCACCAATGGTAACGGCGTGCACCCGCAGAATGATGCGTTTGTGACATTGCCACGTTCAACTACCGGTCTGGCCGAGTATACCGCCGGAAACTTCAACGGGCAGCTTGATGGCAACATTCTGGTCACGTCATGGGACAACAAAGTCTATCGGGTAAGTCTCGATTCTGCCGGACAGATGGATGATTTTAACGTGCTGTTTTCGAACGTTGGTTCGAGCCCGCTTGACGTGACAGCGTTATCCGATGCAGAAGTATTTCCCGGTACTATCTGGGTGGCTGATTTTCAGGCAGGCAAAATAGTCGTGTACGAACCCAGTGACTATCTGGGCACGAACACCAGCGTTTGTATCGCGGGTAACGGTAATGACGACGCTGATGATGACGGATTTACCGACGCCGATGAACTGGCCAACGGCACTGATGCCTGTTCGGCTGCGGATATACCGGCTGATGTCGATGGCGATTTTATTTCAGACTTCACTGACCCGGATGACGACAACGACGGTATTGCCGACGTAGTCGATCCGTTTGCTCTCGATGCAGGTAATGGAGCGAATACATCACTGGGTATTGATTATCAGTGGGAAAATGACAGTGAAGGTGCCGGTTTCATTGCAGATTTAGGTTTTTCGGGTCTGATGGTAAACGGCGTCGACAGTTATCAGACACAATACGACCTCAATGAAATGACCATTATCGGTGCAGCCGGTGTGGTGACTATCGATGCAGTGCCGGCCGGTGATCCGATCAACGGCAAAAATACGCAGCAATATGGTTTTCAGCTGGGTGTTGATGTAACCCCGTCCAGTGAAGTGTTTCGCGCACATACCAGAGTACTGGCACCATTCTCAGGAATCACTCCCGAGCCCTATCAGTCTATTGGCATGTACATTGGTACCGGTGATCAGGACAACTACGTCAAGCTCGTGATCACCCATCAGGGCTTCCAGTTCCTGATGGAAACCGGAGGCCAGCTGCAGTCACAGCAGAACCTGACAGTACCGGTTGTTGATGTGGAGTACATCGCCCTGATGATCGAGGTCGACCCGGCGTCGGCACTTGCAACCGGTTACTATGCGATTACCGAAAACGGTGTTACTGCAGGCGAACAACAGGCGGGTAGTTTTGTCTTTCCTGCTGCATGGCTGACCAATGACACCAGACTTGCTGTCGGTATTATCTCAACCTCTTTTGCGGCAGAACCGTTCCCTGCTACCTGGGATTTCCTAACCGTTAAAAAGGTGACTGGTGGTGATGCCAATTCAGCGCCAACCATTAGCGTGACTGCACCTGCGGAAGTCAACGCCGGTGTACCTGCGTTGCTCAGTGCCAGCGTCGTCGATGATGGACTACCGGATAACACGCTGTCGTCGCAATGGTCGGTAGTGTCATCTGCCGGTTCCGTGGTGTTTGCCGATGCGAACGCACCGGACACCTCTGTCACATTCGGTGCAGCCGGCAGCTATGTGCTTGAGCTGAGCGCATCTGACGGAGTGTTATCTGCCTCAGAAACAGTGGCAATTGGTGTTATTGATGACACTGCAGTCAATCAGAACATTGTGTATCGACTGAATGTCGGTGGACCGGTGATTGCCGACGGTGGTGGTGACTGGCTAAACGACAGCGGCTTCGTGAACACTGGTAATACCTGGTCGAGTGCGGCAACGGTTAATACTTCCGGTGTCACCGGTGTTCCAGCATCACTGTTTAACACTGAACGCTATGATCTGCCCGGTGGCCAGTCGATGGAATGGTCACTGCCTGTGACGCCGGGACGCTATGAAGTGCGGTTGTATTTCGCCGAAATATTTGTCGGTGCGATGGGTAACGGTATCCGGGTGTTCGATGCGCAGGTCGAAAACCAGTCAATACCCGGGATTGATGTGTACGCGGCAGCAGGTGCAAATGCCGCGTACAAGCAAACAGTAACAGTAGATAGCGACGATACGCTGAACATTCAGCTACAGCGCCAGGCCCAAAACCCGGCACTGAAGGGTATCGAGGTTATCTTTATTTCTGATGGTACAACCGTGACTGAAAACGCCGCACCAAATGTCTCTGTTGGTGCTGACCTGACGGCTGCGACCGGGCAGTTGCTGTCACTAAATGCAGCTGTTTCAGATGACGGGCTGCCGGACAACAATCTGGTGCATGCATGGCAGGTGGTCAGCGGCCCCGCAGGGGCTCAGTTCAGCAGCATATCCACACCGGCCACCAGTGTGAGTTTTGCTGTAGCGGGTGAGTACGTGTTGAAGCTGTCAGTGACTGATGGTGAGTTAACTGCCAGTGATGATTTACAGATCACTGTTGTGGCACCGGTGGTTAATACCGCTCCGGTGGTGTCGGCGGGGTCTGATCAGCAAGTGACATCCGGTACCAATCTAACGTTGTCAGGCACAGTGTCCGATGACGGGTTACCACAGAATCAGCTGTCGTTGCAGTGGGTGCTGCAGTCCGGTCCCGAATCAGTGGAAATTGCAAACAACAACGCAGCACAGGCTTCCGTTTCGTTAAGCAATGCCGGACAGTATGTGTTCCGCCTGATCGCTACCGATACAGCACTTAGCAGCTTTGATGAAGTGGTTGTGAACGTGACCCAAACCACGATTGTTGATAATACGGTGGTGTATCGGATTAATGCCGGCGGTGGTGACGTGCAGAGTGATACCGGTGTCTGGACAGCCGATGATGGCAACTACGTTTCGAGTGGCAACTCTTATGGTACGGGTTCAACTGTCGATACCAGCGCAACCCCGGATGTACCTCAGGCGGTACTGCAGGTTGAGCGCTGGGCAAATGGATCAATGAACTGGGCGTTTCCGGTCACCGCGGGGCAATATCAGGTAAAGCTGTACTTTGCTGAAATCTACGGCGGTGCAATGAGCCAGGGTGCACGGGTGTTTGATATTGCCGTTGAAGGTCAGGTGTTGAGTACTGTCGATGTATACGCTGCCGCAGGTGCGCTGAGTGGTTCAGTGGTATCGTATGCCGTTGAAAGCGATAGTCTGCTTAACATTGAATTGTCGGGCGTGGTGCAGAACCCGGCCATTAAGGGCATTGAAATAATCTCGCTTTCAGATCAGGTTGTGCCGGTCAATTCAGCGCCCTCGGTCAGTGCGGGCAGTGACCAGACCGTCGATGCTGGTGAAACGCTGGTGTTGTCCGGATCCGTTAGTGATGATGGTCTGCCCGATGATCAGTTGTCACTGACCTGGTCATTGCTCAACGGCCCTGCTGCAGTACAGTTTAGCGCCTCAAGCACTGCACAGTCTTCGGTGGTATTTCCGGAAGCCGGCACGTACACACTACAACTACTGGCCACTGACGGGCAGCTTTCTGCCAACGATTCGATAACGGTGACGGTGTCAGACCCTGTTGTGGCGGTCGACAATTCCGGTGAGATTGTTTACCGCATTAATGCCGGCGGCCCTGAAATAACATCTGACGAGTTGAACTGGCAGGCAGATAATTTCGGCAGCAGCTTTGTCAATACCGGTAAGACATGGTCGAAGTCGGTCACTATCGACAACAGTGCGGCCAATACTGTCCCGGCAGCGCTTTTTAATACGGAGCGCTATGATCTCGCCAGCGGTGCAGAACTCGAATGGCAGTTGCCTGTTACCGCCGGAAGCTACACAGTGAAGTTGTACTTTGCTGAAATCTGGCCGGGTGCTTTTACATCAGGTACCAGAGTATTTGATGTCACGGTTGAAGGTCAGGTGCTAAGTAATGTTGATATCTACAGCGAAGCCGGCGCCAACACTGCCGTTGTTAAAGCGTTCGATATTGATGCTGCAGATGGTGTGATTAACATTGCCTTTGATCACGTGGCGGAAAACCCGTCGATCAAGGGTATTGAAGTCATCGCCAACTAAATTGTCGTCAATAACTGTCCGGCCAGATCGCTCTGCTGAAAAGGCCACCGTCGACATTGATAGTCTGCCCGGTAATAAACCCGGCCCGGTCATCTGCCAGCAGCAATACAGCGTTGGCAATATCCTGCGGTGTGCCAATTCGCTGCAACGGGGTTAGCGCTGCCCAGCGGTCGTTATAGTCATCTGTTTCGGCTGCGGTGCGATCGGTGGCGATTGCACCGGGGGCAATGCAATTGACCCGTACACCCTGTGGCCCAAGATCAAGCGCCGATGATTTGGTAAACATCTCTATGCCGCCTTTGGCTGCGGTGTAGTCGATGAGTTTTGGAAATGCCAGTTTGTTGCAACCGGAACCGATATTGATAATCGAACTGCCAGCCGGTGCGGTTGTCGCAAAACACTTGGTCATCAGGAAACACCCGGTCAGATTGGTGTTGAGCGTGTTACTCCATTGTTCGGGGCTGAGGTCGGCAAGCGATGCCCAGGTCTGAACACCGGCATTGTTCACCAACAGCGTTGGTGTGCCGCAGGTTTGCAGGGCTGATGAGAATATCTGTTCGACAGTTGGCCAGTCACCGATGTCTCCATCGAGCACCACAGCTTTGCCACCGGCATCGTTAATCAGCTGCAGGGTCTGACCTGCCTCAGCCGCATCCAGATCATTGACCACCACTGTCCATTGGTGGGCCGCCAGTGCGATTGATATTTCACGTCCAATGCCACCGCCGGCGCCGGTGACAATTGCAATGGGAGCGTTGTCCATGGAGTGCACAGGTACCCGTAGTTTACGTTGAATAATCCCGTCTGGAATGTCAGCATTTCCAGTGGTAATTAACAGTAACATACTACGTAATACCGGCGCGATAACCAGGTTTCGCCCGTCTGCACTGCATTCCCGTCTGAACCAACTATTAT
Organism: uncultured Granulosicoccaceae bacterium; assembly: GCA_964481315.1. Lineage (GTDB taxonomy): Bacteria > Pseudomonadota > Gammaproteobacteria > Granulosicoccales > Granulosicoccaceae. The sequence goes on from CAYZVB010000091.1 coordinate 9,074, forward strand.
TGTTGTCAGACGCACCAATTCGGATCATTCGATGAGCAACGAAAGCTATTCTGTAAAACAACTACTGGCGGCACAGGTCCCTGTCGGCAATCAGGTGGTGGTGAAGGGCTGGGTCAGAACCCGGCGTGACTCAAAAGCGGGTATTTCTTTTGTCAATATATACGATGGTTCGTGTTTCGACGGCATACAGGCGGTGGTTGCCAATACCGTTGAGTGCTATGAATCGGTAGTGCTGAAGCTCACGGCCGGTTGTTCGGTCGAGGTTACCGGTGAACTGGTGCAGTCTCAGGGCAAGGGCCAGGCATTTGAGATTCAGGCGTCCGATGTGTTGGTGCACGGCTGGGTAGACGATCCTGAAACCTATCCTGTCGCGAAAAAGCGTCATACATTCGAATACCTGCGTTCGGTAGCACATCTGCGCCCTCGAACCAATGCATTCGGTGCGATCAGCCGGGTGCGTACCACGCTTGCCAATGCGGTACATAACTATTTTTACGAGCGCGAATTCCAGTGGGTTAATACGCCAATTAT
>CAYZVB010000091.1:9614-16401 GCA_964481315.1 uncultured Granulosicoccaceae bacterium
CAGTTGAACGTCGAGTCGTATGCGCTGGCGCTGTCTAAAGTCTATACCTTCGGGCCAACCTTCCGCGCCGAAAATTCCAACACCAGTCGCCACCTTGCAGAGTTCTGGATGATCGAACCGGAAATCGCTTTTGCCGGCCTTGATGAAAATGCCGCACTGGCTGAAGACATGCTGCGCTATCTGTTTACCAAAGTCCTTGAAGATCGCGCTGACGATATGGCGTTTTTTGCGCAGCGTATAGACAAAGGGTGTATCGAGCGTCTCGAGCAAATGATCAACTCGGCGTTTGTACAGATGGAATACTCCGAAGCAATAGAAATACTCAAAAGCTGCAAAAAGAAATTTGAATACCCGGTCGACTGGGGGCTTGATCTGCAGTCGGAACACGAGCGCTTTCTCACTGAAGAGCACGTCGGTAAACCGATTGTGCTGCGTAACTACCCCAAAGAAATCAAAGCGTTTTACATGCGTGAAAATGATGATGGTAAAACGGTTGCAGCAATGGATGTACTTGCGCCGGGTATCGGTGAAATTATCGGCGGCAGTCAGCGTGAAGAACGACTGGATGTGCTCGATGCCAAGTTACAGGCACAGGGCATAGAAGAAGAACTGTGGTGGTACCGTGATCTGCGTCGCTACGGCACCGTGCCGCACGCCGGTTTCGGACTCGGCTTTGAACGGTTAATCAACTACGTAACCGGCATGGAAAACATTCGCGACGCCATTCCGTTTCCACGAACGCCCAACAGCGCTACTTTTTAATTGAATAACACAGCAATTGCCGGAACCGGTTTCAGTGGTATTGATTACATCGCGATTGTATTTTTCTTTGTGTCGTGGGTGGTGCACTTCTGGGTGATCAACTATTCGCGGCTGCGCGAGAAGTCCATCTCCTATCGAATGGCTGAACATCGATACCGGTGGATGCACAATATGGTGCACCGCGACCCGAAAATGGCAGATGCACTTATTCAAAATACGCTGCAGTACGGCGTGCTGTTTTTTGCCTCTACCACAATTTTGCTTATTGGTGCACTGATGGCAGGGCTTGGTGCGTCCGATCAGGCCATACAACTGCTGTCGGATATTCCGTTTGTCAGTACGCCTTCGCGTACCGCATGGGAGATTAAGGTGCTGCTGGTGATTGTGATTTTCACTTTCGCGTTTTTTAAGTTTGCCTGGAGCTACCGGCTGTTCAACTACGTGCTGGTGCTGGTTGGTGCCGCTCCGGATATCTCGGTAAGGCAATCAATGCAGCAGTGTGGCGACGGCTCCCGGTCTCACCAGTTTGACCAGAGCTATCTGGACAACTACGCCAAGAGTGTCGGTAAAATGCACGCACTGGGGGCCAGGCACTTTACCACCGGGCTGAACTCTTACTTCTTTGCACTGGCCGCAGTTGCGTGGTTCCTCGATGCACGGTTGTTTATTGCTGCCACCGTGTGGGTTAGTGTGGTGCTATACCGCCGTGCATTCCGTTCGAACTTTTTGAAAATACTGGAAGGTATTGGCCCCTGAACACAGGCGCTTATTCCGCCTCTGTTTCAAGATCAATTGGTGCCAGTTGAGCAAACAGATCGCCGGGGCCTAAGTTGTTTTCATCGCACTGCCCACCAAGATGATTTAACACCCCCCACACTGCATTCAACGCAGTCTGTACCGCCCCTTCGGCCCAGCCCGGCGTCCATGACACATCATCACCGGCGATAAAAATACCGCGTTCGTCAGGAGCCATATTGTGTTGCATAAAGTGCGTGTACATGCGGCGGTTGTATCGGTAGTGACCCGGCAGCGCACCTTTAAACGCGCCAAGAAAGTTAGGGTCGTCTTCCCACGATATGGTGATTGGTTTGCCGACAATGTGCGATTTAATATCGACGTTAGGATAAATCTTGCCAAGCGCACCAAGCGCAAGTTCAACCCGGCGTTCAACAGGCAGTGGCAGCATTTTTAATGCGTCTGCCATCCATGTATAGGTCAGGCAGATTACCGCCGGTTCGTTTTCACCATTGTCGAACAGATAGGTGCCGCGTGTGAGTCTGTCGGTTAGCGTCATGCTCATCACGTTGCGACCGGTAGCAGGATCTATGTCTTTCCAAAACGGCCTGTCTACCATCACAAAGGTCTTTGATGACTGCATATAGCTGGTGCGGTCCAGTGCCATCCAGTGGGCGTGGGAAAACATCGATTCGTCAGTATCGATGACGGTAGTCAGCAGCCAGCTTTGGCAGGTGGCAATGACAGAGTCGTATTTTCGGGTATTGTTGTACTGGTCGGTCACGGCAATCTGCGCGCCTTCACGCTGTAAACGAACTACACCCGGTCGGGTTGCACCGCGGTTAAGGCTACTGACACTGGTGCCATCCGGCCAGTGTGTCATGTTTTGCGGCTCGTATGCCCAAAGTCCGCGCGGCAGTTGTTCGGAGCCGCCGATAATCAGATCCTGATCGTCATCGCAGGCCGTCAATACCACACGCAGTATTTCAAGCATGGAGTTTCTAAAGTCGGAATCCCATCCACCTGTGCCAAAACCTACCTGACCGAAAATTTCACGATGCTCGAAACCGAGTTTTTTAAACGAGGGTGATGTCGCCAGAAAGTCGTAGAAGGTCCGGTCATCCCATTCACGGACCAGAGGGTCCCATAGTGACTTTATGGCAGCGACGTCGCGTTCACGAATTGCCTGTTGTAGTTGAATCAGGTGTGCCTGAGTCTGTAAGGCTTCGTTCCATGCATCGGCGACCTGTTGATAAATTTCCGGCAAATCCTTTTGTGTTTTGGCGTAAACGGTTTTTCCGAACAGATCAATCACTGTGCTGCCGGCGGCTTCTGTTAACGGGTTTGGAAACGGACTTTTCTGTAACTTCAGTAAATCGGTGTAGTGGTTGAATGTGGTTGCCGATTTTGGAAAGCGCATTCCACCCAGTTCAGCAACCACACCGGTAGCATTTGGAAAATGCTCCGAGCGCAACCGACCACCGAGTCTTCCTGCTTCATAGATAACCGGTTTTAAACCAAGTTTCATTAACTCAAGTGCTGCCACCATGCCCGATACGCCGGCACCGATGATGGCGACTTCTGTGCCCAGCCGTTCCTCCGGCAATACGCCAAGTCCGCTGTGGTGAGAGAGCCATTGATCATAGGCAAACGGAAAGTCCGGTCCGAATACGGAAATAGATGGCTGATTCATGAGTTGACTGCAGGTAGTGAATACAGAGCGGAGCGTCTGTCGCGATGATAGGGCAATACACTGCGTTGCTGAACTATTGCCTGTTTAGAGATGCTTGCGGTAAGTAACGTTGTGTTCTTATCGGCTCTGGCCAGATCTTTACCGTCCGGCCCGACAATACAACTGCACCCTTCGTAGGTCAGATCGTTTTCGCTGCCGCAATAATTGGCATAGGCAATAAACAACTGACTTTCATAGGCACGTACCGGAACGACCTGTTCTGCAACTTCACTGAACGGCTGCATCAGACCGGTGGGAGTTACTATGAGTTCTGCTCCCTGCAGCGCCAGTGTTCTCACACACTCCGGAAACTCAATGTCGTAGCAGATGAGTAACCCGACTTTAAAACCGCCGAGGGTTGCCAGTGTATTGTGCGGATGGCAGGCGAGTGTTTCACCGGGTGAAAACAGGGTCCGGTCAAGGTCGCCCCACAAATGGGTTTTGCGATACTTACCCTGTACTTCGCCGTTGTGATCGATCAGCTGTACGCAGTTGTAATATGTGCCGTTGTCGTGCTCGGCAAATCCGTAGGTAACCGCTATGTTTTGCCTGCGACAGATGTCTGCAATTGCTGTAGTGGTTTCACCATCTGCCTCAAGTGCCACTTGCTGCATCTGTGCTTTTTCGATGTTATATCCGGTAACGCTGGCTTCGGGCACTACCAGCAGGTCACTACCGCTGGTCGAGGCTTCGGCACAATAACGGTCCAGTCGCTGTAGTGCGGCCGGTATGTCGGCCGGAACGGGTTCATGCTGTAGTAACGATATTTGCAGAGTGTCGTCGGACATATCGAATGCTTAGCGCTCGCTAAAACAACCAATTGTAGCTTATCGGATCAGTTGCGGGCGATACCTGAGGCGGGGCTGCTCACCAGGATTGAGGTGACGGTTCAGGTGACGGTTCAGGTGGCGGTTAATGCGCCCGAAAATCATCACAATCAACAGTGTAAATAAAATAAAGTAGACAGCGGCAATCGGGTACGGAATAAACGGGTTAAATGTTTTTTCGGCAAAATAACTCGCGTAATACAGCGCATCGCCTTTCTGTCGCCATGCCGGAAAGCCGGAGAAAAATACCAGTGCTGTGGCATGGAATAAAAATATTGCCTCGTTCGTGTACGAGGGCCAGGCCAGTCGCAACAGCGTGGGCCAGGTCACCTTGCGAAACTTTGTCATACCGGTCATGCCGAACGCATCGGCCGCTTCCAGGTCACCTTTGGGAATGGCCCGCAGTGCTCCGTAAAAAATTTCCGCACTATAAGCTGAAGTATTCAAGAACAGTACGATTAACGCACCCAACCATGCCTTCGTTAGTGCGCTGGTTTGCACGGTAATGGTGGTCACGCCCAGCGGAATATCGACACCGGCTCGCGGAAACAGTGAGAACAGTTCATAGGCAAAGAAAAACTGTATAAATAATGGCGAGCCGCGAAACAAAAAAACAAACCAGTCTGCCGGTTTTCTAACAAGCGCATAGTCACTGTTGCGGGCCATTGCCAATGCTGTTGCGAATACAAAACCGCAAACGACCGCAAGCACGGCAAAGTATACGTTCCAGAGTATGCCGCTACCGATCAGCACGGCCTGTTCACACAGACTGATATCCGACTTTGGCAGCAGCCGTTCACCAATACCGATAGAACGCAGGCCGTAAGCTGCGATGGTATCGAGGCAACTCACCGGCCGGCCTCAACAGGTTTAAGCAGATTTCGTTGTGCGGTGTCGTTGTGGTGCTGACGATTAAAGCGGATGTGTAAGCGATCGAATACCTTGCCGCTAATCCAGGTTAAAAACAGATAAAAAACCAGTAAACCCAAAAAGTACCATAAGCGCCAGTCCGGATGCGGATAGGCGAAGTAGCCGGTTTTGGAGCCGCCCAGTTCACGGGCCCAGTAAACGATGTCTTCTATGCCCAGTAAAAACAGCAGCGGCGTAGCCTTGACCAGAATCATCCACAGGTTGGACAACCCGGGCAGTGCATACGTCCACATTTGCGGCACATGGATTTTGCGGAAAGTCTGGCGTTCGGTAAACCCGAATGCTTTGGCAGTTTCGAGCTGGTTCTCGGGAACAGCTTTCAGCGCGCCGTAAAGGGTGTTTGCAGCAAAGGCACCAAATACAATCGAAAACGCGATGACTGCCAGTACAAACCCCCAGCCCTGATGTATCCATGCGGCGGCATTTTGCAGTGGCATTTTCGCTTCACTGCAAACGATAAACTCCGTACCGCGATAAACCGGCTCGGTGATGTGCGGACACTTGATTTTGTGGCGCGTGATTTCAACCAGCTGGTCTAGCGCTATGGGTACAAACAGGAAAAAGATTACATCGGGTACACCGCGAACCATGCTGGTGTACAACACACCCAACCATCTGAACGGGGCAAACGATGACATGCGTGCCACAGCACCGGCGAAGCCCATGAGCAAAATTACCGGCGCGGTGATGGCCAGCAGTGCAAATACGGTCAGGAAACTTAAATAGAAAAGCTGATGTTTCGGCGTGGTGAGATAGCAGGCAAGCCAGCGCCAGCCGGCAAGCACGGAGGGGTCAGAACAAAATTCCATCAGCAGGTGCCGGGGCAATCACATGCCCCGGCTCTTATTATTATTTTATTTTTCAGCTTCAGCTGCCGATCAATACCCGGCTTCTTTACCGTCGAACCACTTCTTAATCAGTTCGTTCAGTGAACCGTCCGCTTTCATGGTGTCGATAGCTGCATTCAGCTTGTCTTTAAGCTCGGTGTCGCTTTCACGCAAACCAAGTCCAACACCACCGCCAAGGCTGACAGTCGGTGCCAGGAAAACCAGCTCGCCGCCACTTTCGTCAACGTACTTGCGCAGAAAGCCGTCATCGGCCAGTACTGCGTCGGCTTCGCCGCTCTTGACCGCTGCAATGGTTTCATCAGGAGTGGCAAATTCCACCAGAGTCGCACCGGATTCGGCAACATAAGCCGCCTGAATGGTGGAAGTTTGTGCTGCAACAACACCTTCTACCGCATCGTCTTTAGTGCCGGCCAGCGCCATGTACAGGCTTGGGTCAGGTGGGAAGTAGTCCTGAGTGAAGTCGATGACTTCGTCGCGTTCGTCGGTGATGCTCATGCCGGCGATGATCACATCGTAGTTGCCGGAAACGAGGTTTGGAATAATCGAATCCCAGTCGTTTTTCACCCAGCTGCACTCTAGTGCTGCCAGTTCGCAGAGTTTGTCGCCAAGCTCGCGTTCGAAACCGTCAATTTCGCCACTGTCGTTAACGAAGTTGTACGGAGGGTAGGCGCCTTCGGTCCCGAGGCGTACGGTGTCTGCAAAGGCAGGGGCGCTGAGCATAGCAGCGGCCATCAAAGAAATAGTGAGGTTTTTCAAGCGGATCTCCTTACAAATGGTGGGCAACGCACGACTAACCGATAGTGCCGGTTGCGCGCAGAAACTGTTGCAGTCGCTCCGACTGCGTTTGCTGAAACACGTGTTCCGGTGTGCCTTGCTCTACGATAACACCGTCGTGTAAAAAAATGACGTGATTGGCGACATCAAATGCCATTTTCATGTCATGCGTAACAATC
>CAYZVB010000092.1:0-2486 GCA_964481315.1 uncultured Granulosicoccaceae bacterium
GGTGGTTTAGACGCTCGTCCCTCCCATAGTCGTTTTTGTCAGCAGACTCTAATTAGTTCTTGCGCGGATGGTCGTAAACTCGCTTCAGTGTTATTAACTGGAGCGCAACAAATGACCTTCAAACCCATGCAGTCCATCCGTGATCGGTGGAGTACTTTTTCTAACGTAACCGCAAATACCGCTGCGGCTCTGGATGGAGGAAAGTCACAATGAGATCGATGCTGAAAATTATGCTGCTACTGGCGGTGGGCTTTGCCAGCACGTTTTTGCTGCTCAACGCGACCGGGGTGCTGAGTGTTGAAAAAATTCAAATCTGGCTTGACCGGGCGAGCAGCATTTCACCGCTGATTATCGCCCTAACCGTTGCATTCCTGTTGTTTTCGGATTTGTTTGTCGCCATGCCAACGCTGACCATTATGTTACTGGCCGGGTACTTTCTCGGTCCGGTAGCGGGTGCAATAGCTTCCATAGCCGGCCTTACACTGGCGGGCTTTTGCGGATATTTTTTAAGTCATCGGTATGGTGACCGCCTGTTGCGAATAGTGGTGAAAAAACCGCAACAACGAGAAGATGCAATTGCTTCATTTCGAAGCCACGGTGTAACCACCATACTGCTGTCGAGAGCAGTGCCTATCCTGCCCGAGGTCAGTGCCTGCATGGCCGGGCTAACAGCAATGCCGCTATACCGTTTTGCACTGGCATGGCTGGCAAGTACAGTACCGTACGCGATCACAGCGACCTATGCAGGTTCTATCAGTACTGTGTCAGACCCTACACCGGCTGTATTCACCGCAGTCGGGTTAACGGGCGCGCTGTGGGGCGCGTGGTTTATATTCCGCTATAAAAACAACGCTGCTGACGATTCTGTTTCCGGCTGTGGTGCATGAGTACAAACTATTCAATACCAAGGCAGATTGCAGTAGCGAGGTCTGCCGCCGGTGTGTCGACCGGTGAGTTGAGGTAGATTTCAAAGCAAGGTACATCGCGAACTGCCAGTTCGGACTGCGGCAGCCAGCAACCGTACAGCCACTGATAGCTGTTGGCCAGTAACGCATAAGCGCCCCGGTGCGTCATCATCGCAAAGCGACCACCGGGAACAAGCAGCTTTTCAAGGCCTTCGGGTATTGCAGTTGATTGACTTACCTGAACACCTGCAAAGCTGGTCAAACGGGCAGTGTCGTGAATGTCGGGGTCTGCCATATACACGCCCTGAGTGACTGGTTGCGATGGCAGTATGCCGGCCATGGCAGACTGCGCCATGACTTTCTCAAAGGTTTCTCCAATCGTCATATAGTCACCGTAGTGCCATAGCCCGACAAGCGGCATGTCAGGCTTGTGCACCAACTCAACCGGATACAGTGACGCATTTGTATCCGGCGTTGTGCTGCCGTCATTATTCAGTGGTGGTTGCGATTTTGTAAACGCACCGGGTGTTATGCCATAGTAGTTTTTAAAGGTACGTGTGAATGAATGTACTTCCGGTACGCCAACGCTCGCGGCAATTTGTGCAATCGGCAGATCGGTGCGCACCAGATCACTGGCGGCTTTGTGCATGCGTGATCTTTTTACCGTGGCAGCGGCGGATTCACCGGTAATGGCACGGTATATCCGGTGCCAGTGGTATGGTGACAAATGCGCGACTTCCGCCAGGGCGTCGGTGGTTAACGGCTCTGACAGATTGGCGTGAATGTGAGCAATAACGCGATCGATGCGTTTGCGGTATTGGTCCCATGGTGTAGCCGTTGCCTGTGTTGACACGGAACTGCCTCGCGTTTGATGCAAACACCGAAACATGGTGTTTGCATTGCTCTTTTACTTAAACGCCGTACATGGCCATGATGTCGGCTTCTGTTAGCCGCGTGCGGGACGCTTCGTCGCTAAACTGATACCACCCGGGGGGATGTTCAACGTAAACCTCGTTTTCAAAATGCAGTTGTGACTGGTCGCTCACGGTGCCTGCAGACAAGATGTATTCACCGTCCGGTAGGCCGGGACGGGGCAGCAGGTGATAAAACAGATTGGACCCGCACTGGTTGCAGAAACCGCGTTCTGCCCACTGCGAAGAACTGAATCTGGAAATGTGTTGTTCACCGCTAAAGGTGACAACGCCCGCGGCATGCACTGCCATAAACGGTCCGCCGCTCCACTGACGACACATGCCACAGTGGCAGGCGCCGGCTGCGGTTTTTATGGTGGCTTTGTAGGTTACCTTGCCGCACATGCAGGCCCCGTTGCTTTCAAAAGTGGCTTCGCTCATTGCAGTATCCCCTGACTGTGTGAGTGGCTATTGAAGCACAGGTCGGATTAACAAATCCTGCGGTTATGTTTGTGCGACTGCCATAAAGTTACCATTCCATTTGATCGGCAAACTTCAAAATCACCGGTTTGTCTGATTTGTATTCGACAATGCTGTGACCGCAATTGTCGATGTGTGGGTTTTTCCACATGTCATTGAGTGCCAGGCCGGCGTAGTCGATCAGCAGCGC
>CAYZVB010000092.1:2496-9246 GCA_964481315.1 uncultured Granulosicoccaceae bacterium
CACCAGTACCTGAATGTCTGCACCATCGCATTCGGCAACAATTTCGTTTACCGCTTTGTGCGCGCGGGACTGCAGCGCGTGAAAAGTCTCGGCACCGTCAAGTGCGAATTGTTCGGGTGCGTTTCTGAAGTGATCGGTCTCTACCGGGTACTTTTCGGTGGCGTCGGTCAGCAGCATGCCTTCCCATGGACCAAGGTGTATCTCACGCAGTGTTGGTCTGAAATCGACATGATCGGTCTGTCCGTCAAGAATATGCTCGACAGTTTGACGTGTACGCAGCAAGTCGCTCGAATAGACGCGGTCGAACACCGGCAGAGTTTTACCGACATCGCGGGATTGCTGTACGCCAAGTTCTGAAAGCTCCGGATCAGAGGTGCCCTGAATTCGTATTTCAGCGTTCCAGCGCGATTGTCCGTGGCGAATGAAATGAAGTGTTGTCATGAGCTGCAGACCATTGCGGGGGAGCGGAGGATTGTAGCAGTGGCGCCGGGGTTACTACAGAGAGTAGTATCGATTACCTGTTAATCGCTGTGATGGAGGCAAAATGCAGGCTTTTGAAGGCATCCGGTGTCTGGACTTTACGCATGTGCTGGCAGGGCCGTTCTGTACCTATCAGCTGGCAGTGATGGGGGCCGAGGTTATTAAAATAGAATCCCCGCAACAGCCTGACATGATGCGCAGTGAAGGTGCCGGTGCAGCGCTGGGAGCAGAGCAGCGTGGCAGCCATTTTCTGGCGCAGGGGGCCAACAAAAAAAGCCTGTTAATTGATCTTCATCAGTCGCAGGGGCGTGCATTAATTGAACGTCTCGTTGCAGAAGCCGATGTGCTGGTAGAGAATTTTCGTGGCGGGGTGATGGCCAAACTCGGGCTGGACTATGCTGCGTTAAAAGATATTAACCCGGGCTTGATTTACTGTTCGATGTCGGGCTTTGGTCATACCGGACCCAAGGCGCAACACCCGGCTTACGACAACGTGATACAGGCGTTTTCGGGTTTAATGGCACATACCGGCAGTGCCGATACCGGTCCGGTCAGGGTTGGGCCGCCGGTACTCGATTACGGCACCGGTGCACAGGCTGCGTTTGCCATTGCGTCGGCACTGTTTCAACGCACACGCACCGGTCGCGGGCAGCACATTGATGTGGCCATGCTCGACGCTGCGATCATGCTGATGTCTACCAGTGCTGTCGATACACAGTTAACCGCAGCCGCACCGGTGGCACCGGGTAATTCCAGTCTGACCCATCCGGGTTACGCCTGCTTTGAAGCCGCGGAAGGTCAGATCATGATAGGCGCTTTTACCGCCAGACAGCATGAAGGCTTATGGCGTGCTCTTGGCCGTGACGATATTGCCGACGAAGTGGCCACACTCGACTCACAGCAGATATCCGCCAGACTGGAAAGCGATCGCAAAGTGATGGCAGAAATTTTTCAGTCCCGCAGCGCTCAACACTGGGAAGACTTACTTAACGATGCCGGTGTGCCTGCGGCCAGGGTGCGGCAGCTTGATGAAGCGTTAAAGCATCCGCAGGTGGCGTCGCGTCGCGTGCTGCAACAGCCGCAGGGTTTTTCAGCGGCAGACGATGAACTCAAGTCGCCGGTTGCAGCGTTTCACTTTGAACATGGCGGGCCTTCGGTCACACACCACGCACCGCCGCGCGGTCAACATACTGAAGAGATTTTGCAGAATCTGGGGTGCAGTGCAGAGGAAATCTCTGCTTTAAAAGATGACGGTGTTATCGCCTAGCCTGCATTACTCGTGAACAGAAACTAGAAGCCGAAGCTCAGTTGTTCCTGATCTTCGAGTTGCAGTAAATACCGTTTGGTTGGCAGGCCGCCGCCGAAGCCGGTAAGTGTGCCGTCGCCGCCAATGACTCTGTGGCATGGAATGATAATCGGAATCGGGTTGCTGCCGTTGGCACTGCCAACTGCTCTTGAGGCTTTGGGCTGTTGTATTTTTCGAGCCAGCGCTCCGTACGAGGTTGTTTCACCGTACGGGATTTCCAGCAGCGACTCTCACACACGCTGTTGAAACGGTGTGCCGCTCGGCGCAAGGGGTAAGTCGAAATGAGTCAGCTTGCCGGCAAAATACAAATCGAGCTGCCTGCGGGCCTCTGCAAAGTGATTTTCACTGCGATGCCAGTGTGACTTGATGTTTGCTTTACGACTGCCGGTCGGAAAACCGATGTAGGTAAGCGCGTCGGCAGTGCCGGCGAGTACCAGCTCACCAATCGGTGAAGGGTGCAGCATGTAGAAGGTTGTTGGTGAACTCACTGGTGTCCTGCGCTCGGTAATCGCGGCGCATTATAACGGACCATACGTCAATGGGGCACTGGTGCCGGGTGAGTCACCGGCAGCGGAGTGCCGTGTGTTTGATCTATGCGGCCTGCTGTTCGTGGTCAGCAGGTTGTCCGGTGCGGTCCGTCGCGTACTTAGGGTAATTGGCGAACTCAGCAGAGGCGGGCTCGTTGATGCTTTCTTCAGCCCTGTGTCTGGCAGCTTCAAAACGCCTGCGGATCAGTTCAAGTGCGTCGAGGGTGGTGAGTCTGCCACGGCGAACAGGGTGCGAACCGGTATCGTGCCATGGAATGTTGCCCGCATGGTGGCGGCCGCTGGCAGGCCAGTTTTTATCGTGATGGGGTTTTGAGCGATTCAGCATGATGAGGTGCGTGTGGTGTGAATTAACGTGGTTGTAATATGGACTGAATACTGCGCAATTCCAATCACCTGATGTCATACAATGTTACGGATCGGGCCGTGCTGTAACTGGGTTTTTAGTTGTTAACAGTGTCGGCAGTTTGCAATGCCTTTCGGGCGGGGAATCCATGCATATATCATTTGAAAATCAGGTAGCGATAGTCACTGGCGGTGGCACCGGGCTGGGGCGGTCACACGCTTTACAACTGGCAGCACGCGGTGCTCGTGTGGTGGTAAATGACCTTGGCGGAGATCGCGATGGCAGCGGCGCAGGCCCTGCAGCACAGCAGGTGGCCGATGAAATTATCGCCGCCGGTGGTGAAGCGATTGCAAGTACGGCCAACGTGACCGATGAGAGTCAGGTGCAAGAGATGGTGAGTGCTGCGTTGTCGCAGTGGGGCAGGATTGATGTGCTGGTGAATAACGCCGGTATCCTGCGTGACAAATCGTTCGCCAAAATGCAGATGTCCGACTGGCGTTCAGTGGTTGACGTACACCTGAACGGTAGTGCCTATTGCAGCCGTGCGGTATGGCCTGCGATGCGTGAGCAGGGCTATGGTCGCATTGTGATGACGACATCCACTTCAGGCATCTATGGCAACTTTGGTCAGGCCAACTACGGAGCGGCCAAGTTTGGTGTGGTGGGGTTGATGAATGTGCTTTGCATTGAAGGTCAGAAATATAATATTCGGGTCAATTGTCTGGCACCGTCTGCTGCCACGCGCATGACTGAAGATGTTATGCCTCAGGAAGTCTTTGATGCACTGGCGCCGGAACATGTATCGCCGGCGGTATTGTTTCTGGCCAGCGAGCAGGCTCCTGACCGCAAAATACTGCTTGCCGGAGCAGGGTGCTATACCGTTGCTAAACTGATTGAAGCCCCCGGTGTATTCCTGCCGGAAGATCAGCGTACCCCCGAGCATATTGCACAGCAGTTTGATCGTATTAATGATATTGCCGGTGGAACTGAAATACTGGCAGGAAATGAGCACATCGAAAAAATCATTAACATGGCAAAGCCACAGGACTAACCGTTAACAACGACGTAAAGAGTAACATTGGCAGCGAACCGGCCGGCGGGTTTGAAACCATTGGTTTCTGGCCGCGATTGTTTGCAGCGCTGGTAGACGGAGTATTTACGATGGCGATATTTCTGCCGCCGATGTATGTGCTTTACGGGCCGGTGATTTTCGGCACCGACCCCGATCATCGTCCCGGCGCGTTGTATACCGCGCTCAGTATTATTGTGCCCGCGGTGATTGTGATTGCGTTCTGGCTTAAAATTGCAACAACGCCGGGTAAGTTATTAATACGCAGCGAGATCGTTGATGCAGGCACCGGCCACGTGCCGACTTCCAGACAGTGGATGCTGCGTTACCTGGGGTATTATGTTGCCACGGTGCCATTCGCCTACGGCTTGTTGTGTATTTTGTGGGATAAAAAACATCAGGGCTGGCACGACAAAATGGCAAATACCCTGGTTGTGCGTAAAAGCTCAGATCGTCAATAGTACGGTTGTATACAACGCCTGCTGTAGACACCTGAATCGATACATCAGGGCTAATGCCCAACATATTGGAGAGTAAATTGACCGGTCTTAACAGTGCAGCAACAACTGTCAGTGACGCCGTGGTAACAAGGCGTTCGCTGCGCGCCTTTACCAATCAACCGGTCGATGAGCAGGTAATACGAGACATACTGACCACCGCAGCACGTGCACCCAGCGGTACCAATATGCAGCCATGGAGGGTGCGCGTACTAACCGGAGAGTCACTGTCGAAGGTCAGTAGTGCAGTGTTAAAAGCCTATGATGCAGACGAGCCCTACGACGCCGAAGAACCCTACTACCCGGATCGTTTTTTCGAACCCTATCTGGCACGTCGTCGCAAGGTAGGGTGGGATCTTTACTCGCTGCTTGGTATAGAAAAAGGCGACAAAGAAAAAATGAAGGCACAACACCGTCGTAACTTTGAATTTTTTAGTGCGCCGGTAGGTGCGGTGTTTACCATTCACCGTGATCTCAACACCGGCAGCTGGCTCGACTACGGCATGTTTTTGCAAAACGTGATGCTGCTAGTGCGTGAGGCCGGATTACACAGCTGCCCGCAGGCGGCTTTTTGCGGCTACCATCGATCAATTCGCAGTGCGTTGCCGCTGCATGATGACGAGGTGGTGGTTTGTGGTATGTCGATAGGTTATGCGGATTTTGAAGCTGTGGAGAACACGCTTGAGACCGAGCGTGCGCCACTGGCCGATTTTGCCGAGTTTTACAGCTGATTCCCCTGATACATCAAGCGCTTAATTGACATTGTATGATATCTCCGTACAGGTGCCCGACCGCATAATGTGGTAGATTAGCGGAGGTTAGACTACAAAGGAGTTGGCGATGAGCCTTCGCACATTACTTGTCCCGATGCTGCTGGCGGCATCTACTTTTACGCACGCTGCAAAAACCGATCTGGTGCTCGGTATGCAACTCGAGCCACCCAACCTCGATCCGACCGGTGGCGCTGCGGCAGCGATAGACGAAGTCGTCTATGCCAACGTGTTTGAAGGGCTAACCCGTTTCGCATCAGACGGCAGTGTGCAACCGGCGCTGGCACAGTCGTGGGAAATCTCTGACGATGGGCTGGTGTATACGTTTACTCTGAACAGCGGCGTGAAGTTTCACGACGGCAGCGATTTCGATGCTCAGGACGTTAAGTTCTCACTCGACAGAGCGCGTGCCGAAACTTCCACTAACGCACAGAAACAACTTTTTGCAGGTATTGAATCTGTTGAAGTCTCAGACCCTCAAACGGTAGTTATCACGCTGGCTCACCCTAACGGTGCACTGCTGTTTAATCTGGCCTGGGGTGATGCAATCATGCTGTCGCCCGACAGCTTCGATAAAGCCAAAACCGATCCTGTTGGCACTGGCCCGTTTGTGTTTTCAAAGTGGGTACAGGGTGATCGTATCGAGATTGTGCGCAACGCCGACTACTGGGGCGAACCCGCTAAGCTTGAGAAGGCGACGTTTAAGTTTATCTCCGAGCCAACGGCCGCATTTGCTGCGTTAATGGCCGGTGACGTCGATGCCTTTCCGGTATTTCCTGCTCCTGAAAATCTGCCGCAGTTTGAGGCCGACCCAAGATTTCAGGTAGTCGTCGGTTCTACTGAAGGCGAAACTATTTTATCGACTAATAACAAGCAACCACCGTTCGACAATAAACTGGTGCGACAGGCATTGGCGCATGCGATAGATCGCAAAGCCATTATTGATGGTGCGATGTTTGGTTACGGCACGCCGATCGGTACTCACTTTGCGCCGCACAACCCTGCCTATGTCGATCTGACGGAAAACTCTCCGTACGATCCTGAAAAAGCCAAAGCACTGTTAGAACAAGCCGGTTTTGCAGAAGGGTTTACCACCACACTTAAACTGCCACCACCTTCTTATGCACGTCGCGGCGGTGAGATCATTGCGGCACAGTTGCGGGAAGTGGGTATTACCACCGAAATCAGTAACCTTGAGTGGGCGCAGTGGCTGGAGCAGGTGTTCCGCGGCAAAGACTTCGGGCTGACTATTGTTTCCCATACAGAACCTATGGACATTGGCATCTACGCCAAACCGGATTACTACTTCCAGTACGACAACCCTGATTTGCAGACTTTGATTACCGACCTTGAAGGCATTACCGATCCGGCTGCCCGTACCGAGTCACTACAGAAAGCACAGCAAATAATCAGTGAAGACTACGTTAACGGTTATTTGTTTCAGCTTGCAAAAACAGGTGTTGCGAATGCCGATATCGTTGGGCTGTGGGAAAACTCCCCAACACAGGCCAACGATCTGACCGGTGTTTACTGGAAATAGTCATCGCTCCGTCCGGCTTATTGGCATTATCTGTTAACAACAGCAGAACCGTTTGCTTCGTTTCGTCCTAAAGCGGCTGCTGTCACTGGTGGCAACACTCGTTATTGCGAGTGTTGTTATCTTTGTTGCGATTGAAGTGGTCCCCGGTGACCCGGCCAGCTACATGCTAGGCCTGAATGCAGGGCCCGATACTGTTC
>CAYZVB010000092.1:9256-16361 GCA_964481315.1 uncultured Granulosicoccaceae bacterium
GTGATGAGCTTGGTCTGAATGCGTCCAAAGTAACGCGTTACTTTGACTGGGTGGGTGGCATGCTGGTTGGTGACTTCGGTACCTCATATACCTATCGAACGCCGGTCAGTGAAATGATTGCCGAGCGCATCGGCATATCATTGCCGCTTGCCCTGTATGCGCTGCTGCTGTCTACGCTAATTGCGTTTCCAGCAGGCATTATTGCCGCAACCCGTCGCGGTTCGATGGCTGACGTCAGTATTATGGGGGCGACACAACTTGGTGTGGCGATTCCCAACTTCTGGTTTGCTATGCTGCTGGTGCTGTTTTTTTCGATACAGCTTCGGTGGTTTTCCGCAGGCGGCTTTCCTGGTTGGGATGGCGGCATCTTTGCCGGACTTAAAGCGTTAACCCTGCCGGCTGTTGCACTGGCGTTGCCACAGGCGTCGATACTTGCGCGCGTTATGCGTTCGTCGCTGCTTGACACACTCGGTGAAGACTTTATCCGTACGGCAAGGGCCAAAGGGCTGACTACCAGACAAACGCTGTGGCGGCATGCACTTAGAAATGCACTCATACCGGTGCTCACCATTATTGGCTTACAGTTTTCGTTTTTACTGGCCGGAGCCATCATTATTGAGAATGTGTTTTTTCTGCCCGGGCTCGGACGATTGATTTTTCAGGCAATCTCTCAACGCGACTTAATTGTGGTTGAGAGTGTTGTGATGTTGCTGGTATTTGCCGTCGTGCTGGTGACTTTTCTGGTCGATGTGGCTTACGCCGTTGCCGATCCGCGGCTCAGAGCAGGCTGATGCGTTCCGGAATGTTCCGCCGTAATCTGGTGATTGGTGCCGTACTGGCGCTGGTGTTTGTGATTGCCGCTGCCGTGTCCTTTTTCTGGACACCCTACGATGTAGCGCAACTCGATATTGCCAATAAGCTGAAAAAACCGAATGCCGTGCACTGGTTCGGTACCGACCACTTCGGGCGGGATATCTTCTCGATGATTATGGTGGGTGCCAGAACATCTATTGCAGTAGCAATTATTGCAGTCGGCATCGGATTGCTGGTTGGTGTACCGCTTGGGTTAACGGCAGCTGCATGGCGACACAGTCTGCTGGATGAACTGATCATGCGATCAAATGATCTGGTGTTTGCGTTTCCGGCGCTGTTAATTGCCATTATGATCACCGCCGTGTTCGGGCCCGGGGCGGTAAATGCCATCATTGCGATTGGCATTTTTAATATACCCGTGTTTGCGCGCCTCACGCGTGGTGCTGCATTAAGTTTGTGGACACGCGATTTTATTCTTGCAGCAAGAACTGCCGGCAAGAAATCGTTGCGCATATCTATTGAACATATATTGCCGAATATTTTAAACCTGCTGATAGTGCAGGGCACCATTCAGTTTTCACTGGGCATACTGGCGGAGGCCGGCCTGTCGTATGTAGGGCTGGGTGCACAGCCACCGATACCGAGCTGGGGACGAATGCTTGCCGAAAGCCAGACCATGATTTCCTTTGCGCCGCACCTGGCGTTATTTCCGGGCTTTGCAATTCTGCTGACAGTCCTTGGTTTGAATTTATTTGGTGACGGACTGCGTGACTTGTTTGATCCGCGTTTGCGGCGTGAGTCAAGATGACCTTGCTTAAGGTTGAAAACTTGCAGCTGTCTATTTACGGAAAGCCGGTGCTGCACGATATCGACCTGCAGTTAGAGGCAGGTCGTACCCTCGGTATTATCGGTGAAAGCGGCTCCGGAAAATCATTAACGGCATTGTCTGTAATGCAGTTGTTGCCGCAGGGCTCAGAAACTGCCGGCAGTATATTGTTTGACGGCGATGAACTCCTTAACAAACCAGAAGCACAAATGTGCGGGCTTCGTGGTGATGATATTGGCATGGTGTTCCAGGAGCCTCTGACAGCACTTAATCCGGTGCAAACTATCGGTGACCAGGTCGCCGAGACTGTGATGGTGCATCAGCGACTGGGACGCAGTGCAGCAATGAAAATTGCAGCGCAAACACTGGAACATGCCGAGCTGCCAAACAGTGAGTTTCCATTGTCGCGCTACCCGCATGAACTATCCGGCGGACAGCGCCAGCGGGTGGTGATTGCAATGGCAATTGCATTGCGCCCGCGTTTGTTAATTGCCGATGAGCCTACTACAGCGCTCGACGTCACAACGCAGGCTCAAATACTGGCACTGCTGAAACGCCTGACTGCCGAACACAACATGGCGCTGATGCTAATCAGTCACGACCTTGGCGTTGTTGCAGACATTGCCGACCATATTGTGATTTTGCGGCATGGCAAAGTGGTCGACAGCGGTGCTACCGAAACTATATTTAAAACACTGAAGCATCCGTACACAAAGGCGCTTTACAAGGCGTCCGGTCATGTACCTGAACGTCAGCTGCCTGCGGCAGAATCGCAGGTCTTGCTTGAGGTGAATTCAGTAAGTCGCGACTACCGGCTCGCCCGGACCGGGTTGTTCGATCGGCCCGGTAAGTTTCGTGCCGTCGATCAGGTTAGCTTTGTTATTCATCGCGGTGAGAGCGTTGGTTTGGTGGGTGAAAGTGGTTGTGGGAAATCGACTTTGGCGCGCGCCATACTCGGGCTCGAAAAAGTCCAGCAGGGTAGCATTGTGATTAACGGTGAACCGGTACTTGCCGACATGCAAATGCCGGCGTCACTGCGACGCCAGGTACAGGTTGTGTTTCAGGATCCGTACGGTTCTTTTAATCCGCGCCACAAAGTAAAGCGGCTGGTTGGCGAGCCTTTTTATCTGCTTGAGCAACCGCCGACCGGCGCGGCTTATGATCAGGCTGTGACTGAAGTGCTTGAAAGTGTCGGCCTTACTGGATCAGATGCAGACAAATACATCCATGAGTTTTCCGGTGGACAGCGCCAGCGCATAGCGATTGCCAGAGCGCTGATAATTAAACCTAAACTAATCGTGCTCGACGAACCGGTATCTGCACTGGATGTATCAATCCGTGCGCAAATTCTCGACTTACTGGCGGGGCTTTCCGGTCAGTATGAGTTGTCGTATCTGTTTATCTCGCATGATCTGACGGTAGTGCGTTCAGTCACTGACAGGGTACTGGTGATGAAAGACGGTCGTATCGTGGAGCAGGGACCGACTGAAAGTGTATTTTCCAACCCGCAACATGCGTACACTGGGAATCTTCTCGATTCGGTTCCTGTGTTACCTGAAGCAGGGAGTTTATAAAATGGGTGGTGACCGACTTTGTCGATGCTAACCGGTGTGTTACACACACTGCTTGCTACAAGCCTTTTGTTGCTGCCGGTAACGCTGTCGGCAGACAATCACACGCAAAGCATGCCGGTGTTTCGGCTTGGTACCGGCGGCAGCAGTGGTTCCTACTTCCCGATCGGTTCTATTGTTGCACAGGAAATTTCACAGCACGCCGATGTGCTTGCGCTTGCACAGCGGTCTAACGGTTCGGCGTCTAATGTACGTGATATCGATTCCGGTTTGCTTGAAGCGGCGTTAGCACAGGCCGATGTTGTTCACTGGGCCTATAACGGTACCGAAGAGTTTTCCGACAGTGATCCGATCAACAGTCTGCGCACTGTGGCAACGCTGTACCTTGAAAGTCTGCACTTTGTGGTGCGTTCCGACAGTGGCATAGAAAGCCTTGATGATCTGCCCGGCAAGCGGGTATCAACTGATGAGATTGGTTCGGGTACACAGCTCAATGTGCAGCAGGTGCTGCGTTCACAGGGCCTGGCCGAAGAAGACATCAAACTCGTTTATTTAAAACCGATCGACGCAATTGACCGGTTCCGGCGCGGCTCGCTGGATGCTTTTTTTGTTGTTGCCGGTTATCCGGTTAACGGTGTGACTGAATTGATTGAAACCGGTATTGGTAAAGTGTTGCCACTTGAAATATCAATAGAGAGTCAGTTGCTTATCGATTTTCCATTTCTAACAGTTGATGAAATTCCCGCTAACACCTATGGCAGTTCCGGTGCAGTCACCACGCTTGCAGTGCCGGCGCAACTGATTGTCGATGCCAGTCTGGATAATGACCTGATCTACCGAATCACCCGCACACTGTGGGACAACAACACCTTGCAGCAACTCAGTGAAAACCATCCTAAAGGCAGTGAGGTGGCGTTATCGTCAGCGCTGACCGGACTGGTCACTCCGTTGCATCCGGGGGCTGCAAAGTTTTACGTTGAACGCAAACATCCGGGTCTCAACCGTCTGGATCAGATGAAATGAGTGCGGCCGGTAATCAGAAGTCGTGGACCATTGCGATCTTTATTATGGTGCTCGCTATGGGGGTGGCGCTGGTATTGTTTGTTAATCGAGCTACCACCCAAATACGTGAAGCACTTGCCGAAGAAGTGTTGCAGCAGCAGCACGATGTCTCGAACTTACTGCATGAATATGCCAGTGTCATGCTGGCCATAGAACGCGAGCGAAACAACACCTCAAATGCTGACAGCACACTTCCCAGGGCGCTCAATTCTGCGCGACTGCAGCTCGATAAAATGCGTTTTCAGTATTCGTTTGAGCGTCTTGACGGTGCAGCAACGGCGCATGCTTATGTAAAACCGGTGATGGAAGATGTCACTCAGTGGATTGAAGAGGGCGTGCCCGGCCGGCAGCTCGAAATGCCTGAGCTGTTGTCGCTTGCATCAAATCGTTTGTCCGATCGCTATCCGGCGTTGCGCGGAATAGCAACAGAAACTGATGAAGTAGCCACGGTGCTGATTGCAGATCAGTCCGACTACCTCAACCGGTTTCGCGGTTCACTCATTTCACTGCTGGGCTTTTATGCATTGCTGGTGCTCGGCTTTGCCGCACTGCTTATTCGTCAGAGAAACCTGCAGACACAGTTGCGCATGGACCAACAGGCGCATGCCCAGCGTATTGCCGACTTTGCTGAAATAGGGGCCGACTGGTTCTGGGAAATGACGCCGAACCTGAAGCTTAATGTCCTCTCCAACCGCGACTTGTCAGTCGACGATAACCGGAAGGCCACAGTAGCACCCGATGAAATGTCCGTATTACTCGCCAGCGATGACCGTGCTACCAGTATTCACTGGCCGGTTGAAAATCTGCTTGATCACAGCGAGTTTAACGAGTACGAGTCAGAGTGGCAGACGCATGACGGTCATCACCGCGTGATTGCCATGAGTGGTAAGCCACTGCTTGGGGAACAGCAGGAGTTTCTGGGCTTTCGCGGTATTGGTCGCGACATCACAGAACGCAAAAATATCGAGGAAGAGCTTAATTCTGTTTATCAGGAACTGCTTGAGGCACAGAGGCTGGGGCGTGAACAGGCCGAAGAAGCATTGCGTGACTCCGAACAGTTTCTGCGTACTTCACTCGATGCGATGGCGCCGAATATCGCAATACTCGATAAACATGCCACGATAAAAGCGGCCAACAAGGCATGGCGGGAATTATCTGTCCATTCTGTTGCCGGCGGTGGCGTTGGTCACAACTATATGACTGCGTTCAGGGCCCGCCCTGCAGAAGAGCGCCGCGCACTGGCATCGGTCGAGCGCTACATACAGGCGGTGCTCGATGGTGACAATGACAGCTTTCACTACGAATTTCCCTGTCAGACGCCGGACGACATCTGCTGGATGGAAATCAATCTGACGACTTTTTTCTCCAACGCTCAGCGATACGCGGTACTGGTCTACGAAGACATTACCGCTAAGCGCAAGCTTGAAGAACGCGACCGCAAGCTCCGGGCTGATCTGGCGCATGTGGCCCGGCTGAATACAGCCGGTGAAATGGCCAGCGTGCTCGCGCACGAAATCAATCAGCCGCTGACTGCAATCAGCCACAATTGTGATGCGTTGCTGTCGAATCCGGACGGTCAGTCAGATGAGGTCGAAGAGACGCTGCGGGATATCTACGAGCAATCGCAGCGTGCAGGTGGCATAATTCACAGTATGCGGCAGATGATGCGCAAAGATGCGCCGCAAACTGCCAGCGTAGATATTAACCAACTGGTCAAGGAAACCAATCGGCTAACAACGCCGGAAGCACGTGAACACAATGTCGAAGTGAGGTTGGAACTCGCTGCCGATCTGCCCGAGGTGATGATAGACGCGGTGCAAATCCAGCAGGTTCTGGTCAACCTTGAGCGCAATGGGATGGAATCTATCCGGCATCATGACTCAGTGGTTCGGGAGTTAACAATAACCACTGCGCGCGAGGCAGGGGACTGGATTCATGTTGGCGTGCGCGACACTGGTCCCGGCATCTCACCCGAGGTCGAGCAAAACCTGTTTAAGTCGTTTCAAACCACTAAAGTGGACGGGATGGGAATGGGGCTTTCGATCAGCCGTTCTATCGTGGAAGCGCACGGAGGTCGTTTGTGGCTCGATAATGGTTCCGAAGGTATGACAACATTCATGTTCAGCTTGCCAATCAAACAGAGTCAGAATAATGGAATTGGATGAAAAGGCTGTTTATATCGTCGATGACGACGAGGCCGTACGCAAAGCGCTAACGCGCTCGCTGGAACAGCGCGGGTACAGTGTAAAAACCTATGCCAGCGCCGAAGAGTTTCTGGGGGCGTATCAGCATACTGCGCCCGGGTGTCTGGTGCTCGATGTCAGAATGCCCGGCATTAACGGTCTGGAGTTACAGGAAATCCTTGCCGAAAAAAATATACCGCTGCCGATTATTTTTATTACCGGCCACGGCGATATACCAATGTCCGTGCGTGCCATGAAAGGCGGAGCGGTCGATTTTCTGGAAAAGCCTTATCCGGTCGAAATGTTACTTGAACGGATCGATGGGGCACTGGAGTCAGCGACAGATCTGCACGAATCCGCGCTTAAAGCGGCGCACATTAACGAGTGCTTCGAACAACTCACGCCGCGCGAAAAAGACGTAATGACTCGTCTGGTTGCCGGTGCGGCAGATACCTCAAACAAGGTGATCGCCAGAGAACTTGAAATCAGCCATCGCACTGTGGACGATCACCGGGCGCGTGTCATGGCGAAAATGCAGGCAAGGTCGCTGGCCGAACTGGTACAGATGGCAAAAATCTGTGGTATTTACCAGCCCTGATCGCTACTCCTTACAGGGGTAGCCGGCAGGGTCATGATGATGGGTGTAGTTC
>CAYZVB010000093.1:0-16299 GCA_964481315.1 uncultured Granulosicoccaceae bacterium
GCAGCTGGCCCTGATCAGCTTTGCGACGGTCACCGGTGTGATGGCTGCCAGCCTCGTCGCAGAACAAATTCTGGTGAAACAGGCGCTAAGCGGTGAAGCCGAATATTTCTGGCAACACCGCGAAAACAAGCCTGATTTCCCTATTCCAAACACCATGAACCTGCAGTCATTCCTGCACACAGACGATCACAGCGCATTGCCCTTTGCACTGCAGAACCTGCCGCAGGGCCAGCAGCGTGTGATGTACCAGGGCGATGAGCTAATCGCTTTTGTCAGCAGTCGCGGTGAAGAGACGCTCACCCTGCTGTTTCAGGACGACACCGTCTCAAATCTGGGATTTTATTTCGGCGTGGTACCGCTCACGCTGGTGTTGTTAGTCATGTACGCGCTTGCCTACCTGACCTACGTTCTGTCCAAGCGCGCAGTCTCTCCTATCGCAAAGCTCGCCGAGACCATTGAAAATTTCGATTTCAGTGCTCGCGACGCCAACGAGCTCGACTTAAATAAATTTACCGGTCCACACAACTCTGAAACTCTGGTGCTGGCCGATGCACTGCAACATTTTATTGAAAGAACCAACGAATCCATTGAACGTGAACGCACGTTTGCACGCTATGCTTCACACGAGTTGCGTACACCGCTGGCAGTAATAGACGGTTCAATATCATCATTATCGCTGCTGGATCTTGAAGAAAAGCCGGCACGTGCGGTAAACAGAATCAAACGTGCCAGCAGACACATGCTCGACCTTACCAGCACTCTGTTGCTACTCGCACGGGATAAGAAAAACGGTGAACATCTAAACCAGGTGATTATTCCGGTTGTCGTTGACGACTTACTACTGGAGATTGGTGAAGTGGTGCCAACTAGCCGGTTAACTATTACTCATCACAAAGAGTTCATGCTGACAGTGATGGCCAGTGAAGCATCTGTTCGAATTGTTATTGGGAATATCCTGCGCAATGCCTGTCTTTACACGCAGGAAGGCACTATAGACATACACACCACAGATGACTCAATTACCATTACTGACAATGGCCCCGGGTTAAGTGACGAAGACAAACGCAAAGTTTTCGATCCGTTTTTTCGCGTCGAAAACAGAATCAGCGGTTCCGGCCTTGGCCTGTCACTGGTTAAAAATACTTGCGACACCTACGGCTGGACAATTGAAATAGAAAGCGAACTGGGTCGCGGCTCAAGCTTCACTGTCAGATTCGGTGATTCGGTAACCGGATCCGGCCACCGTATGTAGCAGCGATACTGAATACGGCTTATCAACAGTTTTTCGCAGCTTGTAAATCTGACTTCGCAAAGTGTCACTGGCCGGCGGATCATCGCCCCAGAGCTCAGATTCCAGCTCATCACGGGTTACCACGTTTGGCATTTTCTTTAGCAAGATACGTAAAATCTGAAAGCCTGCCGGTGTCAGTTGCAACAACTCACCATTGCGTCTGACTTCTCTGGTACCTGTGTCCAGCACCAGATCTGCAATGCTTAATGTTTCGCTGGTGACGCTGCCCTGGTGACGTTTGCTTAACGACTTTATGCGCGCCACAAGCTCCGGCAGATCAAACGGTTTTACAACGTAATCATCAGCGCCACACTCAAAACCCTGCAGCTTGTCGCCGAGCTCGTCGCGCGCTGTCATCATAATGACCGGGGTGCTGTTTTTATCGGTTTCGCGAATCTCTTTGCATAGCGTGTAACCATCCATGCCAGGCAGCATAAGGTCAAGCACAATGACATCAAAACGATGTTGTCGCGCCAGGTGCAGCCCCGTCATACCGTCTGCAGCAAAATCGACCACAGCCCCCATCGACTCCAGAAAATCGACAACGGTCTCTGCAAGATCCTGATGGTCTTCAACCAGTAAAACGCTAAGATTTTCCAGTGGTTGCATAGTGAAAAGTTATGGCCTGCCAGGTACGCACTCTATTTATACGCCACCATTATGCCAACAAAGCCGCCTGATTAAATCAATAACAAAGTGCCGCCGAACATAACCACCGCCACAAGGTAGACCTACCGTTAGCTGTTGCCCAGCGCTGCGCGTATTCTATCGGCATTTGCTTTGATTTCTGCGGCATCGGCCATGTTGCCGGGGGGGCGTAGCTTGTCGCCGTCTTTTCGTGGCAACACATGAAAATGCAGGTGAAAGACCTCCTGACCGCCGGCTGCCTCATTGAACTGCTGTAACGTGATGCCCTGTGCATCGAATGCACTAAGTGCCGCATGGCTGACTATTTGTACCGTCGACAGGCAGGCAGCAAGTTGATCGTTGGTGGCGTCGAGCATGTTGCGTGCCGAGGTTTTCGGTATCACCAGCATATGTCCATCAGCACGCGGCATGATATCCATGATCACCAGTGTCTGGTCATCTTCGTATACTTGTTCCGAGGGCAATTCACCGCGCAAAATTTTCGCGAAAATATTGTCTTCTTCATAAGCCATGCAAGCTCTCCGGAGTGTTCAGTCGGTTCCTGCGTACTGCTGCATTATCGTGAACGCATTACAGTATCACGCATCTTCAGGAATGGTGTGCAAATTTACCGCGCAATGTCTCTGGTGCCCGGCCGCACGCACATGCCGTGCATTCAGCAAACGCGGCTGCCAGATTAGTGCAACACCGCTCCGTCAGTGTCGACCACCTGTGCAGCAGCAGACCAGCCCAGATTGCTTTTAATCTTCGCACACACCTGCGCTTCCCACTGCGCATCAAACGAACTGACCGCCTTACTGAGACTGTGGCCCTGAATCAGGCCCACACCGATATCACTGACCAGTTCATTGAGGCTCAGTTTGCTATGGATATCCACACCTTCAAGAATGACTGCAGTGCCCAGCTCACGCTGGCTTTGCACCAGGTATCGAATTAGGGTGTCAGCCATACGCGTATCAAACGACAGTATGTCCCGATCAATCTTTACATAGTGCGGTTTTAAACTGTCGAGCCTTGAAAGCGACGCATTGCCAACGCCAAAATCATCGATGGCAAAGCGAACTCCAGTAA
The DNA here is from genome assembly GCA_964481315.1 of uncultured Granulosicoccaceae bacterium. Taxonomy (GTDB): domain Bacteria; phylum Pseudomonadota; class Gammaproteobacteria; order Granulosicoccales; family Granulosicoccaceae. Next base: position 3,011 of record CAYZVB010000093.1, read on the forward strand.
GCTGACCAAGTTGTCGCACCACATCACGGTACTCTTCCAGTTGCTGGCGTGCTTCAATCTGCAACTCAGGTGACACCACTGTTTTTTCAGATACTTCCATAATCAAATGATGCCCGCTAACCGGGGCACTGCGGCCGATCACGTCGTACAGCAATTCCCGATACGCAGGTGAGCGCAATGTCGCAGGATATACGTTCAGTGACAACGGTTTGATGTTGCTGCTGTCAGCAGTGCCGACCTGCGAACCGTAGGCATTAATGGTTGTTTCCAGCAGTGTGGAATCAAGCTCAAGCTGAAACCCCATTCCCCACAGACTGGCAGCGTTAAATATCTCTACCGGTGCCGCATTGGAATCGACATGTTCACGCGCAAGTGCTTCATAGGCAAAAATATCCACATCACGGGTCGCAGGGTTAAAACGAAACATTGGCTCAAAATGTACGTTAATACCGCTGAGCTGGCTGCGAAAAATTCTGCGACGGTCTTCATACATATCGCGGCTGACAAACCGGTAGGTCTGCTTCAGGCCATCGTAGACGCGCGCCTTGAGTTTTTCGAAAGATTCAAAATTTGCCCACGCCAGCGCATCATGCAGTGAATTGATCACCGTACTCAGCACTTCGGTGACCGGAAAACGTTTGAAGCCATCACGCACGGCGATAAACACACCGCAGTTTGGCAACCGGTCGTTGACTACCACCATGCATTCCATCGGGCTGCCACTGGCCGGAGACAATTGCGGCAGAAAGTTCTGCAGACGCAGCGAACGGCGTGGCGCCATATCGGAGTAGCCTTCCAGCGCTTCTTCAAGAACACAGTGCACCAGACTTGCAGAACAGTTGTGCAGCGGCCGGTTTGAATCCGCTTCATACATGTGCAACTGACCGTTCTTACCACGGAAGTAGCAGTACACCATTTCCGCTCCAAGCACCTGCTTTAACGCCTCGGAAAATATGTTCAGATTACGGCGCCGGTCATTCATGCGCATCACCTGCAGGCGTGCAATCAGCTGCTCGACAAAATCGTCGTAACTGCTCATGTGGCATGGCAGCGGATCGACCGATTCGGCAATCTGCGAAATCTCGGAAATTTTGTCAGTCATGGAAACCGCAGCAGTCTGCGACACTTTCACCTGCAGCTTTGAGGAGAACTCCACTGCTCTGCTGACGAAATCGGCAACACTGTCCTGCGCCAAACCCGGACCTGAGTTGTGGCTCTGCGCGTCGAGCGGTGCCAGAAACGCCAGTCGGGACTGATCGAAGTCGATATCGTTGTCGAGCAACACGGGAATAATTAACGCATCACCTGCCATCGCGCGGCGGATTGCAACAATTGCTGCACGTGCAGCGTCGGATGACTGGTGCTGCGCACTGTCAATCAGAAACACAAACAGATTGGCGCGGGTGTTAGATGCCGCAGCGCTTTCAGTGGCCGCCTGAAAACAGGTTGAACCCAGCAACCCCAGTGTATTGAGCTGGTCCAGCGCAGGTTCCACCAGCAGGCGGTCGGATGCACTGTCACCGCTACCGAAAATGACGGCATGCAGCGAGGCTTTTGCCAGACCTTTCGCCTGGGTTTGCAGGGGCATGGAAGAAACCGGGACATCAATCATTGTTAACCGCCAGTGGGTGGTGCTTTTATTATTATTATTTTCCGGTCCGGGTAACCCGTCCGGTGGTTTGTTGGGGCAATTTGTATCACGAACTTAACAACCATCACCAGCATCGTTACACACCGAACTTAAAGTAAATCCTCACGAAGCTTCGTGAAGCATCAGATATTTATTCAGTTACTGAAAATTTACCCTGCATTACCAGGTTGACAGCTTCGTTGAATTTCCCAAATTCTCAGTCTTGCTGAATTGTGCATATTTTTCAACCACTTACGGCAAATGGACCGGCGAACACCGTAAACATTGCCGATATCTCCTTTCGCGCTCATACTTTCCAGCCCTGTTAACGCTAAACGAGTGAATACTTTTGGAAGCCCGATCATTTGATATTGCTGTCTTCGAAGGCGACGGAATCGGCCCGGAAATCATGGCACCGACAGTGTCGATTCTTGATCAGGTGGCAAAACGATACGACAGCTTTTCGCTGAATTACACACATCTCCCCGCCGGCGCCCTGCACTTTCAGCAAACCGGCGAAGCGTTGCCGGCCGAGTCCGTGGCAGCAGCCGATAAGTCAGATGCCATTTTGCTCTCAGCGATGGGTCTGCCACATATTCGCAAACCGGATGGTACCGAGCTGGTACCTCAGATAGATTTAAGAATTGCACTTAAACTGTTCGCCGGCGTGCGGCCAGTGTACACCTTTAAAGGCGGCCCCAGAGTGTTGTCTGACGAAAGAGCCGCTGAACTGGACTTTGTGCTGGTACGCGAGTCAATAGAAGGTATGTTTGCGCACAAAGATGAAGGCCAGGTGATCGACAATGATCACGCCACCGAAACCCTGCGCATCACCCGTGAAGTGTCGGAGCAGCTGTTTGATTTCAGTTTCAAACTGGCGCAATCACGCGCCCGCAAGCTTAACCGGCCGGGTAAGCTGATGTGTGTCGACAAAGCCAATGTGTTTCGATCATTCTGGTTCTTCCGTGAAATTTTCAATGAGCGCGCAGCAAACTTCACTGATATAGAACCCTCTGCCATGTATGTCGACGCGCTAGCCATGAAGATGGTACAGAGCCCCTGGGATCTCGACGTGCTGGTGACCGAAAACATGTTCGGTGACATTCTGTCGGATCTCGGCGCCGGTCTGATGGGTAGTCTGGGACTGGCACCGTCTGCAGACATCGGTGCAAATCACGCAGTATTTCAGCCGTGCCACGGCAGTGCACCGGATATTGCCGGCAAGGGACTCGCCAACCCGATGGCAATGATTTTATCCGGCGCAATGATGCTTGAATACCTGGGAGAGAAGTTCGATTGCCCCGACGCAGAAACCGCCGGGCTGGCACTGAAAGATGCAGCACTGGCTGCCGCCGGTACCGCTGCAGGAAAAGGCCGTGACGTTGGTGGCACCGCGAATACCGATGACATTGCAGCTGCAGTTATCGACAACCTCAAGTAATGATCCGACTCATATGAACTCGGACGCACCAGGTTCACATACGGCAAAAGCCACACCGGCACTGAAAGCACTGGTTGTCGGTGCCGGCTATTTCGCACAGTTTCATCTCAGGGCATGGCAGCGCGTCTCGAATGTAACGCTTGCAGAAATTGTAGAGATAGATACATCAAAGCATTAGGCACTTCAGCAGCAGTATCCACAGGTCAGAATAATCACTGATCTTGCCGATGCCAGCGCAGATATCGACATTGTCGATATCTCAACCCCGCCAGCCACACATGCAACTCTGATAGACAAAGCACTGCATCACACCAATGCACTGATTGTATGTCAGAAGCCATTTTGCAACTCACTGGCCGAAGCACACAGCCTGGCGCGACGCGTAGCAGAGGAAAACAGAACACTTGCTGTGCATGAAAACTTTCGCTTTCAACCGTGGTATGGGCGTATTAAAGCACTACTCGATCAGCAGTTTATCGGTGAGCTGCAGCAGGCAACTTTTCGCCTGCGACCGGGTGACGGACAGGGCCCTGACGCGTACCTGCAGCGCCAGCCCTACTTTCAATCGATGCCACGCTTTCTGATTCACGAAACCGGCATTCACTTCATTGATGTGTTTCGTTATTTATTTGGTGAGCCGGATTCGGTATCAGCTGACCTGCGGCGATTAAACCCTGCCATCGCCGGTGAAGACGCAGGTTATTTTACGCTTCGCTACCAGTCCGGTTTTCGCGCCCTGTTCGATGGCAACCGCCATCTCGATCACGCCGCTGATAACCCGCGCCTGACACTCGGTGAAATGTTAATCGAAGGCACCGGTGGCAGCCTTGCGCTGAATGGTTCGGGTCAGCTGACACACCGCGAGTTCGGCAGCACACAGATCAACAAAATTGAATGCCACTTTGACGATATCGATTTTGGTGGTGACTGCGTTTTTCGTTTGCAGTCACACATTGCCGATCATCTGATTAACCGTACACCACTGCACAACTCTGCTGCAGAATACCTGCTTAACCTTGAGCTCGAATCCCGTGTGTATGAAGCATCGGAGAAACAATGCACTATTGCTGTAAACCACCGCGCATAAACCGGGAGTAGCTATGTCAGATCTTTGGGAAGTGTATGCACTGAAGTATGCAGACCACAATATCAGGGATCGACGCGAGTCATTTTTGTTCGATGACAACCATAACGCCCCGTGGCCGCTTGATTACTATGTATGGATACTGAAAAACGAAAACCAGACCATACTGGTTGACACCGGATTCGATGAAAAAGAAAGCCTCGCCAGAGGCCGGCAGCTTTACGAAACACCGGCCGCGCTAATCACTCGCTTTGGCGTACAACCGCAATCGATAGATACCGTTATTGTCACTCACATGCACTACGACCACGCTGGTGGCCTTGAAGACTTTATGCATGCGACTTTTCATTTACAGGCACGTGAAATGGAGTACGCCACCGGACCTTGTATGTGCCATGGCGTATTGCAAAAACCCTTTACGGTTGAGCATGTGTGCAACATGGTAAAGCAGCTTTATAACGGCAAGCTGGTATTTCACAACGGTTCAGCACAGGTTGCACCCGGTGTGGAAGTCCATCTCATCGGCGGTCACAGCCGCGGGCTGCAATGTGTGCGGGTAAAAACCAGGCGCGGCTGGCTGGTACTGGCCTCGGATGCCAGTCACTTTTACGAAAACTTCCGGCACGCAAAACCCTTTCCGATTGTGGTTGACCTGGAAGACATGCTTAACGGTTTTAACCGGCTCACTGAACTGGCCGACTCACCACAGCACGTTATTCCGGGGCACGACCCTGCGGTCAGAACGCTGTATCCCTGTGTGTTTGGTGAAGACGACAGCATTGTCCGCCTCGATGTCACACCCAAAAACGAGATATAGCAATGATGCACTAACAATATACGGTGACCGCTTCAGGCAATAAACTTAAGGCAATAAAAAAGCCCGCAAAATGCGAGCTTTTCTATTTGGCGGAGAGAGAGGGATTCGAACCCTCGAAACGGGGTTACCGTTTACACACTTTCCAGGCGTGCTCCTTCAGCCACTCGGACACCTCTCCGGAACCGGTTACGCTCCTGACCCTTTAGGAGTGTAGATGGGAGGGAATGTAGAAACATTACTTCCCGCGTCTGCAATTTTCGGCGTACCACGTTTTTCGACTTCATCGATGCGGATAATAGCGTGCATCGGTATTATAGTCTGAGTTACGCCTTCAAACTCACTTTTCAGTTTTTCTTCCGACGGGTCTACCACCACAGTGGTGTGCTCGTCGAACATCAAACCTTCAAGCACCACAAACCCGTACATTTCTCCCTGAAAAATATCCGCCGCATAGAGCTCGTATATTTTGTCCTGGTTAATAAACCGTACCCGATAGACGTGTTCTTTAGTCATACTGAGGTAATGTTGGGAGAATTACTGGTTGGGACGAACCAAACAGGCACGCGTTTGCATAACTGGCGGACTATACCACAACCTTTGCCGGTTGGAAGCTAATTTGGAAAGCTATTTCGTGAAGCGTGAACGGTGATCCTGCAACCGTACGGTCACAGCGCGGTTATCACCGGCGGCCAGGCGGCCTTCTGCGACCGGCACGCGGACGCCCGCGGGCACCGGTATCGTTAACCAGTCGCAACTGCGAGTCACGATTACCAGACAGACCTGCCATCGCTTTAAGCTCGCCGACCAGCCGTTCATCAACATCGGCAAACTTGCCCATACGCAAATACGGCGGCAGCCGCACCGGCCCGTAGCGCACCCGCGTAAGGCGACTGACCTGATACCCCAGTGACATCCACAGGCGCCTGACCTCGCGGTTGCGCCCTTCATTAATAATTACCCGGTACCACTGATTGTTGTCGGTACCACCATCAAACCAGCAACGCTGAAAGCGCGCCGGACCATCGTCGAGCTCAACACCGTCGTGTAACTGCCTGATGTGATCTTCATCGACCACACCTCTTATCCGGCAGGCGTATTCACGCTCTATTTCCGAAGAGGGGTGCATGAGCCGGTGAGCGAGATCGCCGTTGTCGGTAAACAGCAACAAACCACTGGTGTTGATATCGAGCCTGCCGATGGCAATCCAGCGGGAGCCTTTCAGTCGCGGCAGATGTTCAAAGACGGTTGGCCGGTTTTGTTCGTCGGAACGCGTGGTAACACGACCCACCGGCTTATGGTAGGCAATTAACTTAAAGTCCTGACGAGTTGCCGTAACGACACGATAACGCTTATGGCCATAGCGAAGCCGGTCACCGGTTTCCGCTTTCATTCCAAGCTCAGCAGTGCGCCCGTTCAGCACAACTTCACCGGCGGCGATATCTGCCTCGACCTTGCGCCTGGAGCCAAGTCCGGCACGGGCCAGCAACTTTTGAATTCTTTCAGCCATAAATGCTCACTTAATCAGTCGCAGATTATCGCACACCACGCTGTTGAATGACGGCGGCGCAATGATAGGATGCGAAGTAGCTTCCCCACACACCCGTAACAGGTTGAACGCATGTCTGACGCGCCTGAGTTTAAATCACTGAATATCGCCGTATTAACGGTTTCCGACAGTCGCACCGAAGCGGATGACAAATCTGGTCACCTGCTGGTATCGATGCTTGAAGAAACCGGTCATACCCTTGCCGACAAAGCCATTGTGAAGGACGACAAATACCAAATCAGAGCGCAGGTCAGCCAGTGGATTGCCAACCCCGAAATCGATGTGGTGCTCAGTACCGGCGGCACCGGTGTGACCGGTCGCGACGGCACACCGGAAGCGGTATCGCCATTACTCGACAAAGAAATTGAAGGTTTCGGTGAGATGTTCAGAGTACTTTCGTACGACGACATCAAGACTTCTACATTGCAGTCGCGGGCGCTGGCCGGTGTGGCAAACGCCACTTATATTTTTGTCTTACCGGGCTCACCGAGTGCCTGCAAAACCGCATGGACAAAGCTCATTAGTGAACAGCTCGACAACCGCACCCGCCCGTGCAACCTGGTGATGCTGATGCCAAGGCTGCTGGAAAAATAACTACTTCCAGCCTTTGGCTTCCTTAATCAGTTCGTAGGCAGCCTTGATGTGCTGGGTTTTCTCGGTCGCTACCTTAATCATTTCAGGGGGCAACCCTTTGGCCACCAGCTTATCCGGGTGGTGCTGACTCATGAGCTTGCGATACGCACGCTTCACAACTGCTTTATCATCATTTTGCGCCACCCCGAGTAACTCAAAAGCCTGCTGCAACGGCATCGCAGGAGTTCGACCGGGTGCCGAACGCTGCTGCTCTCTGTTTGCATCGAGCCCGGCTTTAACCAGAATTTCCATTTGCCGCAGCATGAATTTTGGGAACTTCAGATAGCCGCAAATTTCTTCAAGCAGCTTTTCTTCTGCAGGATGCCTCGCTCCGTCGGCATACACGGCGTGTAGCTGAATTTCGACAAACATACGCATCAGGTTAGTTCTGCGGCGACATTCAATGCGGAACTGCTCTACCACGGCACGCAGATCATAGTCGTCGCTCTTGCCCTGATTGAATAGATCGATAGCCACTTTGCGCTGCTCTGGCGACAACTGCATTTGCGCCATCACGCTCTCAGCCATTTCAATTTCATCAGGCGTTACACGGCCATCGGCTTTAGCAAGATGACCCATGGTGGCAAAGGTAGCGGTAAAAAAAGTGGCCTGCACGCGTTCCTGTGCACCGGGAGAAAGGTCTTCATCGCTGTCGTGCTGAATGCGTTTGAGGCCGTTATCAAAGTTGTGCCCAAGCACCGCACCAATGAGCGCACCGATGGGTCCGCCAATTAAAAACCCAAATCCACCGCCGAGTACCTTACCCCACCAGTTCATTGTCGAGCCTCTGCAGGTTGGTGTTCAGGCGCATCTTTCGCACAGACAATCTCCGCTAATAATGAAGTCGCAAACACACCGCGCTGCAACGTGAACTGCAGTTCGAGTGTGGTTGCATCAAGCCACTGCCAGTGTAAATCTTTTGCACGCGCACGCAATGCCCGGCGCTCGGCGTTTAAACCTGCTTTCTCCAGTCCTTCGGTAAACACAGACTCCGATTCAAGAATCTGTGCTTCAAGTTGCTGTACGGAATCGGTGACTTTCGAGTCACCTCTGCCGTATAGAGGTCCGCTTGGATGTATGTCCATTTGCAGACAACGGTCTTCAATTTCACTGTCGACACTTTCGCAGTGAAACAAGCTGTTACTGCCATCGAGCATGCAACGTTCACCGGCAAGTATACGGTTCCAGTGCGACTGTTCCACGCGCCGGGCAAGCACCAGATTAAACAGGTACGATCGCGCGGCAGACAAATACATACCGCGTTTAAACTTAGACACCCTGGCTCGCCCTTCAAACAGTGCCTGAGCCTGCACCAGGTTACGACCTTCCCTGCCGAATCTCTGCGCACCAAAATAGTTGGGAAAGCCGTGTTGTTGTACGCAGGTTAAACGCTGTTCAATAAGATCGTGTCCGCTACTTATCTCACGCAATACAATCGCAAAGCGATTGTGCTTATGGGTACCGGTCTTAAGTTTTTTACGTCCACGCTCAACACGAAGCAGTTCCACATCCGCAAGGTCATCGACCAGCGTCTGTAAACGTGCCGGCAACGCATCTTTGTTGTCGAGTTTTGCAGTCGGCACACTCATCCATTGAGAAGTGACCGCATGGCGGTCTTTCAGGCCCGAGGTACCGATTTCTCTGGCCGGCAGTGAAAGCCCTTTTGCCACCTGTTCCACCACATCCCGTGTATTGCGACCGGTTTTGCTGATCTGCACCCACAGATGCTCGCCATCGCCCTCGGGCTCAAAGCCAAGCTGCTCGTCAACGCGAAAATCTTCCGCACGGAGTTTCATCAGTGCACTGGGAAGTTCGTCATGACACGTATTAGGGAGTGCGGTACTATTCAAAGCGAAAATGGTCCGGTGAGAGTCGGCGGGCACAACCCGGGCAGCAAACGCAGCGATGCCGGCAGGTTGTGAGCGTCTGCAGCGCCGGTCACATCGCTAAAACCGGGCGAATTCGATGCTACAAACGCACAATAACAGTCAACCAACGCCGCGGCGAGATAACGCATGAGCCCTATAGATGAACTGGAACGGCAGGAGCGCCGGCAGTTACTCATTAAACTTGAAAACGAACATGCGTCGCTCGATCAGGAGGTAGCGCTGTTACTGGCAGACCACAGTATCGACCAACTGCATATCAACCGTTTAAAGCGTCGCAAGCTTCAGTTAAAAGACATGATAGTGCGGCTGAAAAGCAGCCTGCTTCCGGATGTGCCCGCCTGAAACCAAACGCCACACAGCGCGAGCTCAGACTTACCCCGTCTGCAGCGCAATAATACCACGGGTTGACTGACAAGCCGTTACTGCGTCCCCGATACGACTAAACCCTCACCGAATTGCACCCGAACAATTAATATCGTCCGGGTGGTCTGTATTCCCTACTGCCCGAGCGCGAGCGGCTCGCTTTCCTCAATCATTTGAATCAATTCGTTAGCCGGACGATAGCCGGGGATTTTAGTACCGTTGTCGAGATAGATCAGTGGTGTTCCACGAAGCTCGACCTGTCTGGCCAGATCCATATGCGACTGAATGGGGTTTTCACAGGTAGCTGGATCAACCGTTCCACCGCTCTTGGCAATGGTCATGGCTTCCTGCTGATCATCAGCACACCAGACGCTTTGCAATTCACGCGATGAACCAGAGTCTATACCGGCACGTGGAAACAACAGGTAGCGCACCTTAATGTCTGCTTCGGTAATAGCGTCTATTTCGCGATGCAGCTTCTGACAAAACCCGCAGTCGGTGTCGGTAAAAACGGTAATCCAGCGCTCGGCGTTTTTGTCTTCGTTGTTAAACACCAGCATCTGCTCTTCCGGCATTTCACTGATTAAAGAAAGCTGCAGCCCGCCGCGACGCTGCTCACTGACATTGACCTGATTCTGCAGGTCGATAATGCTGCCTTCGACCAGATACCGTCCGTTAGGTGAGAGGTAGTAAACCTGTGCATTACTGACCACCTCATAGACACCTGGCAGTACTGACTCGGCAATACTGGTGACCGGCAGATCCGGCGCCATTTCCGCCAGTGCTGCACGCAGCTGATCTTCGGCGCTTTGCTGATCCTGAGCTGCTGTGATGCCGGAAAACATGCAGGTGGCTGCGAACAGCGCTGCTGCTGTAATTCTACCGGTGAGTTTCATAGTGATTTTTCCTGGTAAATAGACAGTGTTACGCCTGAGTGTAGCGCAACCCTTATTAGTAGTGGACCGTCGTCCTGTTGCAGAGTTCTGATAGCTGCAGTGGTTATTCCCGGTCACCCTCTCGGATGATGCTCCGCGTGTAGTGATTTTAATCGTTCCGCGGCAACATGGGTGTAGATTTGTGTGGTTGAAATGCTGCTGTGTCCAAGCAGCAATTGCACAACACGCAAATCGGCATCGTTGTTAACCAGATGCGTGGCAAACGCATGTCGCAACGTATGTGGTGACAAAGATTGCCTTATTCCAGCCATCAGCGCATATTTCTTTACCCGATACCAAAAAGCCTGTCGCGTGAGCCCCCCGCCTCGGCGCGTGACAAACATCTTGTCGCACATACCCTGCCCTTTCAGCAGTTCATCCCGGGCGCTCTGCAGATATTGTTCCACATGCTCAAGTGCCAGATCACCAACGGGCAACAACCGCTCCTTGTTTCCTTTACCCATAATCCGCATCACAGCAGAACGAATGTTAACCTGCGCAAGGCCAAGAGAAATCAGTTCACTCACACGCAATCCGCTGGAGTAAGTGAGCTCCAGCATAGCGCGGTCACGCACCCCCTCCGGAGTTGAGAGATCGGGCGCCGCCAGCAGACTTTCGACCTGCGCTTCACTGAGGCTGGCCGGCAGCGAACGGCCGGTCTTGGGTGCATCAACCAATGCTGTAGGGTCTTTTTCGACCACACCTTCACGACACAGCAGTGTGTAAAAACGTTTCAGACTGGACAGTAGTCGCGCTGTAGTACGCGCACTGGTGCCGGACTTCACACGAATTGAAAGATACTGCAACACACTCTCGGGTGAGGCAGTCTGCAGTGTTTCACCATACTCGGTCAGCCAGTTGGCAAACAGTTTCAGATCACTGGTGTACGAAGCAATGGTGTTATCGCTTAAGCCTCTTTCCAGCCACAGATAATCACGAAACTGTTCGATCAGTGCATGATTTTCTGTAGCGCTACTCGGTTTTGTCGCGGTTGCACTCATCGAATTTGTATTCAGCAAGAGAGAAAAATAGCCGGTATCAGGCGTCAGCAAACACTGCCTGCAGGTATAATTACGTAAATCGATTGCTAACACCATTGCACATAACACAGCTAATCAGGTCCGGCACGCATGACATCCTCTTCAAAAACAGCAGGCGTTTATACGGTAGACGAAGCCCGCGCCGCAGTGATTGCAGCCATTCCGGCACCACTTAACATTGAACAGGTACCAGTGCATGAAGCAGTTGGCAGAATTGCCGCAAAGGACATTCAGGCAACCGTTTCAATACCACCTTTTAGAAATTCGGCTATGGATGGCTATGCAATTCGCTACAGTGATTATCAGGCCAAAAAGCCACTAGCCATCGCTGGTACATCACTGGCCGGACACCCGTTTAACGCATCAGTGCCGCCTGAAAGTGCAGTAAAAATTACCACCGGCGCTATGGTGCCGGCAGATACCGACACAATTGTGATCATCGAAAATACAACGCAATCAGACCAGTCTGTAGTGATTAACCAGCCACCACAACAACATCAGTACATTCGCAATATCGGTGATGATGTATCGAAGGGCTCTGTGTTGATTGATGCAAACACCAATCTCAAGCCTGCACACCTGGGCTTGCTGGCTGCACAGGGTATTGCACATGTCGATGTCTTCAAACAACCGCGCATCGGCGTATTTTCAACAGGCGATGAACTTCGCGACAGCGGTCAGCCACTGGTTGAAGGAGCGATTTACGACAGCAACCGTATGTCCATTTGCACAATGCTGCGTCGTGCCGGCTACAGCGTAGATGATCTGGGCATCGCCAAAGACAGCCGGCAGGATATTCAACAACTGCTTGTTCAACATCAACACAACTACGACTTTCTGCTTTCAAGCGGTTGTGTATCGGTGGGAGAAGCCGACTTTGTCAAAGAAACACTGGAAGCCAATGGCACATTGCAGTTTTGGAAAGTCGCCATGAAACCCGGTAAACCGATGGTGACGGGCAGGCTCAACTCCGGTGCTTACTACTTCGGACTGCCCGGAAACCCGGTGTCGAGCATGGTTACCTGCGTGCAGTTTGTCATTCCGGCGCTTGGCGCGTTCGAAGGTAAAACGTACCGCGCACCACCGGTAATACGCGCAACCTGCAACTCCACATTAAAGAAGGAAGCCGGTAGATTCGAATTTCAGCGCGGTTTTTACTCAACCAACAATGGTCAGCCACAGGTAACAACTACGGGCATGCAGGATTCCCATGTACTTCACTCCATGGGAAAAGCGAATTGCTTTATCTGCCTGGAAGCCGAAACCACAGGTGCGCAGTGCGGCGAAATGGTTAGTATCATCCTGTTCGACACCCTGCCGGGCCTTTAACAAGCGGTATTCACATGCAGGAGTGATCATTACTCCGGCGCACAGCACACACCAAGCCTGTGGATAACTTTCCTGCGGCGGAACTTTAACGGGCAATAAAAGTTGTTACGTAAGGTAACACTGGCCCCAGAAACGACGAAGGCGACCATCGTGGCCGCCAGAGTTAGCTTATCCCCTGTAGAAGCATTTATGCAGTGGCCTCTGATTTTTCAGGGCTGCCGGATCAGTAACTAATCCGAGTGCCGGTCGAGGACTTTCTGCGCTTCTTTGTCGCTGCGCTTCAGGGCTGCCGCATCTTCCTTTGCCGAACTAAAATTTCTTTTAATATCAGCTACTTGCTCGCGCAACAGCGCGAGACGTTCTTCAGCTTCAACGGCTGCCAGCGAGGTACTAGCTACGTTTTTTTTTGGAAGCTTTTTTCTTGCTTCTTTTTTTCTTAGAGCGCTTCTTTTTAGAAACCTTCTTTTTGGAAGCTTTCTTCTTAGAACGCTTTTTCTTGCTTACCTTCTTTTTAGAACGCTTCTTTTTGGAAGCCTTCTTCTTGGAAGCTTTTTTCTTAGAACGCTTCTTTTTGGAAGCTTT
>CAYZVB010000094.1:0-3393 GCA_964481315.1 uncultured Granulosicoccaceae bacterium
CAACATCAAACCATCCCTGCGCAGCTTCCATAACAGGCGGCGGGTCGAGCTCTGTCACTTCATAGCCAGCATCACGCAGTGCATCGACGGTTCGCAGCAGCGCCGCTTCAACATCCGGGTGCATGTCATAACCATGTGACTGACGTGTAAAAACCACAGGCGGCATTGGCTCAACAGGCCAGCTATCATATGGTGCCGGCACCCACCACGGGTCACGCGCATCAGCGGCAGCCATTACACCGGTTGCAAGCCGTACGTCGCACACCTGACGACAAATAGCACCCTGCACTGACATTAACTGCGCCAGTAAACCACGCTCGGCAGTGGCACTGGGATTGTAAGCCGGCACCCTGCCCTGCGTTGGCTTAATAGTGCTGACACCACAGGCAGTCGATGGAAACCGCAGCGAGCCACCAATATCATTGCCGTGATGCACCGGACCGAAACCAACGGCTGCCGCAACACCTGCACCGCCCGAAGAACCACCCGGCGAAGCCTCTTCATCCCACGGGTTAACGGTACGACCGCGCAACGGATTGTCAGTGGTACCCCGCATCGAAAGCTCCGGGGTATTGGTTCGACCGATAATAATCGCACCGGCACGCCTGAGATTGGCCACCACCGGTGAATCTTCAGTGGCCATAAAATCCGCCAGTGCCGGTAAACCATTGGTGTTTGGGGTACCTGCCTGATCGACATTTTCCTTTACAGTAACCGGCACACCATGCAACGCACCGACCGGCTCTTTACCGTCGCGTATAACCCTGTCTGCTACAGCCGCATTTTCCAGCGCCTGTGCAGACAAATCATAGGTAATCGCATTGAAGCGGGAATTATGTTCAGCGACACGCGCAAGCACGCTCTCCACCACCTGCACGCTGGTAAATTCCCCGGCACTGATGCCGCGTGCCATTTCAGTTGCAGACTTTTTCCAAAGGTCGTCGGACATATTCCCCTCACAGTTCACAAAACCACCATCGAGATGGTAACCGCGCACATGCGTCATTGGTAGCGTGTGGCGACCCGCGCTCGCATTACTGGCACTTCTCTACCGGAACAGTTATGTTGATATGCGATATATCAGGAGAAATGTCATGGCTGACGAAAACAACCCTTTTCCAGACATCCAGTACAAAGCGTTCGAATTCGCCCGCGCCAATATGTCCAACGCAAGCTTTAACGGGGTCGATCTAACCGGGGCTTCATTTTGGGCCGTACTCAAAAGTGCCAGCTTCACCGACTGCAATTTGGAAGCATGTACATTTGACGACGTGAACCTCTCTGGCACCAGTTACGAGAACATCAATCTCAGCAATGCCACTTTTAACAACGTTAATATGTCGGATGTTAAGTTAAGCAGTCTGAATTTAGCCAACGCAGAAATTAACGACGCCAACCTGCAGGGAATGAAAATCAACGGTGTTCTGGTGAGTGATTTATTTGCGGCATACGAAAACAAGCCTTAACGTGTGCAGCAGCAGGCGAGCCTGCCAGCAAATTGGGCAACCTCCCGGCGAGGAACACAAGCCCCTGCCGAACAATTAGCGCGTTCGCCGGGAAACCCGCTCTCGCATTAGCCACCGGCCGGAGTCTGCCCTGCCATCATGTGCAGGCGCGTATATTATCGCTTAAAAAATCAAAAATACGGCGAAATTAGTCAAGTGCCAAACACCCCTTCTGCGTTACTGTCAGCGCAGCACACGGGAGGCACAAACATGCACAACAATTCCATCAACACCGGCTATACCAGTGATCCGGCCAGTTCATTATCGCTGCATGCAGACGCCTACACCGGGCCCGAATGGTTCGACAATGACCGTGAGCACATTCTTGCAAAGACCTGGCAGTGGGTTTGTCATGTCGAAAAGACCCGCAACCCCGGCACGTATGTCACCGCAGAAATCGCCGGCCAGCCGATTGCCGTGGTGCGGGACAAAAGCGGTGAGTTACGCGCCTTTTATAACGTGTGTAAGCATCGCGCGCATCACTTGTTGTCCGGTGAAGGTAAAACTTCACTGATTGTCTGCCCTTATCATGCATGGGCCTATCGTCTCGATGGCAAGCTGCAGGGCGCACCGCATACACAGAACCTTAAACAGTTTAACAAAGACGAAATCTGTCTCGATCAAATACAGGTAGAAGAATTCTGCGGCTTTGTGTTTGTTAACCTCGACCCTGCAGCAGCATCTCTTGGCAAACAATCCGGTGATCTGCAAAAAGAAGTAATGCACTGGGCACCCGATGTTACCGACCTTACTTTCGGGCATCGTTTAACCTACGACATAAAGTCCAACTGGAAAAACGTCGTCGACAACTTTCTGGAGTGTTACCACTGCCCCGTTGCACATAAAGACTTTTGCAACCTGGTAGATATGGACACTTATAAAGTCACCACTCACGGTATTTACTCAAGCCATATGGCAGATGCCGGAAACTCCCCCAACACCGCCTACGATGTATCAGATGCTACCGTCAAAACCCATGCGGTCTGGTGGCTGTGGCCCACTACCTGTCTGATGCGTTACCCGGGGCGCTCAAGCATGATTGTATTAAACATTATTCCGGTCGGCGTTGACCGTACACTGGAAACGTATGACTTCTATCTTGAAACCCCCGAACCCAACGCCATGGAACTCGACGCCATTCGCTACCTTGATGAAGTATTGCAGGTAGAAGATATTGGTCTGGTAGAAAGCGTGCAACGGGGCATGAACACACCGGCATTTCAACAGGGACGCATTGTTCACGACCCCGAAGGTTCCGGAAAGTCAGAACACGCCCTGCACCACTTTCACGGCCTGGTACTCGACGCCTACGGTGCGGCATGACAACGCTGCACAACCACAAGCGGCCAAATATCGTTGTTATCATGGCCGACCAGTTAGCACCGCAATTTACCGGTTGCTACGGGCATGCCGTTGCACGCACACCTAACATGGATGCCCTTTCACAACGTGGCATGCGCTTTAACGCGGCTTACTGCAACTCGCCGCTGTGTGCACCTTCGCGTTTTGCGTTTATGTCCGGCCAGCTGGTCAGTCGCATTGCCGCCTACGACAACGCCTCCGAGTTCCGCTCAACGGTGCCCACCTTTGCGCACTACCTTCGGGTACTCGGTTATCACACCTGTTTGTCAGGCAAAATGCATTTTGTCGGTCCCGATCAAAAGCACGGGTTTGAAGATCGCGTTACCACTGATATCTACCCCGCAGACTTTGCCTGGACACCCGACTGGGAAGCGCACGACGAACGCATAGACAAGTGGTATCACAACATGCAAACCGTCAGAGAAAGCGGTGTGGCACAAACCACATTTCAAATTGACTACGACGATGAAGTCGGCTTTGCCGCGCGGCGCTGGCTGTATAACAAAGCACGAGACAAAACCCAGCA
>CAYZVB010000094.1:3403-15842 GCA_964481315.1 uncultured Granulosicoccaceae bacterium
CCCTTTTTAATGGTCGCAAGCTTTATTCACCCGCACGACCCGTACGTAGCCAGACCCGAGTGGTGGGACCTATATAACGATAACGAAATTGAACCACCCGCCTATGTACCACCGCTGGAAAGTCACGATCCTTTCTCACGACGTTTAATGGACGGCATTGAAGCTTCGTATGAAGCACTAACTGAAACAGAAATACGCAGAGCGCGACGAGCCTACCTTGCCAACGTTAGTTACTTTGACAGCAAGATCGGTTTGATTGTCGACTCGCTAAAAGAAATTAACGAACTCGACAACACCGTTATTATTGTGACCGCAGACCACGGAGATATGCTCGGCGAACGCGGGCTTTGGTACAAGATGAATTTCTTCGAACACTCGGCACGTGTACCGTTGATTATGGCAGGCCCCGGCATTACCACAGGTACCGCAGAAAACGCCTGCTCACTGGTTGATCTGCTGCCAACGCTGGTCGATATAGCCGGTGGCAACAACGAACAACCCGGTGAACCCATAGACGGCCGCAGCCTGCTGCCACTGGCCCGCGGTGAGCCGGACCCCATCGACGAAGCCATTGGTGAATACTGTGCCGAAATGACACCGTGGCCTGTGTTTATGATACGTCGTGGTGCACTTAAGTACATTCACTGCGACTACGACCCGCCACAGCTCTACCACGTGGTTGACGACCCTCTCGAAACCACCAACCTCGCGCAGCACCCGGACTACCAGCAGGCATCACAGGCGTTTGCCGAAGAAGTCGCTGCACGCTGGAACAGTAAGCAACTGCGTGAGCAGGTTATTAGCACACAAAAATCTCGCAGGGCACTGCATGCCGCCATGCAAACCGGCCACCAGGAACACTGGGACTACAACCCGCCGTCCGATGCCAGCCAGCAATACGTTCGCAACCATATGGACTGGACCGTCGCTGCCAAGCGTTATCGTTTTCCGCCCGTCAATTAATCTATCCAGGCCAATACGCCAACGAGAAACATACAATGAAACTTGAAAACAAAATCGCGCTGGTCACCGGTGGCAGAGGCGGTATTGGAGGAGCCGTTGTACAAAGGCTGATGAAAGAAGGGGCAACAGTATATGCCGCCGACCTGACCGAACATGGTTCACTGCCGCAACACGATGACGACGGCAGCCATTTTATTAAGCTTGATGTCACCGCCGAAGACGACGCCATTGCCGTATTCGATACCATTAAACAACAGCACGGCAAGCTGCATATATTGGTTAATGCTGCTGGAATCGAAATAGAAAAAACCATCGAAGACACTTCACTTGAAGAGTGGAACCAGAGCTTTGCTGTTAATGTCACAGGCACTTTTCTTACTTCGAAATATTCACTGCCACTGCTGCGTGAAGGTGCAAAATCCGGCACCAGTACCAGCATTATCAACTTTGGTTCGTACGACGGCTTTATCGCAGATCCGGGACTTGCCGCCTACTGTGCCACCAAAGGTGCCGTACACGCATTAACCCGCGCCATGGCCTGTGATCACGGACCGCAGGGCATTCGCGTTAACGCTATTTGCCCAGGCTACATAGACACGCCTATGCTGCAAAGCTTTTTTGAAGGTGAAGGCTCCGGCGGAGATGGCGGCAATATCGACACACTGCAGCAGGCCGTGCGTGATGTTCACCCCATGCGAACCTACGGCACTCCCGAAGACATTGCCAACCTGGTGAACTGGCTGGCCTCCGATGAAGCCCGCTACGCGAGTGGACAGCTTTGGGTACTCGACGGCGGACTATCTGCACAAGTACAACAGATGAGACTTTAAACATGTCAAAACCAGTCATTATTACCTGTGCCCCCACCGGTGGCGTACATACCCCGAGCATGTCACCGCACCTGCCAGTTACACCGGGTGAAATAGCCACGGCAAGCATAGAAGCAGCAGAGGCAGGCGCTTCAATCATTCACCTGCACGCACGCGACCCGGACACCGGCAAGCCTGATCCGCGCCCGGAAGTGTTCAAACAGTTTTTACAAATCATCAAACAATCCAGTGATGCCGTGGTCAATATTTCAACCGGCGGCGGTCTTGGCATGTCAATAGACGAAAGACTCGCCGCCGCCATGGATGCCAAACCCGAGATGGCTTCCATGAATATGGGTTCAATGAACTTTGGGCTGTTTCCGATGCTACAGAAATACAAAGAGTTTCAGCATGACTGGGAACAACCGTTTTTGGAAATGACTAAAGACTTTATTTTTCCCAACACGTTTAAAACCATTGAATACGCATTAAAGAACCTCGGCGAAAAGCACGGCACACGCTTTGAATTCGAATGCTATGACTTAGGCCACTTATACAACATTAAATGGTTTGTTGATCAGGGACTCATCAAGCCACCGTTTTTTATCCAGATGGTGTTTGGCATTCTTGGCGGTGCCGGTGCCGACCTTGACAACCTTATGCACATGCACAAAATCGCCGACCGTTTGTTTGGTGCAGAAAACTACGAATGGTCAGTGCTAGCCGCCGGCAGACAGCAAATGCCGTTCGCCACGCAAAGCGCCATGCTGGGTGGCAACCTGCGCGTGGGCCTTGAAGACAGCTTGTATATCGAAAAGGGCGTACTCGCGACATCCAATGCCGAACAGGTCACCCGCATACGCACCATTATTGAAAACCTTGGACTGCAGGTTGCCACACCCGATGAAGCGCGTGAACGACTGGCGCTTAAAGGCGGCGATATGGTCGGGTTTTAACACCATCGTCAATTGCAGTGCACGCTTAACTTTGCTACCGCAGGGCACTATAAGCCACCGCAGGCATCAGAACCAAAGAGATTTCCACATGCAAACTAAACTACTGATAAACGGCGAACTGAGCGAAGGTGCGGGCACAGCCGTTGATATCACCAACCCCGCAACCGGCAGCTCACTCGGTACGGTAAACGAAGCAAGCGCCGATCAAATAAAGCTCGCTGCAACCTCTGCGCAAGATGCATTCGAGGACTATCGCCTGACCACTCCGGCCGAACGCTCAGCATTGCTGCTGCAAATAGCCGATGTCATCGAAGCCAACTCACAGGAGCTGGCAGAACTTGAAAGCATGGATGTCGGCAAGCCGTGGCCTTCTGCCCACGACGATGAAATGCCACTGACCATCGATGTATTTCGCTTCTTTGCTGCAGCCGCCCGCACCATGACAGGCTCTGCCGCCGGCGAATATGTCACCGGCCACACCTCCATGATCCGCCGTGACCCTGTCGGACCAGTCGCCGCTATCGCACCATGGAACTATCCGCTAATGATGGCCTCATGGAAAATTGCCGCACCGCTGGCTGCAGGTTGCACGGTAGTGTTAAAACCATCAGAAATTACCCCGCTGTCAACACTGCGACTGGCAGAACTGCTTGCCGGTGTCGTACCGAAAGGCGTGCTTAATGTTATTCACGGCAGCGGTAACACTACCGGACAACACCTGATTAACCACTCCGGCATGGAAGCCATAACGGTCACCGGCTCACCCGCCACCGGCATGGCTGCCATGCGTGCCGCTTCTGAAAAGATAAAGCACGTGCACCTCGAACTGGGCGGCAAAGCCCCGGTTATCGTGTTTAACGACGCAGACCTTGATGCCGTAGCCGAAACTATTCGTTACGGCAGTTACTTCAACGCCGGACAGGACTGTGCACAGCCCTGCCGCGTGCTGGTACAAAGCGATGTCTACGATGCATTGCTTGAAAAAATCATCAGCCAGGTAACACAAATCAAGACCGGTGCACCCAAAGCCAAAGGCACCGAAATGGGGCCACTGGTATCCGCTGCACACCGCGAACGTGTAGCAGCGTTTGTTGAATCCGCCCGCAACACCTGTGAAGTAGTCTGCGGTGGTAACGCACAGGACGGCGCTGGCTTTTTCTATCAGCCAACGGTCGTTGCCAACGTCGACAACAACGCACAAATCGCCTGCGATGAAGTCTTTGGACCGGTAGTTACCGTGTCACGGTTTAACGACGCTGATGAAGCGCTGAAAATTGCCAACGCCGGATCATACGGACTGGCCTCTTCCGTCTGGACACAAAATGTCGGCCTTGCCATGCAGCTCACCTCCAAACTGCGTTACGGCTTTACCTGGGTTAACACCCATGGCGTTGCCACTCCCGAAATGCCATGGGCAGCAATGAAAGGTTCCGGCACTGGTTGTGACATGTCGGTATACGCACTCGATGCCTATACCTCAATTCGCCATGTGATGGTTGCGCACTAATGCAAAATGAAGCAATGAAACTTCAGGGCAAACACGCCATTGTTACCGGCGGCAGTCAGGGAATCGGACGCGGCATTATCGATGCGTTTATCGCGCAGGGTGCCACCGTGGTCACCTGCGGTCGCAGTCCCTCACCGGGTAACCTGCCCGAAGGCTGTGATTATCATGTGCTGGATGTCGCCGACCCGCAGGCGGTTAAAACTTTTGCCAACACACAGCAACCACCAGACATTTTGGTCAACAACGCCGGTGTACAGGTCGAAAAAAACGTTACCGAAAGCACCGACGACGACTGGGAGCTGGTGATGGGTGCAAACGCACGCGGTGTGTTTAACATGTGCAGGGCGTTCATACCGGTGATGCAAAAAGGCGGAGCGATCATCAACATCGGCTCTATATCAGGCAACGTTGCCGACCCTTCAATGGCGCTGTACAACGCATCAAAGGCTTTTGTACACGGGTTAACCCGCTCCATTGCCGTCGACCACGGACCGCAAATCCGCTGCAATGCCATCTGTCCCGGCTGGATAGAAACCGGCATGCTCGAAGCAGGCTTTGCCACTGCCAGCAACCCGAAAGCTGCAATGAACGATGCACTCGGCCGCCACCCGGTTAGACGCTTTGGCAAACCTGCAGACATCGCCGCCATGGCAGTGTGGCTGGCCTCTGACGATGCCGCGTTCGCCACCGGCCAGTTATTCACCATCGACGGCGGCATGACCGCTTCATCACCACTTAACCCGGGGTTATTCTAATGACGGCGTTTGAGCATACAGCGGTACTGGGTGCAGGTGTTATTGGTGCAAGCTGGACAGCGCTGTTTCTCGCCTCCGGCCGAAGTGTTGCCGTGTACGACCCATCACCGGAAGTTGAAACTACCGTTAATGCGTACATAAAAAACGCATGGCCGGTACTAACAAAGCTTGGCCTTACCGAAAACGGCAGTCCCGACAACCTCACCTTCTATCAAACACCGACAGAAGCAATAGCCAATGCTTCATTTATTCAGGAGAGTGTGCCCGAACGCATCGAATTAAAACACGCTCTGTACCGGGAAATCGAAAGTGCAATTGAAGCCGAAGCAGTCATCGCATCATCCGCATCCGGTTTAACGCTCTCGGAAATGCAGGAAGGCTTTACCAACCCCGCCCCGCTGGTGCTCGGGCACCCGTTCAACCCACCTCACCTGATTCCCCTGGTAGAAGTTATGGGCAACGAAAGAACTGGCTCGGGTGTTGTAGAAAAAGCAGAACAGTTTTATAAAGCAGTTGGTAAAGTCACTATACGCGTAAACAAAGAAGTCCCCGGCCATGTTGCCAACAGACTACAGGCCGCTGTATGGCGCGAGGCTATACATATGATCAACAGCGGCGTCGCCAGCGTCGAAGACGTAGACACCGCCATGTGGGCAGGCCCCGGCTTACGCTGGTCAGTAATGGGGCCAACCATGTTATTTCACCTTGGTGCAGGCGAAGGCGGGCTGGAAGAGTTTTGCGAGCGCTACACACCAAGTTTTAATCGCTGGTGGGATGATCTGGGGGAGTTACATCTCGACGCTGATATTGCAAAAAAGCTGGTTGAAGGCGTAGCTGCAGAGGCTAACGGAGTATCCGGAGAGGAATTAGCAGAGAAACGAGATCAAATGCTGGCAGATTCACTTTCTATACTCGCCAAGTACAGATAAGAATTCCCTATCCGTCGGGAGGCATAAGCGCAAGGCGCATCCACCGCTCTAAAACTCGCACTGAAATCTCAATTGTCTTAAAAAAACTGTTATTCAGGATAGATGAAACTAGATCCATTCATTAGAGGCCTCAAACAACTGGAGGATCGTGCAAGTACCGGTGAACTTGCATACTTATGCTTGAACGGGAAATCCGAAAATCATTTGCGAGATATTACTGCTTTTAATATCGCTCGCAACAAACCAAAATGGTCTGTCCAGCGGGAAGTGAATAATGTTGATCTCTTACTAGCCAATACGCTCGGTTCACAACTCAAAATAGAATTTAAGGTCGGCTACGACGCAGTTGTGGTATCGCAAAAGGCAGAATCTACCGTCCTAAAAGGAGCACAAGCAGATCTACGAAAGCGAGGAAAAGAAATTATAAATTGTATTGGTATAATGAGCTTCAATGCCAACCAGAATATTGATTTAACCCCTTTCAGAAACCCCGGGCTAATCAAACGTTCTATTCACAGGAAATTTAACAAATCCGAAGTGAAATCTGTTGTCCGTGGTATGTGGCCACGTTCACGCTGTAGGTTTACACCAGTTGACTGTGGTATTTGGAGTGGTATTGAAGTGTCCATTTTGTTTTGCACAGTTAAACACGTATAACGGGCGACAGCCGAACTGACAATGTATAACGCGTCTGTGCCAGGCGTAAGGCCAAATGAGTCCCTTAACTCTCCGGTGTACAAGGATTTAAAATCCATGGCAAAACCGTGGCAACTTAATCACACAATGGCTGGCTTGAAAACATATGAATCACATGGAAACAAAGCTTTCAGCAGTTAAATTGGCCACCAATGACAAGTCAAAAATTCTGGTGCTTTCAAACTTCTGTGGAAACCAGGGAGATCCATATCAATGCGAAGTTGATGTTTATTCCTTTGGGTTCGGATATAAAGGTTCATTCTACTTCGATAATTACTCTGAATTTGTAACATCCCTGGAAAAAATGTCTGCTAGTCTGTCCGGCAGTGCAGAGCTTCGTGAGAACTATAAAGACCAATACATAAAACTGGAAATATTGAAGCTTGGACAGGTGTTAGTCAGCGGTAAAATAGAGAGGCACGGAGATCATTCCCAGACGTTGTCCTTTGGTTTTAAAACTGATCAAACGTGTTTGGCAACTTTTGGTAAGGAACTACGCAGGGTTTTAGGGTAATTCCAATAAAAAGGCGCATTCGGCAAAACGTTTCACGCGCTATCCGCTTGTTTGAATGTTTGTTCCTCCTTTTTTCCCAAACAAACAGACATCGCATGAAACACCGCTGAATGCGGCGTAATACAAATGGAATAGAAATGAAAATAAACGGCTTGGAAATACCTGCGGTGCTGTTGAGGGCTTTTGAGACTAAAAAATTTCAGTTTAAAGTAGGCAGCTTGCATCTTAAAGAAGACAAAGATTCCTTCGGTAATAAGCTAGAAACTGAAATTGGTCAGATCTACAGGGAAAAACCTCAAATTCAGAAAGAAACCGATAATTTATCCGCCGGGTTTGAGCTAAATGGAGTTTATGGCGAGGAACCAGATTATTGCAATGAACCCGGCTTTATTGCTGACATAGTTGATTTTAGGCATGTCGTAGTATTTGCAATTTCCTCGGATGGTTCGCCGTTCTGCCTCGACTACCGCAGGGATATACAGTCTCCGTCAGTCATTTGGTGGGATGATGTCTATTGGAGAAAGATTTCAGATAACGTCGATTCCTTTCTATCTCTATTCCAGTCATAAGAGCAACAGGGCGCAGAACGTCACCACAGAACGCATGACAGATAATACCGAAGTATTGGTACGACTTGCCAAACGCGTAGAACTCATCGGATATCCTTGTTACTCAATACAACTGCCACAACGCTATCACGCCTTTGTCAAGACCCAACTGTTTTTGCCGCTAGCCTTAAGGTGCGCCCAACGGTTAGATGACAACTCAAAGCATGGAAAAAATATCCCCCGCTGGCATTCACTACGCCGTGGCCTGCGCGCTGCTGGGGCTGTATGGCACGCAAGTTTGTCCGTTTATCGATTCTCTGCCATTTGCAAGCCTTGCGCTGCCAATCGCATTTGTCTTTGTATGTCTACTGCTGGCCCGGGCAATCGCTGATAAGTGGCTGCAAACACGAAGCTTCCGCACACAGGTAAAAGATCAATTTAAAGCAGATTTACTCTTGTTTGTGACAGGCGGACTCGTTCTTAGCGTCTTCAACTTTCTGGCTTACGACTTTCCGGCCGGCAGCGGATTTAAAGTAATCACAGGCATGGCGATGCTTGGTTTTTTTGCCGCGTGCGACCTGGGACTGCGAAAAGAGCACCAACTGGCCATCGAGCTTGAAGCATCCGGACATCACCTGGAGATCGATCAGTCTCCATACCCGCTGACAAAAAAATTCGGCTGGTTTGCCGGGGCCTGCATGGGGATCCTCGGTGTGGTGGTGTCACTGGTATTAGCCAAGGATTTAGTTTGGTTAATCAACCCGAATAATTCCATAGAAGCAACAAAGGCAGCACAGCTGGTGTTTTTTGAAATCACCTTCATACTTGCGGTCACTCTCGCCTACATTCTACAAATCATCGTAAAGTACGGTTCCAATTTGCAGTTCTTTTTTACGGCTCAACAGTCTACGTTAAATCAGGTTGCAGAAGGCGAACTCACCGTCAGGGTACCGGTAGCCAGTAACGATGAGTTTGGAATGATTGCCAAACACACCAACCAGACAATAGCGGCCTTGCAAACTCGCACGCGTGAAGTGGAACAAATGCAGGATGCAACCATTCTGGCTTTGGCTTCTCTGGCAGAGGCAAGAGACAACGAGACCGGGGCGCACATACTTAGAACCCAGCAATACATCAAGGTACTCGCAGAGCACTTGAAAACTCATTCGCGTTTTCAGTCTGTGCTGACCGATTCAATGATCGATCTGATCTACAAGTCTGCACCATTGCACGACGCAGGCAAAGTCGGTATCCCCGACAGAATTCTCCTGAAGCCGGGACGATTGACCGCTGAAGAATTTGAAGTCATGAAACAACACCCAGTGATTGGGGCGCAGGCGTTAAGCTCGGCGCAGGACACCATTGGCTATCATTCATTCCTGTCAGTGGCATGCGAGATAATGGAAACCCACCATGAAAAATGGGACGGTAGTGGCTACCCCGGCGGGTTAAAGGGCGATGATATTCCAGTGTCGGGCAGACTGATGGCACTTGCCGATGTGTATGATGCACTCATCAGTGAACGCGTTTACAAGCCGGCGTTTTCTCACGAGAAGGCGTGTGACATTATCGTTGAAGGAAAAGGAAGCCATTTCGATCCGGATGTGGTTGATGCATTCCTGGCTGTAGAACAAAAGTTCAGAGAAATCGCTTCAACATTCTCCAAACCTGAGCAGGACTTTCGATCTGCAGCCTGAATCAGGTGCAACGATGGGCGTTATCCCGGGCGTTCTCTGGGAATTGTTTAGAAACAGTACTTACCTGAATTCTAATCACTACCAGATTAGTCTCTGATTTAGAAAGAATATCCTGTGCTGCCAGAACACGCTTATTCACAAATCAACGGTGCACTCGATTCTCCCAACTTGTGTCCCGGGCGCTAATTAGTACGGATACTGAAGCTACAGTCATTGACAGCAGTGACACATTCCCCAGAAAACAGTTCAGTGGAAGAGTACTGGTTGTGGATGACAACCCGAAGTCGATCTGGCAGATGATGGATTCGCCGCCGTTGATATGGTCGCGCAGCAGCACTACCACCTGGTGCTTATGGACCGCCACATGCCGGACAGAGACGGATTGGAGACCACACGTATCATTCGGGAAAGCGAAAAAGAAACATCGACGTATACCACTATTGTCGCGGCTCACCGCATCATCAATGCAATCAGATCGCGAGCACTGTATCAGTGCCGGCATGGATGATTTCATGAGTAAACCGATCACAATTGACGCTATGATAGCCACACTTGAAAAGTGGCTGGTGGATAACAACGGCTCGATGAAAAGCGCTGCCTGATAACCTCAAAGATCACTACTGCTTCCGACTACCATTGGAATATATCTCCAACCGGACGCAGCAGCAGGCAAAGCAGATCAATAATCTGGGTAGATTTTTTCAGCGTGATGGCAATAATTACTGACTGACACCGTCCGCTTCAGACGGTGTCACAGCCAGTGATTGTTACTCAAAGTTCCAGCGGAATCCGACGTGCAGCCGGTTGTCTACTTCGCGGTCTTCCGGTTGTGTATCTACCTGAAAGTAACGGATTCCGGTAAATATGGCTGAGTGCGTTCTAAACGGAATTGCCAGCTGCAATTTCGCATCAAGCGCACGATCACCAACACCAAAAGTCATGATGTCAGGCGCATAATACAAGCTTGCAGTGAACTCCAGTGGTGCCGACTTGAACGGCAGGCGGTAGGCCGCTTCTGTACCAACAGCAGCGGCGAAGGTGTCTTCGTTCTCTTGACCAAGCAATGCGACGTAGGCACGGGCACCAAACGAAAGGCGCACTGTTTTTGACCAGGTAGAGTCAAGTGAAATACCACCCTGTAAAACGATATCGCGCTCTTCGCTATAAAGCGTTGCAAGGTGCACCCGGCTGTTCTCAAACTTCCCTTCGGTGATGCCCTGCTCTACCTGAGTAAATAGAACTTTCTCACTCATGTACGCTGTGAGTCGTCGATTTTCCAGTGGCTCAATGGGCGCTTCAGGCTTGATTGCCTGAACGAGAGAATCAATGGCACTGGATTCATCGTCAGACTCTGATACCTGAGGCTTTGCAGTAGTTTCAGGTTCCGCAGGCGGTGCAGCCTGACTGGCCACTTCCTCTACAGCTTCTTCCACAGGCTCGATTGCAGTTTCTGCGGTGCTTTGCATTTCGTCAACCGCTTCATTTACAGGTTCTGCCGCATCCGCCGTCGCAGGAGTAGCATCAGTCATTGCTTCCGGTGCAGACTCAGTCTCATCATTGACAGTATCAGCGGGTGTTGGTGATGTTTCGCCGACCGTCTCTACGGTTTCACTGATAATGACTACCTCAGGTGCTGCCTGAGATGCTTCAGACTCTGCATTAGCCTCGTCTTCTGACTCATCAGTTGGAGGCGCTGACGATTTAAGTACAGCGATCTTGCCGTCGGGCAACAGCTTTTCCAGATCCGCAACCTTAACAGTAATTTCGTCTTCAGGATCAACAACCTCAGTTGCAGCCACACTGTTTTTAGTCACCACCATACGGTCGATTTGGGTATCCAGAGACTCGGAATCAGTTACCGCTGTAGACGACTCAAACATATCCAGAGAAAGTGGTATATCAAAACCACCGTCAGCCATTGCAACCAACCCCGCCGGAACCAGATATGATTCGGCCAAAACCTCTTTGATTGCGTCCTTTTCTTTTCCAGAAACCGCATGTGCAGGCACACTGGAAACGACAGATACAGCCATGACCACCATACCGCCACGAGAAAGATTTTTCATTTTTACCCTGAAAAGTGAAGTTTTTAAGCCGGTGAATAATGCCCGTAGTGTGCGTAAACTACACCCCGAAGAATGAGGCATAGTTCACATATTTAGACTACCCAGGCTCTGCTAATTTCTAAGCTGAACCAACCCAAAGGCACCAGCGTTAATCGGCACATCCAGCGCTGCAGCCAACTGCATTTCACCGTAACTTTAGTGTCAGCAAAATACCTTAACTCTTAGCCACCATCGTGGACCAAAGCGAACCACCACTCCGCGGCCTGCACGGGAATACGCTGCTCAGAGAATTCACAGTTACGTTTCTGGGGAAACTAAAACTACATAACCGTCTGCATGAGGATATTGCAGAGGCATGTTCGAAAACCGACTGAAGCGATCGGATTCAGACAACCCGATAGCACTAGCCATCTCAGTTACTCAAATGTCTCAAGCGTGCGCAAGCTCCCGGCTTTCCGGCTTATGTAGGCCAACAACGGCTAATACCGTCAGTGCCAGTACGGTGAAATACCAGAAGTCGACTCCCGAAAAACCGAAAACATGCGGCGCTAGCAGAAACACCACACCCACCGCAAAATCGACTACCAGATGAAACTTATACGACAACACCCGAATCACTCCTGCTTGATGGTCGGTGAGCAAGGTCAGTATAAAAGCCGCTATACCAGTGGCAACAGACAGCCACATGGCAACTGGAGTTGATCCGCCAATACCCAGGAGGAAAGGCATTGCAATAAGCCCAATGGCAACCGGATAGTCGAGCCACGCATGAATCTGCTTTGTGATAAATCGCATTGTTGTATTCTCTCTGTGTTAAATAGGAGTGAAATGATTTCTTAAATTGCGAAATATAGGACTGACAGATCGACCTTTTTGTTTATCCATTTTTCTACACTTCGTACATCATTCTTTGCAGATCGTTCAAAGATATGAGTGTTAGTGTTCTTTTTGGTTTTTTAGGGAATTTTCTGTGAGCCGGGTAAACCGACGCGACGCTTT
>CAYZVB010000094.1:15852-16157 GCA_964481315.1 uncultured Granulosicoccaceae bacterium
TATACGTGTACTGATGTTTCCGTTGGTTATTTTTCTTTGTTACGGCAGTTGAAATACGGGGAAGACGAACAGCAAAGAAAAAAGTACCTTGGCACCACACCCAAACGAGTAGGGAAACCCACCGGCTCAGCAACTCTGCACCACCCAGACCAACACCAGGCTGGACACACGAATTGTCAGACAGATGTTTGAAACGAACCGAAAGTCGAAGGCACGACCCGACCGCCTGGCGCACCGTGGTCACTAGTTAAACTCGTGCAAGCGTCTTTGCAACCAATGCATATACAAAGGCGGCATCCTGTTTC
>CAYZVB010000095.1:0-2297 GCA_964481315.1 uncultured Granulosicoccaceae bacterium
CGCTTCTGCAACCGGCATCGAGCCTTCTCTTGTGGCTCTTTGCCAGGTGACTACTTTCATGTACTTGTGTACCGACAATCCACCGGTGTAGCGTGCCGCACCCGACGTTGGCAATACGTGATTGGTGCCGGCGGCTTTGTCACCGTAGGAAACGGTGGTTTCTTCACCAAGGAACAATGAACCGTAGCACTGCAGGCGCTGCAGCCACCAGTCGAGGTCTTTGGCCTGAACCGTTAAGTGTTCCGGTGCGGTGTCGTCTGAAACACCTGCCATTTCTTCGCGGTCGCTGCACAAAATGACTTCAGCGTAGTCACGCCATGCGGCAGCGGCGTTGTCGCGATTAAGTTCGGGCAGGTCGGCAATCAGTTCCGGTACACGCGCCATGACTTTTTCGGCAAGTGCTTTGTCGTCGGTTACCAGCCATACCGGGGAGTTGTAACCGTGCTCTGCCTGACTGACTAAATCGACTGCGACAATTTCGGCGTCTGCATCGGCGTCGGCCAGAATCAGGCTGTCAGTCGGGCCCGCAAACATATCAATACCAACCTGGCCAAACAGAATACGTTTAGCTTCTGCCACGTACTGGTTGCCCGGGCCGACCAGAATGTCTGCTTTGGGCAGACCGAATAGCCCGTAAGTCATGGCGGCAACACCCTGTACGCCGCCCATTGCCATTAATGTGTTGGCACCGGCGATGTGTGCAGCATAAATAATTGCAGGTGCCACACCTTCATCGGGTCGCGGCGGAGAGCACGCCATAATATGGTTGACGCCCGCCACCTGAGCCGTGGTCACGGTCATGATGGCAGAGGCAATGTGGCTGTAGCGACCGCCGGGTACATAACAACCTGCCGCTCGGCATGGAATGCAGCGCTGGCCCGCGATCAGACCGGGGGCGACTTCGGTTTCAAACTCGAGCAGCGACTTGCGCTGTTCTTCGGCAAACTTTGCCACATTGGAGTGTGCGTACTGAATGTCGCGCTGTAGCTGAGCCGGAACCTTTTCGGTGGCGGCTTTAATGGCAGCGGCATCGAGAATGACATCGCCTTCGTACTTATCAAGCTCTTTGGCGTACCGCAGTGCGGCTTCGTCACCGCCGCTTTCAATCTCGTCGAGCATGCTGCGAACGCGGGCATTGACCTCATGCTGGTCTGCGGTTGCGGTGTGGGTGGCTTTTTTCAGGTAAGTGACTGGCACTGTGGTGTTCCTCTGGTAACGCTTTTGGGTGCTTGTGCGGCAGTAATGACGGCCGTGCCGGGCGCAAGATGAAAGTTTGTCGATGCAAGCGCTTACATTTCGACCGCAGAGAGTATACCCTTGTCGCCAGCGGTGCAAGCGCTTACATCGCTAATTTTGCCGCGATTACCAGACGTATTTACCCGGGCAGGTTGAATGGTTGACCAGACAGTTCCGACATTAGAAGACGTAGCCAGGCTCGCGCAGGTGTCGACAGCGACGGTGTCACGGTGTCTGAATGCACCGGAACGGGTTGCTTCTGGCACCCGCGAACGCATTGAGGCGGCAGTCGATTCGCTGGGCTACGCGCCGAATTTCAGCGCCAAAGCGCTGGTCACGCGTCGTACCGACATTATTGGCGCGGTGATCCCGACGCTTGCCAGTGCAATCTTTTCACGTGCAATACATGCCTTTCAGGGCGAACTCGATAAACTCGGCTGGACGCTGGTTCTGGCCGCATCCGACAGCAACCGGGAAACCGAAGCGCGGCAAATCCGTGCGCTGATTGCGCGCGGTGTTGACGGCCTGCTGCTGGTAGGTGCAGAGCGTGATGAGTCGGTTTACCGCTTTCTTAAACAGAGAAACATGCCCTACGTGATTGGCTGGACATCTGAAGTGAT
Organism: uncultured Granulosicoccaceae bacterium; assembly: GCA_964481315.1. GTDB lineage: Bacteria > Pseudomonadota > Gammaproteobacteria > Granulosicoccales > Granulosicoccaceae. The sequence continues at coordinate 1,857 of CAYZVB010000095.1, forward strand.
GGACGGGCAGTCGTGCGTGGGTTTCGACAATGGTGCGGCAATGCGTGAGCTGACCGAAAAGGCGCTTGAACTCGGACACCGCCGCTTCGGTGTAATTTCGGCACCGGTATCGCAGAATGACCGCGCGCGCTCGAGAGTAGCCGGTGTGCGACAGACACTGGCCGGCTTCGGTTTGCCGGCCAGTGCACTGCAGGTTGCAGAAGTCCCGTATGAAATTGACGCGGCCGCCGAAGCATTCGATGGCTTAATGGCCGGTGCGGTTAAACCCACCGTGGTGATGTGCGGTAATGACGTACAGGCGGCCGGTGCGATCCGGCGGGCGCAGCAAACCGGTTTACAGGTACCACGTGATATTTCCATTACCGGCTTCGACAACCTTGAACATGCCGAGTTAGTGGAGCCTGCCATTACCACTGTCGATGTGCCTCACGTTGAGATGGG
>CAYZVB010000095.1:2307-15385 GCA_964481315.1 uncultured Granulosicoccaceae bacterium
GCGCACAGGGCGCCCGGCAGATAAATTTAGAGGCACCACTGGTCACCCGTGGCTCACTGGGGCCCGCGCCTGATTGACAGTTTGCCAGCATGTCTTAAGATTACGCTGCTAACATTGACAACCGCACAGCGGCTTTTAAGAGAAACTTCAGTTGAGCAAAAAAAAGAACAAACTTAAAAAAAAGATTGAAGTAAAAGAGAGCGGCAGCGGGCTCGGGTTGTACGCCAAAAAAGACTTTAAAAAAGATGCGGTAATCGGGCGCATCAAAGGAAAAGTTGTCGACGACGCAAAGCACGACCCGCGCTATGTGATGGAGCTTGGCAACGACAAAATGCTTGTGCCCAAAGCGCCTTTTCGATTTTTAAATCACAGCTGCCGACCCAACTGCGAGTTATTTGACTGGGAAGATGACAAACCCGACCCGAAAACCGGTGTTAAAGATCTGTACTTAGGGGTGATACGAAAAGTAAAGGCAGGAGCGGAACTCACTATTGATTATTCGTGGCCCGCAGACTTCGCGATTCCCTGTCATTGCGGCAGCAAGAAGTGCAGAGGGTATATAGTTGCTGAAGAAGAATTACATTTGGTTGAGCCGGAAACAGCTTAAGTGAGACAAGGAAATTTCGCTATAACCACTGTGTTTTAACCTTACTTGTGCTTAAGCCACACCAATGGCTTAGTTGGTCAGTAGTATTTGAACTGAGTCGGCCAGAATCGACCCATCGCGATCAACAAACGCCCCGGTGATTCGTACCACCTGGTTTGGTTGAATGTCTGATACATCCGCTATAGCGCCGGAGCGAAAAGTAACGGCAGCGCCGGGTGGCACCGTGATGGTAAAGTCATCAGTCGTAAATACCCCGTTTACAGGGTTGCTGGTTACCGCCTGTAACACGTCTACGCGGGCACCTTCGACAAACCTGTTTTCCGGCAGCAGGTAGGCGAGTGACTGACTTGACCCGCCGTTGCCTGCCAGCGTGATAACGGCCTGCCGACTTGAAAATACCGCTAAAGCGTCGAGTTCTTCTAAAAGTTCCAGTTGCAGGTTGAGTTGTTCCAGTGCCAGTTCAAGCTCGATAAGATCGGCTGAAATATCAAAGCCCTGTTGTTGCGAACTTACTGTTGCAAGCAGCTGATACTGCGATGCAGCCGGTGCGCTGCGAACGTAGGTTGCAATAATCTGGCGGTTGGCATCGATTAGTCCGCTTACTTCAAGCACCGTGTTGACTGTAATGGAGGCTTCATCAATATCGCTGTAGATCGTTTCATCGGTGAATTTGACGATATGCCCGAGAATACTAATGCTCCGATCGTTGGGATTGATGTAACGCACAGGCCCAACCACCAGTGGTACATAGTCGATACTGGTTGCTGTAAGTGATTGCAGGTCGGCGTTAATGCGTACCTGCATACCAATACGTAAACCAGTCTGATTCGACGGTTCGCCATTTATTGTGATTCTGGCGTTGTCTGTGTTGAGCTTTTGTTGATTGACAATAACGCTGCCAAAACCTTCAATAGTACCGACAACAACATCGTCGCCTTCCAACATAATACCGGTACCGCTTATGCCTCCACCGGACCCTCCGCCGCAAGCGGACAGCAGCAGAATTATCAAGCCGGAAGTAATTGCCTTTATCATGATTTTTTACCAGTTACATCGGCGGGTGTGTTTTCACTGCTGATCAGGTACAGGCCGAGTCCAAGGCGTGAGCCGGGAGTGCCTTCTTCAATGTTTTCCGTATCGTGTCTGGATAGCCACTGATCAAGCTTCTCAAGCAGTTGCTGACCGTTTTTTTCTGCGAACTTTTCGAAGGCAGGCAGGTGTCGTTGTGGAATGTGCAAATAAGAAACTTTTCTTTGTACCCGTTTATGTTCGGGATTGGTGTCGAGATTGTGGTTGATGGTATCGACCAGATCAGAAACGTCATCGCCCAGAATTTGCAAACCTTCAACGCCCGACTTCGGTGCCAGGAAGCCCGGGCTTAATAAACGTATGCTGTTGCTGCGGTTAAGTTCGACAGATTTGGTGCGAAGCAGTTCATCGAGCATGGCCCGCGTAGACATGTCACCGCTGTATAGCCGCACCAGTTCATGAAAGCTGTTTTTACCTTCCATTCGCAGGACTGCGGGCTTGCCTTTTGATGTATGAAATTTCTTGTCTCGCAACCAGCCGGTAACGACGCGCGTGACGCGACTGTATTTGTCTTCTTTTGCGGTGTCGGCAACAGGGGGCAGGGCACGTATACGCACAACCTCTTTTCTGTACAAACCAGTCACTGCACATATTTTTGAAGACATGGGCTTTTTGCCTTCCTTTTGCAGTGACTCAACAGCTGCCTCAACCCACGCCTTGCGAATTAGCTCTTCTGCCGCGCCTGCTGAAACACCATAGCGCAAGCTGATTCTGGCAAGCGACTTAAAAATGTTATACAGGGCCGAGCGCAGTACGCCCGGTGCGCTTTCGTCATTCTGCATTGATGATGAATGTCCGTCTGGTACTGTCCGAGTGGTTCCGAAATTGTCAGAAAAAATATCCCCGGCAACGCAATTATGTTGCCGGGGATTAGTTGGTAATGACTATATTAGTCAAATTGGTGTCTGCTGTCGTGAAACAGCTGCACCATGATTTCCTGCTGCTAATGGTTGAGCATAATAACCGGAATACCGTTGGAAGATTGAACAGTGCAATCACTGATTATGATTTCATCCCCAATTGTGGTGACACCGTTGTTATTAACCACGCTAATACCGTTTTCGCCGCTGGTTCCTGCCTGGCCGTTGCTTCCACCGTTTCCACCGCTACTGCTCTGTACCGAAACTGATGTACTAACATTGGTTCCACCGGTGGATAATTGCGTGTTGTTCACTGCAATGGCACACGCACTGCTATTCGCTGGAAAATAGGCGAACGCACAGTAGTCTGTGCCGGTGCTTTGCAAAATTACCGGTTTCTGAACACTGGTGTCCAGAGAAGCAAAGTAACGAACGATCAGATCATTGTTGTTGTTAAACTCAACGCCGGTTATACCCTGTTGCGCAAACTGCAATCCGATGCCCCGCTCGCTAACGCTGTCAACAGAGACCACGGTATGTGAGGGACTTACAATAGTTTCTGTACTGATATCGCGAGTGATCATCCGTGCGTCGGCGGTGAGCTCGACACTCATTAAACGGTACAATTCCGTGCTTCCGGTGGTGACACAGCTGTCACCGCCCTCAAGGTCAAGGTAAAGTCTGTCGCCGGATTCACCCGATGCAGTGTGGTCGTCAGGCACAGTACCGTCGGTGTTTTGTTCGACCAACTGGACGATGTTAATGCTGCCGGAGTTACTATCAAACTGACCTTCCATAATGTACTCGCGCAGTTCGCTGAGGTCGGCGGAGATATCAGCGCTCAGCGTTAACAGCAAATCGCCAATGCTGTATTGCCCGGCTACGTTGAGTTCGGGAGTGCCAACGATAATGTGACTTGTTGTCTGTGCTTCGACTCTAATCTCCACCGAAACAATCAAGCTGCCCTGACGCTGGCCAAATACCGCAACAATGTCGCCAATGCGAAGGTTGTCGTAGCTGGTGTCGGTGAGAACAGTATTGTCGCTTATTGTTATTGACTGCCCCATCACGATTAACTGGTTGTCCGTTTTGGCCTGTAAAGGGCCGCGGACCAGCAGCCCGTTGGTTTCTGCCGAGGTTGGTGCTGACTGTGAAGTCACAATAGAGTTGTTGGAGTCGCCGCTGCAACTGGCAAGAAACAGTGCGGCAACACACAGGCTGATACGAATTATTAAGGTCATTGTCATTGCTCCGGAAATATCGAGTATTCAGAATACAGGAATAAATTCCTAAAAACAATAAATAGGAAAATATTCCTATAAAATTTGATCCCGGAGAGCTTGGATTTTTTGTATGGCGGAGCCGTTTGATCGCGCACCTGTGGCGAGGGAACAGACACAACTGTCAGGCGCAAACCGTTAACCACGAGTACACACCCGGCGACAGGTGCGTTAGTCGGTGTGTGTTAGACGCGGCGTTGGTGGGCCGGCAACGGGTTAACGCGATCGTTCCGAAGAAAATCGATGCTGTAAGGGAAGGGAGTATTAATTATTCGGGAACAATTGTAGTTCCCGCTGGATCTGAGCGGTGCGACTAAGGAAAACCAGCGTGCGACAGCTTCTGAGCGTGTTGTGAAGAAAGGGGTTGGATAGGGGGTAAGCGACGTCCGGACTGCTTAGTGCAGCACTATTCGCCTGTGTCGATCTGTGTATCAACCGCACCGGCGCGCCACCCCAAAGTGTCGGCAATGGTCGCAGCGCTGAAAGCCACCACGATTACCGTCAGCGTGATAGAAAATGTGATTGATAACAATGGGATTGCTCTGCGCATCCACCCGGGCCGTAGTTACAAAATGTAAGCGCGGCAGCTTCGCATAGATGAGGGGTGACGTTTCGTATGCTGTGTCACATGAAGTAAGCTTGTTATTAATTTGTGATTGCTTCCCCGCAGCTGTCAGTCATTTCAAAATGAGACTTGCGTCAAACAGACCGTCGATCAGTGTTTCGCGTCGCTATATTTGTGAATTCTGTACCGGTGTGAAGCGCCGGTCTTAATTAGACCGGTCCGGTTGTCAGTAAGGTCGCTTGTTCCAGACGTGTGAGCGCTAGAACTCGAAGTTTCGCACCAGGTGCTCAACTTCTGTCGGGTTGGCCGGTACCTTTAGTGTGTTTGCGTGTTCCATGATCAGTGCCGGGTCAGTCGCACGATAGACGCAATAGGTGCCTTTGTCTGTGGTGTAGGAGTGGTCCCATTCGATGCCGTCGCCGATCTTCTCAATCACACTCTGTGAACCTTGCGAAACCTTGGTTAGCTCTTCAACGGGTTTCAATCCGATACCCGGTATCTCACGCTCGATAACGTAGACTTTGTGCCCGTCTTTTGGCTCGCCGGCTTTGGGCCCGCCTCCCAGTTCCGGTGTTACAATGTTGAGCGACTGCTCTATGTTGATCGGGGTTACTTCAAGTGCTGCCAGGTAGTCATCAAGTGCTGCTCTGTTTGTTGCCTTAAGTGATAAAAACCATTGTTCTGATGATCTGAATTCCTCTACAAGCGACACCTTGTACTGGTGCTCGGGCGAATCTGTTGTTGCAGACTCTGCAGCGGTTACCTGCGATTTTGAAATTAAATCTCCCTGAGTCGCATCGAGTGTGATAACAAAATCACTGACGCCTCCGGCATGAGACAGGGCGGTACCAAGTAGTATTCCTGCTGCTAATATAAAACGTGTAATCGCTAGTGTTATATTCTGATATGGCATGTTTGGTCCTCTTTTAAAAACGAAAGTTCAGGTAACCACATCAGTAGATGTGCCCTGGTGAAAAGTCGGCATGCTATTGATAGAAGTCTTTAGATGTGCATCAACTGGTTCGTTGATGCTACCCGTAGAGTAGTGATTGGTAAGCAGGATTAAACGAGATTGGCGCTAAAAAAGGGCGAAATCAACAACCCTTATCTTCCCTGTTTGTACAGAGCGATCAGGCTGATAAGTTGGAAGTCTGATAATGGGTTGTCTATTCCCGTGATGCGGTCACCCCGTACGCCTACCAACATGCGGGCAAAGAACTCCGTTTCGGATTCTGTGGCAGCTTGTTTGAAAAGGTTGTAGGCAGGTCGTTCTACGTTAGCAGGCCCGTGATCGTGGCATGCAGCACACAGTTCATTGTGCAATTTGAGGGCGTTTTCTATTGCGCTTTTGTTTGCAGTTATCGGTGGGAGGCTGAGCTTAAAGCGGTTGGACATAGGAGTGAGTAAGGTGTCCAGCTCTTCTAGTTGTCGGTGTTTTAGCAGCGTGCGAGCTTTGTTCACTGTATTCAGGTAGCTCACCTGGACTTCACCTGTCTCCTGGTTCGCCAGTCGCAGAAGTAAGTCAAGTGACGACAAGCCCCCGAGAATTCTTTTTTCGAGGCTCGCCGCCTGTTTTGAAGAAGGGGCGCTGATGGTGATTTCTGTTAGCCTGCGAAGATCACCAACTACGACCTGCAACTCGGCAGCTGCCCGTCGGCTGTGTTCGCCTTGTGCGAAAACCAGTGACGTGTTGCTGATCAAAATGACCAGCAACACGGGTACTAATACGACTACCTTGTGGCAGAGCCTGTTGCTTATTTTAGGTCTACCTTCAGTTCCATTGGCAGGCTGGCATCGGCCGACCATTCAAGCATAGAACCGTCATACATCTTTGCTTCCTTGTTACCAAGCAGTTCATGTGACGCGAACCAGCCCAGTGAAGCCCAGTGACCCGAATTGCAAAAATTGATTTGTTCGCCACTGGTAGAGACGTTGGCTGCCTCATAGAGTTTTTGCAATGAATCTTTTGAGCGAAAGGAGCCGCCGCCGTTTTGTGTCAGCCAGTTCTCAGGCACATTTGAAGCGCCGGGTATTGTGCCCGGTCGTTTTGCAGCGCCATGTTTGTTGATTCCCAGAAACTGGTTGTGTGGCCGGTGATCAACAATAGCAACGCCTCCTTCCTGTGCTTTGACAACATCTTCTTTGGTCACCAGCATTTCTTCACGCAGATCGGCCTTGAAGGTTTTTGCATCGACGGTGACCGCGCCTTTCTCAAGCGGGTTAACCGGCTTTTTTGTCGCTTTGTCTATTTCTTTTGTATAGGCAGCCATGCCGCCGTCGAGCAGGGAAACGTTGTCGTGACCGAGAACTTTGAAAGTCCAATAAATTCTTGTGCCGGTACCGACGTCAAGGGCTTTACCGCCATTGGGGACAATAACGACGTGCGTATCATTACCTATACCGAGGCTACCGATCAGCGATTCAAGTTTTTCAACCGGGGCAAGCATACCCGGCGTGCCGGTTTTGTCTTTTGCCCGCCAGCCGTCTTTCATATAGGCGGTATAAACCGCGCCTGGAATGTGGGCTCTGAGGTAGTCGGTTTTTGATTTGCCTGCAATCTTCCCGCGAACGTCCAAGAATACAACATCAGGATTGTCCAGATTAGCCTTTACCCAGTCCACATCGACAAGTGGGTCGGCGGCAGTGGCATTCATTGAGAAAACACTTAGTGATGCGGTTAGAGTTAATGCGGCGAGATATTTCATGGTTCCTCCAGGGATGGTTGTTGCGTCTCTTCGTTGTTGACCAGGCGTGCTACACAGTGATAACTCGCGTTGCTGACAGTACCAGGTTCAGGATTTGATCCCAGTCGCCATCATTCATTGTTTCCGGAGTCAGTTTATGCCAGCTCGACTCTGGAAGGTTCAGTTGGGTAAGGGCGTTGGTAACAGTTTCTCTGTCTGAAAACAGTCCCGTGTCCAGTACCACAGTGTTTGTGTTGTTAGTTTGCTTAGTCACAGATTAAGTACCACGTTTGCTTCCGTGATTTTTTCGGCAAGTGCCTGTGGACTTAGCAGGGCAAAGTGCTCCTGCATTTCCGGCACCGTGGTGACGGGTTCAATATCACACAATTCCAGAAGCTCACCGTGTTCGCTTTGTGCTTCTTCGTGAGTCAGTGTGCGATTCATGAATACCAGCCCGACACTGTGACCGACAATAGTCAGTCCTGCTGCTACACGCATTGCCTCGACGGGTTCATTGCGTGCCAGAACCAGAAGATGTTTGTTGTTGTTTTGATCATTCATATCAAAGCCCCTACAAACTGATTACGCGTTCGGCGCGGGCCATCATTTCCGAGTGATTGGTTTGGCTGCCTAGTGTCACCGGGCAGTCTGCGTGTTCGCAGTGTCGAACCCACGAATCGTGGCAGGTGACAGCAGGTGTGTTTGTTTCCTGCAGCAGTTTTACAATAGACGGATTATTTAGTACCTGAACACCTTCGTGTGTTAGAAAAACCTCCAGATTGCATGAGCGGCGCCGGCAGGCCTGAAGCAATGGCTCAAGCAACTGATCGCAGTTTTGGTTTGAGATGGTAATTAGCAATTCCATCACGCATGTTTTCCTGAAATTAGCTGTTTGGAAAAGAATCCAAGTGTCACCAGGCCTATTGAGAATATTGTTGCCGCAAGCAATGTTGTGCTGTTGAGTGGAATGGACGTTTTTGACTGTATTGTTGCAGGGGAATCCATTGCAGGGTTTGCTGTTTTTTCCACTGTTTGCAGATAGCTTAAGCTATCCGCGGGAAGTGCACCGTTGGAAGCCCACTCCACCCAGCCACCGGTATAAAGCTGCGATGTAATTCCGGCAGAGAGCAACGCGCTGAAGTACGCCAGGCCACTTACCTCGTCATGGGCGTAGCTGATTGGCAGGCGGTTACCGGTGAAGCTGTTTGCGGTGAGCTTTTGCAGCTGTGCGACTGGACTGTGTACAGCTCCCGGAATATGACCACCGCGTTGTGCACGAATGTTGGTGCCGTGGTACTCGGCCTCGGTGCGTCCATCAAGAATCACCGGATTTTCCTGCAAGTCTTTTAACAGTTTGTCGCGTAATAATATTAAGTCACTGCGCATCGGGGCTGTGTAAACCTCGACCCGTGTGGTGCTGCGCTGCCTCCCACTGGAAACCGTATGGTTTGTTGTTAACGCAGACAATGGTTGATTGACAATGCTAACTTTGCGCTGGCCGGCCAGTGCCAGCAGACCGCCCAGAATATGCTGTCGGTTGAGCTTTTCACCAATAATAAGAACATGCTCGTTACCGGTCAGCCCAACGGTGCCAAGCAACCAAAGCATGCCCGACCAGTTCGCCATGCGACGTTGCGGGGCGACGAATTCTTCAACAGGTAAACAATATGCACCGCTCAGGGTAGATTGTTTGCAGCTGCTGAGTGGGCGGGTATCGAGAATTATGTCGGCGTTGACGTCCGACGGGGATGCCACCGTTTGCAGAATACCTTCTTCATTGCCGGTATCCACGGCATGAGTATTTTCGGTGGTTTGCGCGCCGGCCAGTCCTACTGACAACAATAAGCCTAAAGTGGCAGTGTGCAGGATTGGCTGGCGGTGTTTCATGCTTGCTAGCAGCCCTGAAAGCGAACTTTCTGTTCCGCTTCACCGGTATCGACGGGCGGGCTGTCGATATAGTGTTGCATCATGTCGAGGACCGGCACCATGCCGAAATCACCAAGGTCGACATCGTCGAACATTTCAGCGCCCATTGGTGTGCTAGACGCTTCTGCCTCCTGGACCGTCATCGCCGTATAAGGAAACAGCAACCACATGGCACCGAACACCAGCGCCAGGCTTGCTATACAAAATAAAAAGTTGGAGATTTTTTGCATGTGGTCTCCTAAAAACTGTCACTGGTAAACGACAGATATAGTGCTGCCATGGCCACTACAAACATAACAGTCAGCAGTATTACAGGCAGGTCCATATTAGTCTCCGGTAAAGTGGCGCATGAGGTTGCCCAGGGGAACCGGCTCACCGGTTTCTGCATGCATGACGGGTGGTGTGAAATGCGCTACGCCATCGCGGTCTACCTGCATTGATGGTGGTGGCTTCAGGTAAACGTAAAACAGACCGGCAATACTGATTATTGCTACCGCTGCGACATAGGCTTTAAGCAATGACGCCATGGTTAATTCTTCTGTATGTAAACATGCCAGCCATTGTCTACAGCGACAGTTTCAAGATGCGTTGCAGATAGCTGCGGGCACATGGGTGGAAGCGCTTCCATAGACGTTGGATTGTCTACCGCTATTTCTATGATGTCGTTAGCCGCCGCACCATTTACCGCTTTTTTTGTCATGAGTTGTGGTCGCGGGCATGAGTCACCCAGGCAATCCACACGTGTTGCAACGCTTATCACATTGCCGTCTGATAGTGTTACCTGCGTTGATGACGCTGCGTTGTTGTCTTTTTTTCCAGAGCCGAACAGTCCCATGGTAAACCTCAGGTTGATTGATTTTGCTGGCGTTCCTTACGCAGGATTGCCCGATAGATTGCAAGCAGCACAAGTGCCTGACCAATGCCGAAAATAATTGCCGGAATTCCAAACCGTTCCTGCAGTGTTTTTGCGTTGGCATGGCCAAACTGCAGTGCCTCGAGGTTTGGCGCGCCTGTCATACTGGCCGGAGCCGGTGGCCAGTAGTTAACCGACCAGAACATTGAGAACAAAAACATACCGATAAAGGTAAACAACAGCGCCCATAGTGCGCCGATATCGCCTTCACCTGTTTTTACCCAGGTAGAAACAGTGCAGGCACCGGCCAACACCATGCCAATACCAAAAATAAATAGACCGATAATCTGATTGAGGCCAACATCGAAGGACATCGGGTTGCCTTCGCCAATGCTGATAAACCCGGTAAAACCGATGGTCAGAATGATCATGGCAACCAACAGTGCCTTGGTGTTTCGGTAACTTTTAAACAGCATTGCGTCGCGCAGGGCTGCGGTATTACAAAAGCGCGACCGCTGAACCAGCAACCCAACACAGGTGCCGAAGAAAAACGCAAGCAGGCACTGGCCAATGACAGATGACACTTAGCTCTCCAGAATACGTTTGTAAATAAGTGAACCCACCCATGCGCCGGCCACAATACCGGTGATGGAAAGGTAGCCGCCCAGATTCATTTCAGGTGTCAGCCCGAAGAAAGTAGAAACATTGCAGACAAACGCCAGGCGAATGCCGATGCCCATCATTAAGCCACCGATGGTAATCAGCACCCAATCGGACAGTCTTTTGGGTGCACGCCAGCGAAACTCCCTGGACATCACCGCACCAATAATTCCGCCGGTGAGCATGCCAAGGCTGATGTAGATTTTCCAGTAGGAAGGATCTGGTTGAAACACCAGTTGCCAGAACGGCAAACGCTGCAGAGTTTCGGTCCCGAGTACAGCCTCTGCTGCCAGGCCGGTCATCATGGTTTCGCCGCCGCCAACCGTCCAGGCGCCGAGACTGACGAACATGAAAATATCGAGCACCGCGATTGCAGCGAGCGCCACGACCGGATCGAGCGTTTTCTTAAAAAATTCCACGTCAGAGCCTCCAGAGTTGCCGTGGATTGATGTTTTGGTCATTCTATCGGGAAACAGAACGCGCCGGTGGTATATATTGCCAACAGTTGCAGCAGGTGGAAACTAAAAAATGTCAATATATCTTGAGGAGAGAGACTTTCTCGAGCAAATTTTCAATGCCTGCTCGAATGAGCAAATATCGCAGTTTTCTCCCGAAAAGCGTGGCTTTCGCATTCATGGTCACTCAACAACTGTACGTTTGGAGCGGGCATTTTGGAATACGCTTGAAGCAATGGCCCAGGACCTTGACATCACACTGCCTGAACTCATCGAAAGAACATTAGAAGGATGTATTGTTGCTAACGATAAGAATCTTGCCTCATGCCTGCGAGTGATCTGCATGAAGTATCTGAACATTTATGCATCAAGCTAAAGACTGCTCTCAATCAATAGTGAGTTACCGCGGGTTGGATTTCGTGCCTGTTAATTTAAAACCACGGCCACGTTTTGTTTTCTGCTGGTAAGACAATGTATCCAGCGATGGCACCAGGGTGTGGTGTAAGTGCCGGAAGCTACTTTCGGAGTCGAACCGAATCAATAACCTTTTATTCGAGAATTAGATAATGAAGCTGGGACTGATTTGCGATGGCGTGAGCAGAGATCTTGCCCATGCACTAAAGGTAATGGACGAGTTTGATCTGGAATACGCCGAACTCCAGTTTGTTGGCGATAAAGAAGTCGGCGATCATTCAAAGCAGGAAATCGCAGAAATAAAAGATCTGTTACAGGGGCATGGTAAACCGGTTTCCTGTTTATCGCGCCATATCTTTGCGGGTATGACCACCGCAAACAAACCGGGTGATGCGCTGCACTGCAAACACATGGACGCGTTAAAGCGAGTGATTGATATGGCCCACGAGGTTGGTTCACCGCTGGTACGTATCATGACCAGTAAAAAAGAGCAGATTTTATGGGGCAACAATGGTGCTGAAAAATGGAATGTAGCTCATGGTGCGTGGGACACCTTACCTCCGCTAATTGCACCGGCAGTGGAGCTTGCCAAAAAGGCGGGCGTGACGCTGGTGGTGGAAACCGGTAATGGCACTATGGTCAATTCCAATTACACTGCACGCAGGTTAATTGATGAACTCGACGCTAAAGATGTACTTAAGGTGTTGTGGGACCCGGCAAATAACTGCTGGTGTCACGAGCTGGCCTGGCCCGATGGCTATGAAGCAGTGCGCGGCGGATACCTTGGGCATGTTCATATTAAGGATGTTGTTGTCGACACGCCGCGGGCGACGCTTACGGTAAAAAAGATGGGGGAAGGGCAGCTTGCAGATCTGTTTCAACCCATGGCTGATGCGATGCGGGCAGATCAGTACGACGGTGTAGTATCTTTCGAAAGTGTCTATCACCCGGGAGACGGTGATTTTGAAAAAGGCTTTCGCGAATGTGTCGATACTTTTAAACAGATTTTTGGATAGTCTTTTTTACGAAGAATGTGAATGGTCACGGTGCCCTGTCGTCCGGCTGCCCACCGATCGTTAATCATAACCTAAGGCGTCGTCGGGTAATCGTTCCGACAAACGCAAATCTGCAACAAATATAGTCGCTTCGCATTGGGCGGAACCTGCAGCTGAGGCTGTCACCCGGGTGACGAAAATAGTATCCTTGAACCTAGTTTCACTCGGGTACTTTCGTGCATTCAAATAGTAAATTTCCGCTGCAGGGCGTGATCGGTGTGGTCGCAGAGTCTGCGGACGAGCTGCAGCTTGCCTGTCGCAAAGGTTTGCAGTGTGTCGAGCTGCGGGCTGACCTGCTGCTCGACAACGGTTTCTCGGAACAGCAGCTTTTCGATTTGGTGAAGGCCGGTAAAGACAATGGCCTTGGGGTGCTATTTACGCTGCGGCATCCCACGCACGGCGGCACGTTTCAGGGTGAGGAATCTGCAAGAGTCGCGAAGAGTCTACAGGCTGTTGAATCGGGTGCTGATCTATTTGATCTGGAGTGGGGTACTGCAGCCGCTGAGTTGCTGCCTGCCGACGCACCGCCAATGATTTTGAGTTACCACAACTTCGACGCAATGCCGGATGAAGCAGAGCTGAGAGAACTCACGGTGCAAATGGAGGCAACCGGCGCACGTGCGATTAAAG
>CAYZVB010000095.1:15395-16089 GCA_964481315.1 uncultured Granulosicoccaceae bacterium
CAGATGCGCTGGCGATGCTGCAGTGGGTCGGGCAGGGGAATGGCACCAGTGCGCGTATCGGTTTTGCCATGGGAAAGACTGCAGCCTGCAGTCGCATACTGACCACAGTTTGTGGCGGTGAAGTTACCTACGCAAGTTTCGGCGCCCCTGTCGCGCCCGGTCAAATAGATATTGACGAGTTGTTGTCTGTGTATCGTGTTGGGGAACTTGATCGCACCTCTGAAGTAACCGCCGTATGTATAGATGGTGACCCTGGGCATGAGCGGGTGCTTGAGCTAAACAATTCCTATAAAGGTTCAAATCGGGTGGCGGTTGGTTTTGGTGCAGCCGGGAAAAATAGCGTGGAAGAGTGCTCTGAAATACTCAGAGTGACACATATCGTTAGCTAAGAAGACAGGCGTTTCTTATACGGCAGCAGTAAGCCTCGGCATCGTGATGCTGTGCGACAGCGTTGCATCCTGCTTTGGGCAGCGTAGGGAGGAAGCCCGACGCGTAAGCGAGGAAGCACTCGTTTTTCATTGCACATACATTGTGCATTTAACTGTGCCTGTCCATGTAAGTATGTCCATGTGAGTAACAACAGCCGTCGATTTCAGCGGTAGATGGAGACATCGGTGTGGTGGCTGATATCATCAAACGTTTAACAATAACGGCCGTACGATAGGAGCTATTGAGCGTCTGCATTATCCAATCG
>CAYZVB010000096.1:0-3002 GCA_964481315.1 uncultured Granulosicoccaceae bacterium
CTTGAAGATCAGCCCATGCATGAGCTGCATAACGTGCACCGGGCCTTTGACGGCATGCGTGAAGTACAGTTCGACAGCGAAAAGTTTCACGCCTGGTGTGCCGGTCAAACGGGTTTTTCTTTTGTCGATGCCTGTATGCGGTACCTGAATGCAACCGGTTGGATTAACTTTCGTATGCGGGCCATGTTAATGTCCTTTGCGGCTTACCAATTGTTTCTGCACTGGCGCGAGCCCGGCTTGTATCTGGCGCGCGCGTTTACCGATTACGAACCCGGTATTCACTGGAATCAGGTGCAAATGCAAAGCGGCACTACTGGCATTAACACGGTGCGCATTTACAACCCCGTAAAACAATCGCATGATCAGGACCCTGACGGTGGGTTTATTCGCCAATGGGTGCCGGAACTTCAGTCGGTACCGGACAATTTTGTACATGAACCGTGGACAATGGATGCCAGTATGCAACGCGAAAGCAATTGCGTTATCGGCTGTGACTATCCGTCTCCTGTAGTTGATCATATGGCAGCGGCACGGTATGCCCGTGAACACATCTATGCGGTACGCCGTGGTGAAGGGTTCCGTGAGGCTGCAGAACAGATTCAACAAAAACACGGTAGCAGAAAAAGTGGCGTTCCACGTTCAGACAGGCCGGCAAAATCTCGAACAATACCGCCTCAACTAACCCTGGATCTGTAGTTGAAAAGCGTGTATCCGGAATATGAGGCACCATGAAGCGCAAATCAGAATTACCGCAGAAGGTATGCGTGGTTTGTGAGCGACCGTTTGTCTGGCGCCGGAAGTGGGCAGACTGTTGGGAAGAGGTGCGATACTGCTCGAAGCGGTGTCGTGGTCAGCGAAATAAATCCAAAGTACACCGGGAGCAGGTCAATGATGATTAACCGAATTATCAGGTACAAACTTATTGCGTTGTTTTGTCTGCTTGGTCTGGTCACCGCAGGTCATGCCAGTGAAGCTGTGTTAGAGCAATTGCAAAGCGGTGGTCATGTCGCCTTAATGCGTCATGCGTTGGCACCGGGCACAGGTGACCCTGCGGAACTCACCATTGGTGATTGCAGTACACAAAGATATCTTAACGATACCGGCAGAATGCAGGCACGCGCCACCGGTGATTATTTCCGCGAGGCAGGCGTGCAATTTCAGGCGGTGTATTCAAGTGAATGGTGTCGCTGCATGGAAACGGCAGAGTTAATGGAGCTTGGCAGCGTGCAGCCACTGCCGGCAATCAATTCGTTTTTTCGCAACATGCAGCGGCGGGAAGGTCAGACGGCTCAGTTGAAAAGCTGGCTTGCGCAGCAGTCAATCGACAAACCACTGTTGCTGGTAACGCATCAGGTAAATATTACGGCGCTAACCGGTGTTTATCCGCAGTCCGGTGAGGTGGTTGTCGGGCGTTTCGTAAACGGTGAATTTACAGTGACCGGTACCATAGATCCACGGTAGTAAAGCTGCCTACAGCGTTTTAAGAAAACGTTCGGAGTCTGCAGCGATTTCAGCTTTGCGTTCATCTTTCATACGGTCCCACGTGCGATACACCTGTGCCAGACGATGGTTGTTGGCAAGTTTGTCTTTATTGGTATTTAAAAAGTGCCAGTACAGATAATTAAACGGGCAGGCTTGTTCTCCTGATTTTTTGGAGATTTTGTAACTGCAGTGTTTGCAATAGTTAGACATTTTATTGATGTAGTTGCCACCGGCCGCATAAGGTTTGGAGCCCAGTAAACCGCCGTCGGCAAACTGGCTCATGCCAAGGGTGTTTGGCAGTTCCACCCACTCGTAGGCATCTGCATAGACCGCAAGGTACCACTCGTGAACTTCTTTTGGGTTTACGCCGGTCAACATGGCAAAGTTGCCGGTGATCATCAGTCTTTGAATGTGGTGTGCATATGCTTCCTGAATGGTTTGATCGATACTGGCCTGCAGGCATGCCATTTGTGTATCGCCAGTCCAGTAGAAGTCCGGTAGCGGCCGGGTATGATTAAAAAAGTTTTCATCGACGTACTGCGGCATTTTTAACCAGTAAATACCGCGAACATATTCCCGCCAGCCAATAATCTGCCTGATAAACCCTTCAACGGCATTGATAGGAGCGTGACCATCGTGGTAAGCCTTTTCCACTTGCCGGCAAACGTCCAGCGGATCGAGTAGTCCAACGTTAATGTACATGGATACAACCGAATGCGACAGAAACCGTTCGCCGGCCAGCATGGCATCCTGATAATCACCAAACGTTGGCAGTGACTGATCAATAAAGTGTTTTAACGCCGCCTTTGCCTGCCTTGCAGAGGTGGCGAACCAGAAGTTTTCAGTGTGGCCGATGTTGTCAGGAAACTTCTTTTGTACCAGTGCAATGCATTCGTTGGTAATGTCGTCAGGTTTGAATCGTTTGGGAGCGCTGAACTCAACACTGTCACCGGCTGGCTTTCGGTTGTCTTTGTCAAAATTCCATTGACCGCCAAGCGGTTTCTTTCCGTCCATTAATAAGCCGGTTTGAACACGCATATCGCGGTAAAAATTTTCCATTCGTAGTTGCTTGCGTGAATCAGCCCATTGCTGAAACTTTTCGTGGTCACACAAAAAGCGTGTGTCCTGCAGAAGCGTAAACGGAATTTTCGATTCGCTTTGCAGTGACAGCAATGATTGTTGCAGCCGGTACTCGGCAGCTTCAGTCATCACTATCGAGGTGCACGTATGCTTTTTAACAGCGCGTTTAATACTTTGAGGGATGGATTTCGGGCAGCCTTTATCGGTGAGTTTAATGTAATCAACCTGCCAACCCTTGCTTTCCAGCAGTGCGCCAAAATGCCGCATGCATGAAAAGACGAATACCAGTTTCTTCTGGTGGTGCTTAATGTAGGTGGCTTCTTCCATACATTCGGTCAGCAGCACGACGGTATTTTTCTTGTCGGCATCCGCAAGTGATGGCAGGTTGGTGCTGAGCTGGTCGCCGAGGACTGGGATCAGGGTGGTCAAAGTGTTGTACC
>CAYZVB010000096.1:3012-3398 GCA_964481315.1 uncultured Granulosicoccaceae bacterium
TCGCCTGGTAATAGGTGACTGACATTACGGCAGACTGCAGTGGGCAGATCAGAGCTTGTCAGGGGGGTGATATTTTGCCGCGACGTTTGTACTCGCGATGAATAGTATAAGCCGACGCAGCAACCACCAGAGCGGCGCCGGCAATGGTGGCTGTGCCCGGGTATTCACTGAAAATAATAATCCCGATCAGTGTGGCGTAAATGAGTCTGGTGTATTCAATTGGCGCCAGTAATGAGGCTTCACCGAATTTGTAGGCGTATATGTTGGCCATTTGAGATACCCAGCCGGTGGCACCGATACAGATCAGCAGCACCCACTCTGAGGTGGTGGGGGGCTGCCAGTAATACAGTGCCGGTGCCAGCATGATGATGCCGACCCCAGCTGCC
>CAYZVB010000096.1:3475-12489 GCA_964481315.1 uncultured Granulosicoccaceae bacterium
ACATAATAAGCACACCGATGAAGCCGACAATAATTGCCATCCAGCGTCGCACACCGACGACTTCTTTGAGTATTAAAATCGCAAAGATCGTCACGAAGAAACTTTTGGCAAAGCCGATGGCAGTGGCATCGGCGAGCGGCATATTAATTACCGCAGTGAAGCCGCACATCATGGCAACCAGTGCCACGGCGACGCGCGTGAGCTGCAGACCGGGGCGACTGGTATACAAAGAGCCCGGAAAGGCGCGCGCAATGTTTGGCAGCATGATGCCCAAAATCACTACCTGCCGAACCAAAATGATTTGCGTTACGTGCAGGCGCTGGCCAACCAGTTTGATCAGCATTGCCATGATTGAAAATCCGGCAGCGGCAATGAGTAGAATCAGTGCACCTTTTGCGTTGTCGGGGAGTCGCGTAAACGCTTTCGCCAGAGCGGACAATGGGCTGCCAAAGGGATAAGGAAACGAGAAGTATAGCGGGTTCGGGGTATTCAGTGCTGAAATCTATGAACCCGGGGGGCAATAGATAGTCATATCACTATACAAAAAAGCATATACTCCGTGGCCGTGCGCGGTAGTAGATTTGCGAAGTCTTGTGCAATCAGAACATTAAAGAGGTTTTAAGAATATGCTAACCCGGTACACACTAGGGATTTGCGTACTGCTTTTCACGTTTGTGGTCGGATGTAAGCCTGCCGAGCCTCTGGAGCCCCCGGTTGATTTTACCGTCAATGCAGATATTGAAGGTAAGTATCCGGTCTCCAGGCATCTTGGAGAGGTAGTCTACGTCGACTTTTGGGCAACCTGGTGCGGCCCGTGCCGGGACTCTTTTCCGTGGATGGTTGAAATGCAGAATAAGTATGCGGATCAGGGCCTGAAAATTATCGCATTGTCGCTTGATACCGACCACGACATGGCGCGGGATTTCGCTGAAGAACTGAACGCCAACTTCACCATTGGCTTTGACGATAGTGGCGAGGTTGCCGACTTTTTCGAAGTGAAGGGTATGCCCACCAGTGTGGTGATTGGCAGAGACGGCCGCATTGTAAAGAAGCACGAAGGTTTTACTGAAGACAAACATGGCGAGTATGAAGCCGCGATTGTGAAGGCGCTGGAAAAATCCTGAATTGCTCAGGTTGCGCAACCGCTAAAGCGCACGGTGGGTTTTGCGTTCAGGGCATAGTTGCCGGGGTACCTGTCCGGGCAATCGCCGTTCAGCGCTGAGCCTGTTGCGCCTGTTGCAGTGCTTCGGCTCTTTCCATCCAATCTTCTTCTATCTGTTCAATTGACTTGACCAGCTCCGCCTGTTCCCACAGCAGGTCTTTGAGTTGATCTTTTTTATCGTCTTCGTACAGTGACTCATCGGCGAGCTTTGCCTCGAGCTCGTCTTTCTTGCCGGTCAGGCGTTCGAGTTGCTTTTCCAGTGCGGTAACTTCTTTACGAAGTGGTGCGAGTTGTTGACGGCGCTCGGCCTCAAGCCGTTTTTTATCGCGACCCGACACTTCCGGTTTTGTATTTTGTTGTTTTTCTTTGCCGGCCGCAGCGGGCTTACTGCGGTTTTGCAGCCACGCAGGGTAAGTGTCTATGTCGCCGTCGAACGGTGCTACGCTGCCATCGTTAACCAGTAGCAATGTGTCGCATGCCATTTTCAGCAGGTGGCGGTCGTGAGAGATTAATACGATGCCACCCTGGAAATCCTGCAGCGCTACAGTTAACGCATGACGCATTTGTATGTCGAGGTGGTTGCTCGGTTCATCGAGTAGCAGCAGGTTCGGTTTCTGGTACACCAGCATTGCCAGTACCAGGCGGGCTTTTTCGCCACCTGAAAAAGGCTTAACCTGCTCAAACACACGATCGCCATGAAAACCGAAACCGCCAAGGAAGGTTCGCAGATCAGCCTCGGCGGCGTTTTTATCGATTTCTTTTAAGTGGTCGATTGGTGTTGCCTCAAGCGTTAGCTGATCGAGCTGGTGCTGTGCGAAGTAGGCAATTTTTGTATCTTTCGCAAAGTGCAGCTCGCCACTCATGGTGGCAAGGTCTGAGGCGAGCATTTTTATAAACGTGGACTTACCAGCGCCGTTTGGACCCAGCAACCCGATGCGCGCATCGTTATGCATTTCAAACTTTATGTTGGTTAACAGCGGTTTGTCGTAGCCGACAGATGCGTCGGTAATTCTAAGAAGCGGATCAGGTAATTTTTCCGGTGCTTTAAACGTAAACTTAAAAGGCGAGTCGATGTGTGCCGGTGCAATGTGTTCGAGTCGCGACAGCGCTTTTAAACGACTCTGCGCCTGTCGGGCTTTGGTTGCCTTGGCGCGAAAGCGTGTCACATAACTATTCATGTGTGCAATTTCGCGCTGTTGTTTTTCGTGCGCTGATTGCTGTGCCGCCAGGTGTTCAGCGCGAATGCGTTCAAACTGCGAGTAATTGCCGCTGTATAGTTTCAGGTTGTTGTGTTCGATATGTGCGATTTCGGTCACCACGTTGTCGAGAAATTCGCGATCGTGAGAAATTAACAACAGGGTGCCGGCGTAGTGCTTAAGCCACGACTCAAGCCAGATCACCGCGTCAAGGTCGAGGTGGTTAGTCGGTTCGTCAAGTAACAACAGGTCAGAGCGGCACATCAGTGCACGGGCAAGATTAAGCCGCATACGCCACCCGCCGGAAAAGCTTCTGACCGGTTGATTGATCTGTTCCGGTGTAAAGCCCAGGCCGTTAAGCAGTGTTGCAGCGCGGGATTCTGCGGTGTACCCGCCAGCAACTTCTATCGCGCTGTGAATCTCTGCCTGCTTAATGCCGTCTGTGCAATTACCAAGGTCTGCCTGCAGTTGTCGCAACTCTGCATCGCCGTCAATAACATATTCAACCGCTTCGCGTTCTGTGGCTTCGACTTCCTGCGCCACGTGTGCAATGACCAGGTTGCGTGGCATGTCGAAGTCACCGGTGTCGGGGGTGATCTTGCCGAGTATTATAGAGAGAAGTGTGGTTTTACCGGTGCCGTTTGCACCGGTGATGCCCACCTTGTGACCGCGATGGATCGTAAACGTGCTGTTTTCCAGTAGCGCTCTTGTACCGAGCCGGACACCAAGTTGGGAGAATGACAGCATTGCTGTTTACAGTACCTGCGGAATAGAGGGTATACATTGGGAGTGGCACCGATCTGTTGCGACCGGCGGTGCGATTGTAGCAGAGGTCTGCCCTAAGCCGTTGCCGCAGGCTAACCGAATTGGCTAGCCTGCAGCGAACGTCGCAACTGCCTGAAATGGATGACTAGCGGCTGATTAATGCGAGCTGATCGCCGTTGGCAAACACCAGTGTGCGCAGGCCGTTGCTGTCTGTGCTGTCGCGAACGGCAATTAAGTCACGGCCGCGACTCGAACGGCAGTTTTGAAAGTTGCCGGTGCATTCAAAGTGTCTGAGCGTGAAATCGTCAATTTCGTAGTAAGCGTTATCGAGACAAACAATGCGACCGTCGACACCGTCAGGCCAGTCAGTAGTGCCGTCGCGTCTTGACCAGCGGAACTGACTGAGTCGCAGCGTCGCAACACCGCATTCGTGTTGACCGGCAAGACGACGGGTTGACTGGCGGCTTTCAACACCGCTCAGATCAACGCTGTTGGTGGCACGGTTACCGGTGTTGGCTGGCGGGGTTTGCATAATCGACAACGTGGTGCCGTTTCGAAACTGCAGCGCCGACTGTCCGTTCACGCGGGTCCGGCGCTGTGCCGTGACATCGAGTTCGGGGTTGGCGCGACAGTTGGTAAATCCGTTGTCACAGGCAAAGTGCTTCAGCGTCATGCCTTCAATATTGTAGTAGTAGTCCCTCATGCAAATGGTGCTTTTGCCAACGCCGGGAGATTCGGAGGTGCCGTCTGATCCACTCCACTGGTAATAGCGGTTGATTTGTTCGGAGTCGGCGCAGGCGTGTTGCTGCTGTTGTTGTTGCAGGCGGGGTTGCTGTTGCGGCTGGTCGGCACGCTGAATATCGTCGTAGTTGGTTAACACCAGTCTTGAGCCGTCCGCAAAAAACAACGCGGGGTTGCCGCGGTTGTCTTCGCCGGTACGTTCGCCGCGAATATCACGCCTGCGGGCACGCTGACAGTTCAGGTATCCACTGTCACACTGATATCGCTGCAGTACCGTGCCTGACGCTTTGTAGTAGTGGTTGCCCATGCACAGGGTGGTGGCATCGGTGCCGGTCGGGTAGGTGGTGCCGTTGACGGCAACCCACTGGAAGCGGGCTATCTGTGCCGACTCGTCAGCACAGGCGTGCGCGCTTGCGGTAGATTGCACCGGCAGATCTCTGCTGTAGGCCACGGCGGGATCGGCAACACACGGAATTCCCTGATAACAATAAGTGTTGTAGTAAGACGCCATGGATTTCGCCAGAGCCTCAGTGCTGGCACCGCTGAGTTCCCAGCTTTCAAATCCCTGTGGTCGGGCAGGGGCGGCGCGGTATCGCCAGAAGCCGTTGCTGTAGTTGCGGTCGGGGGCGCGGTACACCATCCAGTCACGGCTGTTGTCGGGGAACGTGCGACGGTATTCGTCGCTGTCGAGAAACAGCTTAAACAGGTCCAGTCGCGTCTGGCTGTTGTCTGCGCCGGTTACCTGTCTGGCTGCGCTGTTAAGTTCTCCGCTGTACGGCGCGCGCCCGAGCCCGTTGAGGTACATCGACATAATGAATCGCTGCTGAGACGGATTCGACCAGTCAATGCCGGACGGAAAATAGACCGCCATGGCAGAAGTAGACGTCATGGCAAGAATGCCCGCAGCAACAAGAAGGCGTTTGAACATAGGTGTTCCCCGGTTACATAGATCGGCCTGCGTGTAACGGCAGCAGGTGGTGCAACAGCACTGACAATTTTTTACAGATGGGTGATTCACCCGATTGTGGAAACCACCTGTCCAGCCAGATGCCTTGTTACTGCAGTAAAGGTGCAACGAATTGGCACTGGACTGGCGGAAATGTCGGCTGTGTCACTATTTTAGATGGTCGCCGGGATGAAAACACAACGAATTGCGCTGATAACTGACATTCAACTCACCGGCACCATCTGTTAACCTTTTGTATCACTTGTGGTCGTATTGTCACAAACACAGACTGGACAACAGTAACGGGCTTGAATCCCGGGTAACCTGTTAAGACATTACTGCCTTCAAGTGTTTGCCCCTATTAAAGCTGGTTGAAAACAGGACGTAATACACAATCGGCGGTCATGCGTATCACAAACCGTACTTGTACGGATATGCCACGCAGGATAATTGACCCGTCGGAGTCGCATTAATCCACCAATGCTGCGCCGACCAAGAGAATAATTATGTTGAAGTCACTTTCTACTCAATTTGCTGCAACGCTCTTTTTCGGCCCGCTCGGGCTGGCCTATACCAGTGTTGCTGCAGCGGTATTTCTGACGCTGGTGCTGGCGGTGCTGTTTTTCACCGAGCTTGGCATTCTTTCACTGTTTCTGGTTTGGCCGCTGGCAATTATTGTCGGGCTGGTGTTTGTCAAACTGCACAACGATCAGGTGCGATCATCCGGCAGCCGGCTGTTGCTTGGGCCTGGTGAAGAGCCTGATTTTGTCAGCTCAGTCAGCAGCTGGGCTCGTGGTGTTGCGGTACTTGGATTGATTCTGGTTGGTGGCTACATTGCGTACCTCTATTTGCCGGATGGCAGCAAACAGTCGGTCGACAACACCGCCAGCAAACTTGGCCGTATTGTGCCTTCCGAACTCTCTGCAGAAAACGATGCCGGCACGGAAAACAGTAGTCAGCAGCAGGCGGGCACTGTGGCGGCGAACACTGAGACCGTCACTGACGGGCAGACCAATGGGAACGCGGCAGTGATTGCGGCTAATTCCAGCGACAACAATGGCGACGACAATTTTTCTGTGATCGCCTTACCGCAGCGCGAAGTGGCGACAGTGATTATCGACAGTGACGGTACGGTGCAGCAGGGCGAAGAAGGTAGTGCGCTGAATTCCGGGCAGCCGGAACTGACCGTCGATGCACCACTGGTGAATCTGCGACGCGGTCCGGGCACCAGCTTCGATATCGTGACCACAGTGCAGGCAGGTGACAGACTGTTTGAATTTGCCCGCGACGGTAACTGGATCAATGTTGAGACGGCCAGTACCGGAGCTTCCGGCTGGATCTACAGCCGCCTGGTTCGTTAAGCCGGACTCAAGGTAGAAGTAGTGTACTAAAAGCGACCTTCGGGTCGCTTTTTTATTTGTGTGTTGCCGCTGACTGCAAACCTTACCGCACAGTCCCTCACACAGCGCATCAACCCGCGCTAAACTCTCTTTAACTATTGGAGAGCGGACTGCGTGCTGCGATTTCTACTCAACAACACCCTGATCGAAGAGTCCGGTCTGCCGGCGGACATGACGGTACTGGATTACCTGCGTGAACGCAGACGCCTAACCGGTACTAAGGAAGGCTGTGCTTCCGGTGACTGCGGCGCCTGCACCGTGGTTGTGGCGTCAGTCAATGATGGCCGCCTTCGCTACCGCAGCGTTAACAGTTGCATTGCGCTGGTGGGTGACCTGCATGGCCGGCAACTTATTACTGTTGAACACCTTGCCGACAATGGCAGGCTGCACAGTGCGCAACAAACCATGGTCGACCATCACGGTTCGCAGTGCGGTTTCTGCACACCCGGGTTTGTGATGTCTATTTTTGCGTTAACCAAAAATGTCGACCAAATCGATACCCGACACAAGCGCCGCAGTGTTGAGCAATACCTCGGCGGTAATCTTTGTCGCTGTACCGGCTACCGTCCGATTATCGATGCTGCCACTGCTGCCATTGACGAGTCGCTGGCAGGCAGCACTGATCAGTTTACCGATCGCGAAGCGAGCGTTGTAAAACAATTGCAGTCGATTGTTGATACTGAAGCAACGGACGGGTTTCATCGACCAGCCACAGTGGATGCCTTATTCAGGGTAATGGTCATGCACCCCGAAGCGCCGGTAGTGGCCGGTTGTACTGACTTCAGTCTTGAAATAACGCAACGGCTCAGGCAATACCCGCAGGTTATTTCGGTAAGTAGTATTGATGAACTTAATTACATTGAGGAGCGCGATGGTGAATGGCACATTGGTGCCGGTTGTTCTATCGCCACATTGCTGGATACACTTGGCCCGCTCAACAGTGATATTGGTGACATGCTGTACCGCTATGGTTCAACGCAGGTACGCAATCAGGCAACTGTGGGTGGCAATATTGGCAACGCATCTCCAATTGGTGATCTGCCGCCGCTGTTGATCGCGTTAAGGGCGGATGTTGTATTGCTGTCTGCGAATGGCGAGCGAACCATAACGCTTGAATCGTTTTTTATCGATTATAAAAAAACCGCCCTTCGCAAAGGTGAAATTATTGCCGGTGTACGATTTGCCAGTGACCGGTTAACAGCTAAGTCATCTGCACTTCGGGTGTATAAAATCAGTAAAAGAATCGACGACGATATTTCAAGTGTTTGCGCGGTATTCCATGAATCAAACGTTGGTGCTTCAACAAGTGAGTTAACTGCCGCTTTTGGCGGCATGGCCGCGATACCAAAGCGCGCAACCCACTTAGAACAGGCTGCATTAAAAGGTGTTGCTGACCGTGCGCAAATAGGGCAGGTGTTGCAACAGGACTTTCAACCCATCTCTGATGCACGTGCCAGTGCAGGCTATAGATTGATGGTGGCGACTAATCTGTATATAAAGTTTCTGGCTGAGATGCAGTCTTCTACTGAACAGCACAGGCTGCATCATATCGAGGTTGATCATGTCTGAACTGCCTCACGACAGTGCGGTTAAACATGTTACCGGCGCTGCGGTTTATATTGACGATCTACCTGAAGCGGCCAGTCAATGCTACGTTGCCATCGGTGGCAGCAGTGTGGCAAATGCTGAACTAACCAGGGTTGATCTTGCCGATGTTGCGGCGAGTGCCGGTGTGGTCGATGTGATCGTGGCATCAGATATACCCGGCCACAAAGATATTGGGCCGGTGTTTCCGGGAGACCCGCTACTGGCTGCAGAGCGAGTTGAGTTTGTTGGTCAGGCAATTTTTGCGGTACTCGCCACATCGCAGGCGGCGGCGCGCCGTGCTGTGTTAAAGGCACAAATAGAGTATGCAGAGCACCCGCCGGTGTTAAGTGTGGCTGATGCACAGGCTGCAGACCTGACAGTCAGGCCACCACACAGCATGCAGCGCGGGGATGCCGCGGCTGCACTGGCATCGGCTGCGCATCGGATAAGCGGGCAGCTGCATGTTGGCGGGCAGGAGCACTTTTATCTGGAAGGTCAGGTGGCCCGGGCCGAAGTGGACGAAGACGGCGGTGTAGTGGTGCGTACGTCTAACCAGAACCCGACTGAGGCACAGAAGCTGGTCGCCGAGGTGCTGGGTGTTTCGATGCATTCGGTAGTGGTGGAAACGCGCCGCATGGGTGGTGGCTTCGGTGGTAAGGAAACGCAGGCAAATGCGTGCTGTTGTATTGCAGCGTTGTTTGCCATCCGTAACCGCTGTGCCGTGGTGTGTCGTCTGCCACGGCGCGACGACATGATAACGACCGGTAAGCGCCATCCGTTTGTGAACAACTATCAGGCAGGTTTTACCGAAGACGGAATCATTCAGGCGCTGCAGTTTGAGTTAAACGGAATGTGCGGTTCATCGCCGGACTTGTCCGATGCCATTGTCGACCGTGCAATGTTCCACAGTGACAACGCCTACTATGCACCCGCTGTGTCTATTGTCGGCAATCGATATAAGTCGAACATGGTGTCGCATACGGCGTTCCGGGGCTTCGGCGGTCCGCAGGGTATGATTGCCATGGAAGCAGTGATCGATGAAATCGCCTTTAAGTTAAACCTCGACCCGCTCGATGTACGCAAGAAAAACTTCTACGGCGAAAGCACCGGCACAATCACGCCGTATTTTCAGGAAGTCACTGACTTTACGATCCCGCGCATTGTTGAAGAGCTTGAAGCAACATCAAACTACCGCGCGCGCCGTGAGGCTATTGCCG
>CAYZVB010000096.1:12537-15962 GCA_964481315.1 uncultured Granulosicoccaceae bacterium
CTGAAAAGAGGTATCGCACTAACGCCGGTTAAGTTTGGCATATCGTTTACTGCAACGCATCTGAATCAGGGTGGCGCAATACTGCATCTGTACAGCGACGGCACGCTGCATTTAAACCATGGCGGTACCGAGATGGGGCAGGGGTTGTTTACCAAGGTTGCACAGATTGTGTCGTCCTGCCTTGGTGTGCCGGTGGCATCAATTAAGAGCTCGGCAACCCGTACAGATAAAGTCCCCAACACGTCGCCAACTGCGGCTTCTTCCGGCACTGACATCAACGGCATGGCAGCATTGAATGCAGCCGTCGAGTTAAAGCAGCGACTGGCAGATCATCTGTGTGATACAAAAGGCTGTGATCCGTCGCAGCTGGTTTTTAACGCCGATGGAGTGACTATTTCTCAAAGTGAAAAGCTGAGCCAGGGTGAAAAGCTCAGTTGGCAGGAGCTTGCAACATCGGCGTACTTTGCCCGTGTTTCGTTGTCGGTGCAGGGCTTCTATAAGACACCTGATATTTACTACGATCGTGAAAACTCCCGCGGCCGGCCGTTTCTTTATTACGCCAACGGCGCTGCGGTGTCCGAAGTCATTATTGATACGCTGACCGGTGAGTACAAATTGCTGCAGGCCGACATTCTGCACGACGTTGGCAATTCGATTAATCCGGCTATTGATATCGGGCAGATCGAGGGCGGGTTTATTCAGGGGGTCGGCTGGCTCACCTCTGAAGAGTTGAAATGGGACGCTGGTGGCCGGCTGCTGACCGACGGACCTGCTACCTACAAAATTCCGGCAATCGGCGACGCGCCGGCGGTGTTTAATGTGCGGCTGCTAGATGACAGCCCGAATGCCGAAAACACCGTCATGCGCTCCAAGGCGGTCGGTGAGCCACCGCTAATGCTGGCCATCTCAACCTGGTCGGCAATCCGACAGGCTATTGTCGGCTGTGTCGCAAACGGACAGTTTCCCGCATTACAAGCACCGGCTACCCCGGAGGAAATTTTGCGATGCGTTCAGCGGGTGTCTGCAGCATCGTATTCGGCGTAGTCCCGGTAAATGCGCAGTTTCGAAAAATTTGATCTGAAATTTTAAACATCAGATAACCGCGCAATTGGCAAAGTGTCCCCACTGTGTTTAAATCAGGCGAGTGTAGACAATTGGGCCTGTCTGCGGCAGTGAGGTTTCTGCCTGCCTGACATTTTACTTCCGGGCCTGAACCTGTAAATCACTAAAATACGCTTCAGTCACATAAGCCTGAACACCATAATTCCCAAGCGAGGATCAATATGTACGAGTTAAAGAAACCTGTCGCAAAACTGGCGCTTGCCGGTACCACTGCGCTTGCACTGGCATGCGGTTCTGCAATGGCACAGGAAAAAACAAAACTCCGAATTCAAACTCACTTCGCGACAGAAACTCTTTCCGGCGAACTTGCCGGTGAGTTCGTCGACGATGTAACGACCATGTCTGGCGGTGACATTGAAATCGAAATGTTTTACGCAAGCTCGGTTGTTAAGTCTGCAGAAACTTTTGACGCAGCTGCTACCGGTATTCTCGACTGCGACATGACAGGTGGTGCTTACCAGGTTGGTAAAAACCCTGCATTCCAGTTTACCGGTGACCTGAACGGCGGTTACGCTGACCCATACACTCAGTATTCATGGTTACTGCATGGCGGTGGTTATGAAGCGCTGAATAAGCTTTACAACCCGCAGGATATGGAATTCATCGGCTGGTGGATCCCCGGACCTGAGTCACTGGTTTCAACCAAGTCTTTTACAGGTGTTGCCGATCTTAAAGGCTGGAAGTTCCGTGCACCTCCGGGCGTAATCACCAACATTTTTGAAAACCTTGGTGCATCACCTATTGTGATGGACTTTAACGAGATTTTCACCGCGCTTGAAACCGGTATTATCGATGGCGCAGATGCTTCTACCATCGCAAACAACGTTGGCCTTGGCTTATATGACATTGCCAAAAACACCAACTATCCGGGCTTCCACTCTATGCCTGCTGACCATCTTGCCTGTCGTAAAGACGTTTGGGATGCCATGCCTGAAGCGCACCAGCGCATCATGAAGGTTGCCATGCAGGCGCTGGGTCTGAAGACTACTACCAAGCAGGGCATCGAAATGCAGAAAGCTGCGGCTGAGCTGCGTGCTGCCGGCGTTGAGCTTAACACCTGGTCTGACGAAGACATGGCTGTTTACCGTAAAGCGGTTGCCGACACCTGGGAAGAGTATGCGACTACTCCTGAAGCGAAAGATCTTCTTGGCGCTCACCTCGACTTCCTGAAAGAAATCGGTGCTATAGAGTAAGTATTTCTCGGTGCATTAGCAGAGGCAGACAATCAGTCTGCCTCTGTGCATTCCTTCGATACTGTTGTGTGCTTCATGACTGACTTGGGCGCACACCAATATCACTACAGGCTGCAGTTTAGCGATGTGCTGTGGCGTACAACGATTCATCACCTGACATATCGAACCCTTCTCCCATAGTGCTACGCCTGTAACAGGGTGACGTGAGTTCATTGCAGGCTGGATTGAATACAATCGATTGCGTGGGAACCTATGAGAGAACAAAAACCCGGCAACATAAAAGAGTGGATTATTCCGTTTCTGTTTGTGTTTTGTGCCGGCTGGGCCATCTGGCATGCTCCGGCCTATATTCTTGATCTCTGGCCGCACGACGATACCACCAGTTTAACGGTACAAATTACCGAGATTCATAAGCGCAAAGACGTGACACCGAATTTGCCCGGGTTATTTGGGGTTGCCGACATTGTTGACTGGGTGGCTCTACTTGCACTTCCGTTTATCTTTTACTTCGGCGTAAAGTCGCTGGTGCCGGCGCAAATGGAATTTCCTCACTTCAGCCGCATCGATAAAATTGCCATGTTTGTTGGTCGTATTGTGATGATCCTGATTATCTCGATGACCAGCGTTATGCTGTACGAAGTATTTGTTCGCTACGCTCTTGAAAAACCTACCTTGTGGGCGAATGAACTGACGCTGTGGATTGGCGGGTTTGTTTTTATGTTGTCTGGTGTATATGCCATGCAGCAACGTAGTCATATCAGAATTTTTATCCTTTACGATGCTATGCCACGGTGGATGCAGCATATATGCGATATTATCTGGGTGGCGTTGTTGTGGTTCTTTGCCATTTGTCTGGTGTTTGGAAGCTACAAGCAGGTATTCATCAACAAGTTCTACAAGTGGCAGACTTTCGGTACCGCATTTGATCCGCCAATACCGGCAACTATTCAGCCCACCATTCTGATTGTGATTTGTCTTATCGCGATTCAGGCGACGCTGAATTTATTTGCTGACTGGAATCGAGACCCGTCAGAGCTTCTTGAAAAAGATGTGGTGGACCAGGAAGAGCTGGAAGCCATCAAGAAAAGCGTGGGAGCAAACTGATGGATG
>CAYZVB010000097.1:0-7140 GCA_964481315.1 uncultured Granulosicoccaceae bacterium
ACACAACCAGGCATCGGTTCAAACGGCAATACGATATCGTTAACACCAAAGTGACAGTGATTACCTTCGAGCTTCCAGATATGAAAACAGGGTTCAGCAAAGTCCTCGGACAGTAAACCGAAACCGGGTCGAAACGCTGTCCATCCCCACCCCTTATGCTGCATATCTAAAATTTCAACTTCCAGTGCATCACCGGGTTCTGCACCGTTGATATAGACAGATCCGGTTAGTGCATGAACTTTACTGCGATCGACATTCAGGTAATCCTCGAGCGTTGAATTTTCTGTGTACTGACCGCTCGCCTCGAGGCACTCAAAAACCACCGTGTCACCGGGCTCTATCACCAGCCTCGGTTCAACCGAGTTATCCCAGAACGGCTGGGGTTTGGTGTCGTCTAAATAATGAGTTGCCATTGATCTTGAAAATCTCTATTGAGTGTTGAAACAGAAAAATCACCTGCAACTGACACGAATAGACTACTACTGAGCAAAACAATCTACTGCAACGCTGCCAGTGACCGACAAAGTAACAGCTCAGCGACTGTTTGGTTCTACACCGAATTGCTGCTGCCAGCGCGCCAGTTTTTTCCGGGGACAGCGTTTAGCAGTTCCTGCGTATAGGTGTGCTCGGCTTGTTTAAATAATGTAGAGGTCGGACCCATTTCGACAATATCGCCCAACTTCATTACCGCAATACGGTCACAGACCTGCGCCGCGACTCTAAGATCATGCGTAATAAAGATCATCGATAATTGCAGTCGTTCCCTGATATCTGCAAGCAGCATAAGAATCTGCGCCTGTATGGAAACATCCAGCGCCGACACCGGTTCGTCAGCCACCAGAATTTCAGGCTCCATTGCGAGCGCTCTGGCTATCCCGATTCGTTGTCGCTGACCACCGGAAAATTCATGCGGAAAACGATCAAAAGCGCGCTCGTCCAAACCGACCAGCTCCAACATTTCACGAGCCCAGGCTTCGGCATTGCCGGCATCGGCACCGAGAATCCTCGGACCCGTGGCAATGACATCACCCACTTTGCTGCGCGGGTTTAAAGAGGCAAACGGATCCTGAAAAACCATTTGAATTTTGGAGCGGTACGGACGCATTTGCGCACGATTTAACGGACGCAAATCAACGCCGTTGTAAAGTATTTTACCGGAGTCGGCATTTACCAGTCGCACGATGCAGCGCGCTAACGTCGACTTACCGGATCCGGACTCCCCCACTACGCCGAGTGTCTCGCCCTTGTGTAACGTGATATCCACCCCTCTGGCGGCATGAACAACCCGCTTTTTGCCACCCATGCCAAACCATCCACCGCCGCTGGTAAAGGTTTTAGTGAGTTTCTCTACATTAAGTTCTTTTTGATCAGAGATAGCACGGACCGCCGGAGGCACCAGGCTCGGCACCGCCTTCATAAGCGCCTGCGTATAAGGGTGCTGAGGCTGGTTTAATACCTGATCTGTCGTCCCGATCTCGACGATTTTACCGTGCTGCATCACGGCGACACGATCTGCAATATCCGCGACAACACCAAAGTCGTGTGTAATAAACAGCACGCCGGTATTGTGAGTTTGCTGCAGTTCTTTTATTAGTTTGAGAATCTGCGCCTGTGTGGTGACGTCCAGTGCGGTAGTCGGTTCATCGGCAATGAGTATCTTCGGTTCCATGGCCAGCGCCATTGCAATCATAGAGCGCTGTCGCTGGCCCCCGGAAAGCTCATGCGGGTACGAAGTAATAATATGTTCGGGTTCGGGCAGATGTACCTGATCGATTAATTCAAGTGCACGTTCACGACGGTCACGCTTTTTGATTTTGGTGTGAAAACGAATGACCTCGTCGATTTGTTTGCCAATAGTCATGACCGGGTTAAGGGCCGTCATTGGCTCCTGAAAGATCATCGAAATTTCGCCGCCACGAATTTCGCGAAGCCTGCTCTCTTTCGCTTCTGTGAGTTCCTCACCATTAAACAGAATACTGCCCTGATCAACACGCACGTGGGGTGCCGGCAACAACCCCATAATTGCTCGTGCGGTGATGGATTTTCCTGACCCGGACTCACCGACAACACAGAGTATTTCGTTGTGGTTGAGTGTATAGCTCACATCTTCTACCGCATGTGGGCGCTCTGCCCCATCGGGTAGTTTGACAAACAGGTTGCTGATTTCAAGCAGCGCTGCGGAGTTGGCGGTGGTATTCATGTTCGTGTCCGCAGTCTGGGGTTCAATGCATCATTCAAACCCTCACCAACCAGATTGATCGCAAGCACGGTTAAAAGGATTGCAACACCTGGAAATGTACACACCCACCAGGCAGAACGCAGCACCGTTCTGCCGGCACCAATCTGAAACCCCCAGCTGATAATATTTGGATCACCCAGACCCAGAAACGACAATCCGCTTTCTATTAAAATAGCGGTGGCTATCATTAACGAACCCGCAACAATAATCGGTGACAGGCAGTTCGGTAAGATCTCTTTTACCATGATTCTAAGATCACCCATCCCCACCGTGTGACAGGCCTGAATAAACTCCCGGTTGCGCAGTGAAATAAACTCACCGCGCACCAGTCTGGCAACAGCAGGCCATGACACCACTGCTATTGCGAAAATAATGCTTTGTATCGACGGCTTCATGATCGCCACAATCAAAATCGCAAACACAAAAGATGGAATGGTCTGAAACATTTCAGTCACGCGCATTAAGATGTCATCAACCCAGCCACCGTAGTAACCGGCCAACCCGCCGAGTACTGCACCCACAAACACCGCTACGGCCGTTGCCATTATCGCAATTAACAATGATGTTCGTGCCCCGTGGGCAATACCTGCGGCAACATCACGCCCCAGAGTGTCACTACCCAGTAGAAAACCATTAGCTCCCGGTGGGGACATGGGTTTACCGGCAAGCTTGAACGGTTCATCGGGGAAGATGAGACCGGCAATCACAGCAACGACAAAGACCACAAAAAGAATAAAGAGCCCGAATACTGCTGAACGGTTACGTCGATAGAGTTGCCAGAAACTCATTCAGGACACCTCGATTCGTGGATCAAGAAACGAGTAGATAACATCTACGATCAGATTAACTGCTACGACCAGTAGTGCTGACAATAAAAAGATTCCAAGCAACAAATTCAGGTCACGTGAAAACAACGCCTCATACGCCAGCATACCTAACCCGGGCCAGGCAAAAACCGATTCAACAATGACCGAACCACCAATCAATGCGCCCACCTGAACACCTGCCATCGTGACCACCGGCAACAGCGCATTTCGTAATACGTGAACAAACAATATTCTCCTTTCACTAAGCCCTTTGGCGCGTGCTGTCACAACATAATCCATACCTGCCTGTTCAAGCATGGAAGCGCGCATTAAGCGCGTATACAACGCCAGGTAAAACAAGGAAAGTGTGATCGTGGGCATAACCAGGTGATGAGCGATGTCTTTCACCCTGTCCCACCCTTCATAGAACATCACCACATTCTCCATGCCACTGGTCGGAAACCAGTGCAGCTTAAGTGAGAACACCACAATCATCATTAGCCCCACCCAAAACAAGGGAGTGGCATAACTGACCAGAGCAAAAATTGAAATGAGGTTATCGCGCCAGGTATTGAGCCCCGCCGCTGCCAGCAAGCCCAGTACAATGCCAAAGCCAACGGCAATAAAAATTGTCGAAACCATCAGCAACAAAGTGGGTATGAACCGATCCATCACCAGTTGGGCAACCGGCATACCGTGACGAAACGAGTACCCTAAGTCAAAAGACAACACATTCTTAAGGTAGATGAACAGCTGTACCGGTAAGGGTTTGTCCAGCCCGAACTTCTGCCGCAACTGCTGCATGTACTCCGGCGTGGCCGATCCGGCCTCACCAGCCAGCACTTCAGCTGCATCACCTTCGGCGAGATGTAGCAAAAAGAAGTTAACAACAACGATTGCAAGGACAACCGGAACAGCCTGCAGTAAGCGCTTGAGAACGTACCGTACACGCTTTGAACTTTGACTCATAGGTAACCGGAAACAGTGTTAAACAACGATTATCAGCGCCCTGAAAGTAAAAAATCAGTCGGGCACGGCCCGACTGATTTTCATACTAACAAGTTATTGGAATATTACTGTTCCAGCCACGTTTTATCGAAAGATGAGTATGACCCCATTGCTGAAAAATCGTGATCTTTGAGCTTGCTGTTAAACACCGTAATAAACTCAAGCTCGAACAGATTAACCACTGGCTGATCTGCGCTGAGCTTATCCTGGATTTTGTGGTACACACCAACCCGTGCTTCAGGATCAGCAGAAGTCGCGCCCTGCACCAGCAACTCGTCAAGCTCGGCATCACTGTATCGGGTTGAGTTAACGAAAGGCGTACCGGCTCGAATCTGATCAGTACCGTAGTGGCGGTGCACACCAATCACCGGATCCGGCAGCTGGTAGAAGTAATTCAGATTCATAGAGTAGTCATAGTCGCCGTAAACCCTTTTTATCCAGGTAGGGACATCTTCGTAGCGAAGATCGAGCTCAATGCCAATATCTGCGACTGCCTGCTTAATGTATTCACCGGCACGACGCCATTCCTCACCATAGGGAATCAGGTCTAGCGTTGCCTTAATTCGAACGCCGTCGGCATCTGCGGTAATACCGGCATCATCAAGCAACTTCTTCGCGGCATCAACGTCGGGGCTTGCCGGATAGTTTGCGCTCGCCTTGTAGAGGCCGGTTGGCTCATAGTTGGACGACAATGCACTGGTTGCCTTTTTGCCATAGCCAAACCAGATATTGTCTATAAAGAACTGTCGATCCAGCGTCAGTGATACTGCATTTCTGACAGCTGCGTTGTCGAATGGCGGCTTAGTGGTGTCGAACTCAAGCAGTGCCATCGGGTTAATCATGGAGTAACCGTCGGTGGTAATGCCAATGCTATCCATCTCGCGGAGTCTAACAACATCGACATTAGGTATTGCGCCGAACGCACCGTACATGACTTCGCCACTTTCCATCGCAGCAGTACGGGTAGATGCGTCAGGGATGATTCTGGCTACAATTCGATCGAGGTAAGGCAGACCGTCCTTCCAGTAGTCTTCATTCTTTTCAAGCCGGATGTACTGTCCTTTTTTCCATTCGACAAACTTGACCGGATGGGGCTTAAAGGGCTGAACGACACACCCGTTTACTGCAACCTGCCCTGCGCTATACCGTACGATGGATTTATTCAGGCATCTCATCACAATAGCGGCGCTGAAAGTATTCCACGCCACGCTCATGTCTCGGTGACAACGGGCCCGGACTGTATAGGCCGGATTGATAGTTTTGATGGGTCGCCAGACACACCGCGAAATCCTCTTCGATAACAGCAATATTCGCTGCAATTGTCTGTTGTCGTGCATCTTCTGTGGCTGGACTGGTATCACTAAAGTAAAACCGGTAAATCAATTGTGTTTTGCCGGCAGCAAGTGGATTTATACGTGAAGTATTCATGCCACCGTCAAACAACGACAGCGTCCAGTTAGGCCACATCCACAACCACCTGCCCTGATAAAATAAATCCTGTCTTGGAGGAGCTGTCATGCGAACCAGGCTGTCCGCTGCCGTTGTTTCAAACTTATTGAAGTCTATGGCACGGAAAAACTCAGGATGTATGCCGGGGATATGGTATCGCTCAACAAAGTTATCAGTGTAGATTTTCCAGTTTGCTTCAAACACAAGTTCTCTTGTCGCAACCGGCTGGTAACTTTCCACAGGCACATCGGCAAGTTCGTCAACAACCGCGCCAAGCTGTTGCTGAAGGCTGGTCGCAGGATCAATAGCGACAAAAACCAGATTGCGCCACATTTCAATGCTAATTCCATGCAGCGGCCAGTCTTCTGTGCGAAATGATTCATCTTTGCCAAACCATGGAGCGTGCTTTAACACACCTGTCGACTGATATAGCCAGTTGTGGTACGGACAGCGAAGTGTTTCGCAGTTGCCTGTACCGGGCTCAAGCAACCTCGCACCGCGATGGCGGCATACGTTTAAAAAAGCACGCAACACACCATCGCTGCCACGGATCGCCACTACTGCCATGCCTGCTATGTCCCCACTGACGTAATCGCCGGCATTCGCCACCTGACTGGCATGGCAAAACAGTTGCCAGTAACAACGAAACAGGGTTTGTTGTTCCTGTTCATATGTGTGGTTGTCGGTGTAACGTGACGCCGGCATATTCTGCATGAGTAAATTTTCCCCTTCCCGGCATAGATCATCTGGTAGCTGATTATCACCGGAAGCGCTATCGGCGCAAAATCCACAGTAGCGGTAGATTCAAATCGTTACTGGTGCGACAAATACGTTATAGCGATCCGGTTCTGAAAGCGCGGTTTATACGACGCCCCCGAACAAACAGCGCCCGGCTACTTAAACAGTGCTAACCATCAATGCCGACTCTCATCGAAAGGTGTGTAGCCGGGCAGCTTGCCACGCTCAACACGCGCTACGACAAAATCACGAATTTAATTTGAAATTTTAACTGACTGCTATACACTGTTTTTTCGCTAATTTTGCGTAATTTCTCGTTATAACGTCAGAATATGATAGCTAGATCGCCAAAAACTCTGCTTTTCTCGGTTCTTCTCGGTTGTTGTGGTTATGCATTTAGCGGTAACACTTCAACAGAAAAAGAGGTACCTTCCGAAGAGGCTGCATCAGAAGAGGCAACTGCTTTAGTCGGTAACAGCGAAGCAGGAGCAGAAAGATACAAAAAGTCCTGCGTCAACTGCCACGGCGCTGCAGGCAAAGGTGTCGCCAGCTATCCGAAGATATCCGGCAAAGAAATCTCCTATACCATATCAATGCTGGAAACCTACCGTAATGGCGTTAAGGTTGGGCCCAACTCATCCCTGATGATAATGATGGCAAAACCGCTGACGGATCAGGAAATCGCAGACTTGGCGGTCTACCTAAAGGATGCAACACCCTGATGTAACACACCAATGATGTAAACAACCCGGAGGAAAAAGAAATGGCTAAATATAGGAATACTATATTTACAGTCTCGGCATCTGCTCTGTTGTTGACCGGAGTAGCTACCACAGCAAACGCCGATGGTCACGGCGAACGAATGAATGTTCCAAAGATTGAAACCACGGAGTTCATGAC
>CAYZVB010000097.1:7150-15808 GCA_964481315.1 uncultured Granulosicoccaceae bacterium
TGCAAAGCCTTTGACAGATCAGGAAATAGCAGATTTGGCGGAATATTTAAAAGATGCAAAAAACTAATAATCGACAACATTTAGGGGAATGGGGAATGATCAAGTACAGGAAGGCCGTATCTACGATCACTGCTTCAACTTGTATTGTGATCGGGATAGCTTCAACTGCGCATGCACAAGACAACGGCAAGGGAATGAACGTCCCATTCATTGAAACCACAGAGTTCATGACCGGACTCGAAAACCCGTGGGACATGTCCTTTCTTGATGATGGCACCATGTTCTTCACTGAGAAATGTGCAGGTCTTTCAGTGCGGGAAAGCTCAGGTAATGTGAATAAGCTGTATGGCGCTAAAGGATCATCCGGATACTCTGATTCAGGCGATGATCTTTTCTGCGAAGGCCAGGCTGGCGTCCTCGGAGTAGCTGTCGATCCAAACTTTGCAGACAACCGAACGCTTTATCTCTACTCATCATCTACCAAGTACTACGGTGATGGCTGCAAAACCAATTTCGACAAATGCGACGGCAATATTGTGATGAGATTTACCGTCAGTGACGATCTGAAAAGCGTTTCTGATCGCACCGATATTGTCACCGATATTCAGTACAAGCCGTTCGAATCGGACCAGCCTTTCGGTGGGCCCGGTGCTCACAATGGCGGACGCTTACGCATTGGCCCGGATGGATATCTCTGGGTAGCAGGCGGAGACCGTCACAGTGGGATATGTCCTCAGGATCCGCAACTGCTGTGCGGCAAGATTCTTAGAATTGATGGCGATGGTAATTCCCACCCTGACAACAATCCACCAGAAGGTTTTGACAAGCGTATCTACACGTATGGCCATCGAAACGTGCAGGGAATCGATTTTCGACCCAGCGATGGCGCAGCGTTTACCGCAGAGCACGGACCTTGGCACAGTGACGAAATCACCAAGCTTGTAAATGGTGGTAACGGTGGCTGGGACCCGGGTGAGCTGCGAGGTGGAAGAGGTGAATGTCCGGATAAGTACTGCGGATACGAGCCAAATCAAATGGATGCGATGGACCCTGCGATTCGAGCCGCTTATACACCAATGAGTGATACTCGATTTGAAGACCTGATGCCCCCTTCATGGAATAATCATGGTTATTCTCAGGGAACCGGCTCTGCTGCATTTCTTACTGGTGAAAACTGGGGAATCTATGAAGGGCGTTTAGCAGCTGGCATCATGGGGATCGGCTTCGGCGCCACTCCTCCGGGTTCGCGTATAGACGTCTATGACCTTGCCGATGACGGCATGTCCATTAAGGGTGCGATCATCATGCCTACCGGCATTACCACGCGATATCGCGGCCTTGCGATGGGACCTGACAATGCGCTCTATGCAGCGACGGACGATGGTTTTATCTTTCAAATTACTGCAAGTCCTATCAACTAGGATACGGCTAAGTCAGCAAACTACGCTGTAAAACAGCTCGCGCTATGAGAGTAGCGCGGGCTTTTTTGTAGCCTTTTAGTTGTCACACAAAATAGTCATGAGCATATCGGTCGCAGAATTCTCTGCTACTGATGTCTTAGGTTTCTCGTTAGTGTTGGTTGCCATTGCAGGTTTAGACCAGTCTTTGTCCGTATAAAACGTGCTTTGAACAACCGTTTCCGAACTTTCTGCGCAATCGAGTCGCAGTAAACTCTGATAACTCGAGGCCGCCATCACGGAAGTTTTATACCGTATTCGAGTCCAAACGGTCACTACACTTTTCGTTGTTTCCACTCGTGAATTATCGTAGAAATGCACATCACCGTTTGCCCTTGTAGAATATTCAATCCACTCTGCGCTCGCGCTACCTGAAAACGCCAACAAAATTACCGGAATAAGCCGCTTCATAGCCGATGCCCCTGCATTACTGGCAATAAAAGAAATACAGAGCTACTGATCAAAAACAAACACTTTTTCATCAAATTGATCATCTGTAGAAACTGTTACATATACCCTGTCATCATTCCCCACAATGACCTCATTAATGAAATTGTCCGGCTCATACTGCCATCGCACCACGCCGTCGTACCCGATAGACACTACAGAACTATCGTAGAGTATTTCGCCACTATCGCTCCACGGAGATTGGTGAATCACAATCGAGTGCGTACCAATATGCACGGAGCGTACAAGCTCATAGCTCTCTGTTATCCAGTTAAACTCACCATCAGTCGTGTAAGACGCAATCTCGCCGGCAGCCATGTGCAATATGAGGTTGTTTTCGTTTTTATCCAGCCTGATTTTGTTTAACGCGTTGGCAGGGTCAATGTCATTCTGCCAAATAGTGTTGCCGTCTCTGTCAAGTGCGGCAAAGGTATTGAGCGCCGGCTTTCCGAAGTACATTGTGCCATCACTCGCAACTGCTCCATATCGCAGATAGTCTGGCGCATCCACACCAATCATATTCACAGGAACAGGGCTACCAACCTGCCCGGCAAAACTATCCACCAGGCACGTACTGCTAAATTCCCACCCCCAACCATCTCCGTCAGAGTCGAACTCCGGTGCACTGCAAACCGGAGTGCCGGGAATCGCTGGTAAAACAACGCAGGAAGTGTTATCAACCCAACCCCACCCGTCTCCATCGGTATCAGTATCACTGTAGGGGCAATACATTCGCTCAGCGGCGAACAAAGGGGCTGACACCCCAAGAGCTACTAAGACTGTTGCTGTTTTCATAAAAGATGCCTGAAACTGTA
This sequence comes from uncultured Granulosicoccaceae bacterium, assembly GCA_964481315.1. Lineage (GTDB taxonomy): Bacteria > Pseudomonadota > Gammaproteobacteria > Granulosicoccales > Granulosicoccaceae. The sequence goes on from CAYZVB010000097.1 coordinate 9,870, forward strand.
CTGGTTATTTGCGCTAATTATAAACGAGACTTTTCATCGATTCACATCGGGTAGTAGTAAAAAAGAATAAACGTAAACGCTGAATACCTTCCGAAGATCGCAGTATGCAGAAATACATAGATACCCGTATTCGGCAACATTGGCAGACATTTGTTTTCAATTATTCGGCAGGCACGGTTAACGCGCGGGTACTATTACCACTCTTAAACATCTACCGGAATCATTGCTATGTCGGAGCCCACTGTTCTTTTTGAACTGGATAAACGCGGTATTGCAACGGTTACGCTAAACCGTCCACAGCGTAATAACGCATACAATCGCGAGCTTCTCGAAACCGCTACTGTGCTGCTTGAACAGGCAGAGTCAAACCAGTCAATACGCCTTGTACTGATACGCGGCAACGGCAAACACTTTCAGGCCGGTGTTGATCTTCACTGGGCTGCTGAAGTGGCAGCCGGTGGTGAGTCGGAGAATCTTGAGGCGTCCAGACTTACGGCAGAATTTGTTCGCAAGCTGGATAACTGTACCAGGCCGGTTGTCGCCCTTGTTCATGGTGCAGTTGTCGGCGGTGGTACCGGCATTGTAGCCGCCTGCGATGTGGTAATTGCCAGCAACACCGCAACCTTTGCCATTAGCGAGGCTCGCTGGGGGCTGGTAGCCAATCCGATTTTTCCACAACTGCAAAACGCTATCGGCACAAGAAACCTTAGACGTTACGCGTTAACCTGTGAGCGCTTCGACGCACACTGTGCACGTGAGATTGGTCTGGTGCATGAAGTATGTGAGCACGACAAATTACTGGAAACCGCACAACCCATCATTGAAGGCCTATTGCGCGCCGGCCCAGAGGCATTAACAATATCAAAGCAGGCAATACAACTGACAAGTAAAAGTCACATCGACACGAGCATGTGGCAACATCTGATCGAAACCCACGCCAACAGGCGACTTAGTGACGAAGCAGCAGAAGGAATTGCAAGCTTCAAAGAAAAGCGTGAGCCTGCCTGGTTTCCGCCCCCTGAGATGTAACAAGAGATGTAACCAGGAAGTAAACGACGAAAGCAACACGGGGAAAATGTGCTGTTCGCAACCACGCTGCCTGAACATACGTAGTTGTTATGGCAAACTGCAATAGCAGATGGCCTGCGGCGATCTCACCTACCAGTTAGAAACTCAGTGCCAGCGGTCCGAACACAGCAGCCCGATAGTATCGGAAAATTCTCTGGCATCTTATTTGCGAACCTCATCGCTACACCACGTGAACAATGACAGAGGCTGCTTTTCTCCCAAAGTGCTTAACACCACCATTCCATCGCAGGCTGTGGAGCCAGTGCGCTGACATTTAAAGGGAGTGCTTCCGGTGGTAACCAAAAATGGTAAGCTTCAAAACGCACAAAGCAGCGCCAAACACCTAGCGCCGAAAACCATCTCACTGCAGAGGCTTGAGCAGAGAATCCTGCTTGACGGCGCCGGTGTAACCACGTTTTCAGATATCGCACTTGATCGGGCATCGGATTCGGACCTCTATGCCGATGCAATCGATCGACTCCCGAGCGTGTCGGCACCTGCTCCGGTTACAGCGTCAAATGGAGAACCTGACCTTCCACCTGCAGTGCCGAAGGAAATAGTCTTTATTGACGAAGGCATTCCTGATCACACGGACATGCTCGCGGATATCGATCCTTCAGCGCTTGTGTACATGATTGATGCGTCCTCTGACGGCATTGAGCAGATCGCTTCTATCATTGCAGCACACGACAATATCGATGCGCTGCACATTATCTCACACGGCGAACAGGGACAAGTACAACTCGGCTCGGCAGTACTGGACGAAACCAGTATGGTCAATACTTATGCCGACACTCTTACAACCATTGGCAACTCACTGTCAGCCAATGGGGATATTCTCATATACGGCTGTGATTTCTCTGCGGGTGCTGCAGGCAGTACTGCATCCAATACATTGTCGCAGTTGACAGGCGCTGATGTCGCAAGCTCGAGTGACTACACAGGGTCGTCCTCACTGGGTGGAGACTGGGTTCTGGAGTCAGAAACAGGACCAATTCAGGCGCACACAATTCAGGCCACCAGCTGGCATGGCGTACTGATAGATCTTAATGACGACAGTGTTATTACAGGCAGTAACCAGAACATCACAGTTGATGTTCTGGACAACGACATTGATGCAGCCGGGCTATTTCCGTCAATACTGCAGCAACCCGTTAACGGTACTGCTACCGTGCTCGGTGATGGCACTATCCTTTATGAGCCCAATGCAGGGTATGCCGGCAGCGATGAGTTTTACTACGCGACAGAACCTGCTCCTATTCTTGCTGCCGACAATGACAATTTTGTTGTAACAGTCGATACACAAACCAATCTTAACCTGCTGGCAAACGATACATTTAGAGGCACACCGTCAATAGCAATATTAAGTGGCCCTTCAAATGGCACACTGGTAATTAACGCGGACAATACGATCGACTACACCCCCGCGAGCGCTTATTCGGGCCCCGATCAATTTGTTTATGAACTGACCGATGTAACCGGCAGCACCACCGCAAACGTTAATCTTGAGGTAACACCAAACCCACTCTCGATTCACTTTTTTCCACCTCGCATTCAGGGTCACTCTGAAGCATCAAATGCCATCGAGCTAACGCTAAACACAGCCTCCACCACACCCGTTACGGTAACGGTTTCATCACCCGGTTCGGGGCTCACTCCAATTACACGGACACTGACTGTCTATGATGGAGACGAGACCATACTGATCGATCAGGGGTTTGGTGAAATATCAAGCAATGCTGCTTTCGGGGTGATTGAGAACTCCGGTATCAAAGTCGAGGCCGATGGATCTGTCTATGTTGCTGCCCGACAGGACGGTGGAAATGCACAGTCGTTTCTCGCGTCCAAAGGACTGAACACGATTGGGAATGAATTTTACGCCGGTGGTGTTAATAGCGAAGGCGCATGGGATAACGACGGAGACGGCGTTGCTTTTGTATCTGTCATGGCAACTGAAGACGCCACTACAGTCACCATTGATCGACCGGTGGGTGCTGTCTGGGCATGGGGCGACGGGGCTGATGCCGACAATGATGGTTCCATAACAGTACTACTCGATGAAGGTGAAACTTACACGGTTCGGGCAGCTGGAGGCGCAGATGACATCACCGGCGCCCATGTCGTTTCCGACAAAGGTATTGCGGTATCTTCCGGATCAAATGACTTCAGATCAGTAAGTGCCGGCGAGAATGCATGGGACCAACTGGTGCCGATAGGACTGGTCGGCAATGATTACATTATTCGCACAGCGCAAAGCGCCAGTGAAGTGATCAAAGTGGTTGCTACTGAAGATACCACTGAAATTTTTCTGAACGGTGTCAGCCAGGGTACAATTAATCAGGGACAGGTATGGCAGAACAATTTCACAGCAGCGGAAAACAATACCACCTTCTCGGTCACAACAACCAAGCCCTCGTACGTTTTTCAACAAAGCGGCATTGTTGCAAACAGAGACGAAAACGGACTGAGTCAGATTACCCCGATCGAAAAAAACGGTCTTGGGGTAGCCCGGTTTAAAGCACCAGTTACCGGGGCAGACTATTTTCTGGTCACCGCTGCCAGTGCGGTGAGTACGCTTGAGTTTTTCGACATTGACTCTGTCAACGATACGCTCACACAGTTTACGCCTACTCTCACCACTGAAACCGTTGCCGGCTATCCCGAATTCTCCCTGGTTACCTTCAGTTTACCGGCCAGTCAGGACGTGATGATTCAGGCGGGTGCACGCATGCAGATCGGACAACTGGCAACTTCCGGCAGTGGTGGTGGATTCTCGTATGTTGTCGGTTTTGAAGAAAGCGCAATCAATGCACAGGACGATTCCGTATTCGGAGTAGTAGACACGCCAATCGATATTTACCCCCTGAGTAACGACACCACGGCATCAAACACCGCGCTTTCAATCACTTCGTATAGCGACCCCGCCAACGGAACTGTACTTGAAAATACTCCGGGCATATTGACTTATATCCCTGACTCCGGCTTTTCAGGAGTAGACAGCTTTGAATACACCGTAGTAGATGGCGACGGATACGCATCGTTTGCCACAATATTTGTTGATATACAGCCAAGGCAGACAGCGCGGGTTGATGTGCTGGTTGATCGTGATGGTGATCTGGTGCCGGATGTCGATGACATTGACGATGATAACGACGGCATACTCGATATTAATGAAGCACCCGGTGACACTGACTCAGACGGCGTCATCAATGCTTTCGATCTTGATAGCGACAATGACGGCATAAGTGATCTATACGAAAGTGGCACCGCGTTCGTCTCCGCTGATCTGAATGCAGATGGCACTATAAGTCTGTCCGAATCTGCCACTGCGACCAGTGGATTGGCCGATGCCGACGGTGACGGTCTGATGGACATTTTTGATCAGGCCACCGGTGATATTAGCAACGCAGCATCCGTTGGCACCGTACCGGTCGATTCCGACTTCGACACGGTCGATGATGTGGTCGATCTTGACAGCGACAACGATGCCATCGCCGACACGATCGAAGCACGACCCACTGCAGGGTATGAGGCAAACGACGGCAACGTCTCCAATAACGATGCAGACGGCGATGGCATAATTGACCTGTTTGATGCCAACGATACCACCACTGCCGACTTTGGCGGGACACACCCCAACTTCAATGCGCCAAACGATCATGATGGCACAGGCCTGCCCGACTATCTGGATGAGGACAGTGACGATGACCTCAAGACCGACAATGCTGAAGCAGGCCTCGGCGCAACCACTGATGCAACCTACACAGACCCGGATGGCAGTGTCTCAACCACCTCCCCGGATCTTGACAATGAAAACGGTGACCTGAGCGAGATTGGGTTTCGAGAAGTTAATAGTCCTCCGGACGCTGTCGATCAAACGGTCAGTACCGGGTTCGAAACCGACATAGTTATCACCCCCCTGTCAAACGACACTGATCCTGACCTAGATACACTCGTAGTCACCGCAATTAACGGCATATCAATCACACCCGGAGTAGCGCAATCTATAGGCGTAACTAACGGTACAGTGAATGTCGCAACAGATGGCACCATCACCGTGGTTCCTGATGCAGGTTATTCCGGTGATATCAGTGTTCCGTATACTGCCGCTGATCCTGATGGAGCCACAGATAATGCCGTGCATACGGTGACAGTGGCGAACGCACCACCGGAAGTTGTCGATCCTGATCCTACACCTGGCACTCCGTCCATCGATCCACTCGACACTGAGAATATTCTGGTACCCGCTGTTGACGGTGTGCCTGTTACTATTGACCTCGATGACTACCTGAACGACCCCAATGGCGATGCACTCACCATAACACCGGGCACACTTCCCGCCGGAGTGACCTTTGATCCATTAACCAACGAAGTCACCGTTACACCCGCGGTAGACAACAACGGTGACATCGTTGTTCCATTCACTGTCACCGATGGCAATGGTGGCACCATCACGCCAACCATCACTGTTCAACCCGTTAACCCGGTGCCCGATGCGGTTGATGAAACAGTGAGCACAGGGTTCGAAACACCGCTGCTCATCGATCCTCTGTCAAACGATACCGATGCCGATGGTGATCCGCTTACTATCACCGCTATCAATGGTGTCACGCTGACTCCTGGTGTCGCACAAAGTATTGCTGTGCCCAACGGTACCGTGGATATTGCCACTGATGGCACTATCACTGTCACACCTGACGTTGGATACTCCGGTGACATCGATATCCCCTACACCATCGAAGATCAGGATGGCGATACTGATACGGCTACCCATACTGTATCAGTAGCCAATGCACCACCGGAAGTTGTCGATCCCGATCCTACACCTGGCACTCCCTCCATCGATCCACTCGATGCCGAGAATATTCTCG
>CAYZVB010000098.1:0-3475 GCA_964481315.1 uncultured Granulosicoccaceae bacterium
TACATTTGCAAACTTTATCCATGAGACACTGTTGCCGTTCCCAAATGTGGGGCAGGTTAAATCAGACATAGTTTTACGTGGTCTTAAATGAAGCCATCCCGCACAGAGTCGGCTGATTTCTACCGGGGGTTGCAGTTCAATCGCTTTGTGTAGCCCGATGGCGACGGAGTAATAGGGGGGGGCAGATCAGTTTTTCTATATTCAAACATGTTGACTACTACCTCAGCTGGGATTAGTGCTTCGTAAAACTGTCTGGTCGATCTTTGTTGAAACAAGGTATGGGCAGGCCTGACAAACAGCCGGCTCTCAACCAAGGAGCTTGGCATTGACTCGGTTATGCGAGATTTAGAGAAAGATGCATAGATAATCGGAAATAATTCGATTATATAAACAGATATTGCTATATTTTTTGCATGCTAGCGCGATTCGAACAGCAGGTAATCCCACATTCTGCTCTCTTAGCAAGGCTGGCGGCTTACGCCCGCCCCAATGATAAAATCAGCGAGTTGGTGCGTACCTGCATGCTCACCAGATTGAAAAAGGGCACACACACGCTGTTAGTCTTAAACACTTCCTAACTCGAGCGCAGCAGACGGGTGCATTCGCCGATGTGGAAGCGTTGCCTATCGACATGTTGCGCCAAGCTTTACATTCGCGTGTTGATGAAATTGATTTTGAGCAAGCTAAGGCCGATGTAAAACCATTCTTGTCAAACGTTGATGAGCTGGAAATATGGTCGGATGAGTATTTTCATCAATTGGTGAATCAAGTCGTAGGTGTGAATGACTAGCGAGGTAAGTTTTCACATCGACAGTCAAAAATTCACGACGAATAGCGACGAACAGGCTCAGGTCTTTGCTTTTGAATGAATGGGAATCAAAATCAAAGACCTGACCCTTGAGTCACTACGCCCTCTAGTAGAAGCGTTGACGGTCATAGTGACTTCGCACGAGGACTGTTGTCATCACAGCAAGCATGTAACGGTGGTATTCTTTTATCAAATGAATTGAAGCACTGGGGCGATACGCACTTCTTTGTAGACGGCGTGTTTAGTATCGCGCAAACAACAGATCCATCGCCGCTAGCCGGTTTGCCCGTTGTTAGCTGCTAACGCCAAAGCGCAAACTGTAGTCAGGTAACACGGCTCTCTGAATAAGACTTATGGCAGTCGCGATACAGGCCGATAAGTGATAGCCTTCCACGCTTGTGTGAGTAGAGCAATATTAATTCAGGAATCTCTATGTTTATTGTCCGCCCGATCATTTTTATCGTTATGTTGGCATTTGGTTTTGTGCTATCCCAAAATCTGGATGGTATTTTGACGATTCGTGCAGGCGTATTTGAGTTAGCCACGTCGTTTGTGGAAAAAGGGCAGACTCAGGAAGCAGGTGCAGTGGAACTGAGGGAGCCGCTTTCGAATGCCAGTAGATTTCTGGCACCGGAATACTGGAAATACGGGGTAATAATTGTTTGGCTGTTTGCAGGCCTTTTTACCGCGTCAGTAGTCAGTACAGTGCTGTTGGGTTTTATGGGTGGAATATTGTTTAGCCCGGAAATATCTGCGTTTCCAATGCTGAGTGAAAATGCCGTGCTGATCAGCGATGGCGTAAGGGATCTAATTAGACAGCTTGTGAACTAATCCGGTTAATCTCTCGAGTTTCGTCGCATCTGTGAGAGATGTCAAAATATGTAATTTAGACTAGTGCTCCATAGCAGGGACGGGATAGAACCCACTGTCCATCTATCACAGTAGTGAGCTAAGAACATATAGGGTCAAAGTAAAAACAGGTCAGTATTACTATATTCAAACATGCCGACAACTACATCAGCTGGAATCGGTACTTCGTAAAACTGACCTGATCCCTTATAACGTGCTCTTGTGACGTGACGTACTGGAAGCTTGCCGGCTTGTCGATGAACAATGGACGCTGACGGGTGCTTACAAAGATGGCGACACAGTTTCGGCCGAGCCAATTGAAACGATACAGATTGATTTGGAAAACCTCTGGCGAACCGCTGTTTAATAGTGGCAGGGAAGTCTTGCCACTATATATTGAGGTATTTGCTTTCGAGCTACAGCGAGGTTACTTCAAAGCCGTCTGGTGTGTCCTTAACCGTATAACCCAGTTGTGCCAGTTCGTCTCTCATCTGATCTGCCGTGGCCCAGTCTTTTTCCGCTCTTGCCTGTTGGCGTCGTTCGGCAAGTGCTACTGCTTCTTCAGGTACCTCTGCAGCTTGTGCCGGTTGCCACTGAGATAACTCAAGGCCGAGTACCTGATCGAGCAGGTTTACGGTGGCTTTTTTGTCTGCGTCGGTGACTGTGTCGTCTTTGATCAGATCCCAGATCAGTGCAATGGTGCGCGAGGTGTTTAAGTCATCGTTAATGTAGCTTAGGAATTTCTCTTCATACGCTGTAGCCACCTTGCCGTTGTCTGCCCAGTTGAAGTAGGTTTCACGCATGCGAGTCAGTGCTTTTACTGCGCTGTCGAGTGCTTCCCAGCTAAACATAATGTCGCTGCGATAATGCGCCAGCAGGCAGAAATAGCGATACGCCAGCGGGTCGTACTTTTTATCGATAAGGGTGCTGGTGGTTAAGAATTCTCCGCTTGATTTAGACATTTTTTCTTTGTCTGTTTGCAGAAAGTAACCGTGCATCCAGTAGTTCGACAGGTTGGTGCCATAGCAGGCGCTGGCTTGTGCGATTTCGTTGCTGTGATGGATTGGAATATGGTCTTTGCCGCCACAGTGTATGTCGAATAACGGACCAAGGTATTTGGCTGCCATGGCAGAACATTCTATATGCCAGCCAGGAAAGCCTTTACCCCATGGGCTTTCCCATTCCATTTGTCGCTGTTCATCCGGCGGGCTGAACTTCCACAGTGCAAAGTCGGTGACGTTGCGTTTTTCACCTTTGTCTACGCGTGCGCCTTGCTGAAGCCCTTCAATATCCAGCCGTGCCAGGTAGCCGTAGTTCGGATCTTTGCTGGTATCGAAGTAGATGCCGTCACTGGTTTTGTAACACATCCCTTTGGCTTCTATCTGTTGTATGGCTTCGATTTGTTCGGGAATATGGTCTGTTGCTTTACACAGCGTGGTGGGTGTTTTGATGTTGAGGCGCTGTAAGTCCTGCATAAATGCATCAGTATAGATTTGCGCTATTTCCCAGGCAGTTTTACCGGTGCGTGCGGCACCCTTTTCCATTTTGTCTTCGCCGTCGTCGGCATCGGAAACCAGGTGGCCGACGTCGGTTATGTTAACCACGTGCTGAACTTGATAGCCGTTTAACTCCAGCGTTCGTCGCAGTACATCTTCAAAGAGGTAAGTACGAAGGTTGCCGATGTGGGCATAGTTGTAAACCGTCGGTCCGCAACAATAGAGACTGGCAATACCCTTTTTCAGCGGTACAAATTCGCGAACTTCGCGTTGGTAGGTATCAAAAAGTTTCAGTGTCATTTGCGGATCGTGAGTGTGTGAC
>CAYZVB010000098.1:3485-15800 GCA_964481315.1 uncultured Granulosicoccaceae bacterium
GGGTAAGCCCGAATGTTGTCGGACTAGTTTGGTTGGCCGTGATAAGAGTAGTGGCCGTTGCTGCGGTGCCACAGCCGGTAAAGGTGGCGCTTTTTTTCAGGTTGTTCGTGGTCGGTAAAGTGGCTGCGGTAGTGGCCGATTTCCTGATTGTTTAAATATTGAATCTGGCCTTTTTCGAGGCTGGCTTCATACCAGTACTGCGGCTCGCGACTAATATTATCTACTATTTCAAGCGCTTCTTTCAGCGCTGTGTCCATAGTGGCGTTGGCGACTTCGTATCCCTTGCGAACCAGTGAGACATTGGCCCTGGCGTGCATTTTTGTGCGGCCGTTGTGATCTTTGTGCGCACTGAAATAGGGTGCCCAGGTGACCGGTGCGGCGTTTTCTGCATGTTCTTTCTGACGGTCGTAGTACATGGGTTGGTACAGGCGCTCGAGCGCTTTGGGGTATCGTTGACCAATGTCGTTGTGCAGGCTGTAGAGGTTGCAAAAGCGACTGACGCCGCCTTCCTTTGCCGGATGGCGGCAGAATAGGCCGACATATTCAGGGGTTGCCTGGCCGAATGCGTTGTCGGTGTGAAAGTTAAGTTCTACATCGGTAACTGAACCGCGTACACCGTAACCGAACTTAGCGCCACTGTTGTGTACATCGTAAATCATCATGCCGTTGTGCTTTTGTGCCACCGGCGGCCCGATCAGTTGACCAAGTAACCAGAACACGGTAACCCAGATATCGTCGAACGGGTCGTCGAGCGGGAGTTTGTTTGCCACCGCAAAGCCGGTGCCGTTGTCGACAGTCGCCTTGACTCGTGCAAACGCTGCGCGGGTATGTGGCAGTGCGTAATCGTTGGTGAGTGTTATATCTGGCGGTTGTTTTCTGTTGGACTCTGGTATGTCGTTTTTTAATGTTGCGGCCAGCGCGTGGAGCTCGTCGAGTACCGGTTGATCGAGCGTGATCAGGTGATCAGACGGAGTAAGCTCACTGGCAAGCCAGGCGTGCTGAGCAAATTGCTGCACCGCGCAGACTTCATGGCTGCAGTCGAGAATATTATCGGCGGCGCTCATCGGTGATGTGCCTGTTGAGTTGGATTTACTCATTGAAGACCACGGTGACGCGTCGGTTTAACTTGCCTTTCTTTTCGATTTTTTTCACCAGCACCGGTCCAATTTCAGCGGTCGATGCGACATGCGTGCCGCCGCATGGCTGACAGTCGATGCCTTCGAAGTCAACAATTCTGACGGTGCCCTGACCGGTCGGTGGTGGCGCAGACATGGTACGTACCAGTTCCGGATTGGCAGCCAGCTCTTCGTCGGTGATCCAGCTGAGCTTCATAGGATAGTCTGCTGTGATGAGTTCGTTGAGCTTTGCGGTGACCTCGAGTTTGTCGACCGTTTCCGGCAGATCGAAGTCCAGCCTGCCGCGGCCGTCCTGGATGCTGCCGCCGGTGACGGCTGCCGGTATGACTGCACACAACATGTGCATGCAGCTGTGCATACGCATGAGCCGGTGTCGTCGCTCCCAGTCGAGCGTTAACGTCACCGTATCGCCGATTGCCAGATCAGTTGCCGCTTCGGTCAGGTGCAGGTGCCCGGTCGCGTCTTTAACCGTGTTGGTAATTGCTATTGAATTGCCGTTGAAGTCGATGGTGCCGGTGTCTCCCGGCTGACCGCCGCCGGCAGGGTAAAACACCGTTTGATCAAACTGTATGCCTTGCTCATCAATGGCTGTCACGGTGGCCTGACAGGATTTTTGATATGCGTCTTTTCTGAATATTTCTTTGGTCAACACCTGATGCCCTCAGCGCCGGACGGTATTGCCCCATAGGATATCTCACAGGAAACGGTTATGCAGCCACGATTTCCGGGTAGATGCTGCCGTGTTGGCCCTGGAGCTTTGATCACCCGAAAGCCATCACAGACAATCCGGGTTGGGGTCAACGGCTACCTCCGCGCCTCGAACGGACACCGGTGGAGCTTGCGCAGAACCCGTATCCTGAAATCGTCTCGCAATACTCTTGACCTAAAGTTAACTTGAGATTGTATGCTGTATTTCCCTTTTGACAGGAGAGTCTGATGAGCCGTCTCGAACACGCAAACATTACCGTCGCCGATATTGATGCAGCCGTAAAGTTCATTCAGTTAATGGCACCCGATCACAAGGTGCGGCAGGATGCTGTTTCCGAGTCAGGGTACCGCTGGGTGCATATTGGCAACGATGAGTCCTACATTGCTTTGCAGGCGCCACATCTTAATGTTACGCCAAGCCCTGCACGGGAAACCTATGTTAACTTCGGCGTTAACCATCTGTGTTTTACTATCGATGATGCGCGGGCAACCGAACGGCGACTGCTCGACGCAGGGTACAGACAAAACGGGCCGCTCATTGAAGATTCTCATCGCCTGCGGTTATATTTTTATGACGACATGGGCCTTGAGTGGGAGATGGTTGAATACTTAAGCCGTAAACCGGAAGAGATGCACCAGTATGAATAACACCGACACGCTCGACATTATTAACATCGGTCACCCGACACTGCGCAAGGTAGCAACGGCGTTGACAGTTGAACAAATAAAAACTGATGAAGTGCAGTTATTTATTGATCAGCTTATAGCTACAAAACGCAAAGCAAACGGTGCCGGTATTGCAGCTAACCAGGTAGATAACACCTGGAGGATCTACGTGGTAGAAGCAGGCAGCAACCCGCGTTACCCGTACAAGCCCGATTACCCGCTCACGGTAATGGTGAATCCTGAAGTAACCTTTCTAACTGAAGAACGTTTTGAAAATTATGAAGGATGCCTGTCCATTCCCGGGCTACGCGGTGTGGTCAGTCGCTGTCCGGTGATTAGGGTGGACGGGCTTAACCGCCACGGCGAGGCGGTGAGTTTTGAAGTACGCGGTATATCTGCCGGTACCTTTCAGCACGAGCAGGATCATCTGGAAGGAGTGTTGTTTACGGATAAACTTATCGACAGTAAAACACTTTGCACGTGGGAAGAGTTTGCCAGTCGATATGAAGATGAGTTTAGAGAAAGCGTTGTACAGATCGAACAATGCTACAACAGCTGATGCAAGTAATGTTTGCCGCGGTATGCACCGTTAAATACCGGTGCATTAATTTTCTGGAATGCTAGAGCTTGTGTAATACACAAATTTTGTTACCCGCAGGGTCACGCAGGTAGGCAAGATACATCACATCGCCACGCGGGCCTGGCGGGTCTTCGCAGGTGGTGCCGCCGTTTTCAAGGCCGGCTTTGTGCCAGGCATCGGCAATTTCAGTGGTTTTGGCAAGAAACCCGATGGTGCCGCCATTAGCACCCGTGGCTGGTTTTCCATCGAGAGGTACGCTGAGTGCAAATACCCCTTTAGGTGTGCGATAAAAACATCGGCCTTTCTTATCCATCACACCGGGCTCGTAACCGAGCGCACCTAATGTGGCATCGTAAAACTGCTTCGACGCTTCCATGTCATTAACACCAAGCATCACATGACTGTACATGGGAAACCCCTGTAGTAAATTATTTTAAGAAAACGGGTAGTGAAAAAGCCGGTATTAATTAAAGCTCTTTTGTGAGCCTTCACGCCATTTGTTGGAAGGTACAAAACCGGTTTGGTCAGCCGGGCGTGCTTCCGGTACAAACACTGAGCGATTCGGATGCATGCCAGCGCCGTACACTGCAGACACCGCCGATTCACGCATGCGGTTTAACAGACGTGTGTCAGCAGTCCCGCACGACGGATGAATGCCACCGTTGTCTTTTACCTGCGCTTCCCATGCAGCTTTGCGCTTTGCAACGGTGGCTTCGTCTTTAAGTTCGGTACAGTTCAGTTCGTTGGTGTTGAGATCGACAATGATCTCGTCGCCGTCTTCGACGAAGGCGATAGGGCCGCCAATGGCAGCCTCCGGGCCAACGTGTCCGATAACCAGACCGACCGACCCGCCGGAGAATCTGGCATCGGTCATAAGGCCAACGACAATGTCACGCTCGCGGCACAGGGTGGTAATGCGTGATGTAGAGTCGAGCATTTCGGGCATGCCGGGTGCGCCGCTTGGGCCTTCGTATCGAACAATCACCATATCGTGGTTTTGAAAGCTGTCGGGCTTGTGTTCCAGTGCATCGAGTAAGTCCTGCTCACCATCGAACAGTCGTGCAGTACCTTTAAATAAATTGTCTTCAAGGCCACCTTCAACGCCTGCGAGTTTTAAAACGGCACTGTATTCCGGTGACAGGTTGCCACCCAGTACACGCAGACCGCCAGTAGGTTTATAGGGTTTTTCTACACTGTAGATAACGGTGCCATCAGGGCCCGGCGGGTCGAGCCTTGCGACTTGCTCTGCCAGTGTTTCACCGGTACAGGTTAGCGTGTCACCGTACAGTAACCCTGCCTGCATGAGTTCTTTAACAATCGCCTGTACACCGCCTTTCTGGCCGATATCAACCATTGAGTAAGCGCCGTACGGACGTGCATCTGTCAGTACCGGCACCACGTTTTGCGACAGGTGATTAAATTCTTCCGGTGACATGATGTCTTTGGCAAAACTCTCAAAGCCTGCCGCACGTGCGATTTCCGGTGCGTGCAGCAACACGTTGGTTGAACCGCCGACTGCCATTGCCACAATGACTGCGTTGCGAATCGCATCACGACCGACAATGTCTCTGGGGGTATGTCCGCGTTCAATCATGCCTTGCAGGTAGGTGATTAACTGATCTGCAAATTCACCGGTACGGATAGGGTCGTCGGAGGGCGGGGCAACCATGTGCAGTGGCTGCATGCCGACAACACCAATGAAAGTCTGCATGGTGTTGTAAGTGAACATACCGCCGCAGCTGCCGTAACCGGGACAGGCTTCTTTAGCGATACGCTTCTTGTATTCGGGGTCGGGGTTGGCTGCCACCTGAAAGCCAGTGACGATATCGATGGGCTGTTCGGTGACTGAGTCTTTACCCGGGTGAATTGGTCCGTCAGACATAATAATGGCCGGACGATTGTGTTCGAGCAGGGCAGCCAGAGTGCCGACCGGAGGTTTGTCGCAGGCAACTACCGCAATAGTGCCTTCAAGTCCGGTGGCGCTTAAGTGCTCACAGACCGAGTCATTGGTCACTTCGCGACCGATTAAAGAGTAACGCATTTCGCGGGTGCCATTGCGCATGCCATCTGAGGTTGCAATGGTGTATTCGGGTTGTACCAGGCGCATGGCGATTTTGCCGTCTTCACGGCCGATGCGTTCGCGCAGGCGCTGGTGAATGGCTTCAACTTTTCGCTGTACACCAAGGTAGCACTGACTGTCGCCTTTGGTGCCGATGACGCCAACAGAGGGTTCGTGCACCAGGTCGACGTCGGTGCCGAGTTCGCGGGCAATGCCGTAAGGCTGAGCGCTGCGGCCGGGGTTGGTGTCGATCAGGACGGGCTTTGAATTTTTGGCCATGTGCAGTTCCAAAACAGTATCAGGTGGAGATACTGTTATTGTACCGCGCCTTGAAGGTCAGGGCACGACAAGAGAGAACTGCGCGCGCTGGAAGGGGGCGGGCCTGCGCCCCGGATGATCAGTTGTCGTCGAGTCCGCTTAGACGGCGTTGTGCTTCCCTGAGCTTGCGCTCGGCTATATCGCCACCGGTGGATTTGCTGGCCACTGTGGGTTCTTCAACGGCAACTTTGTTAGACATAAGAACGTAAAACACCGACAACAGTACCACGGCACCTGCCACCAGACCTGCAATGTGCTTATTGAGCGGCGGTTTTTTCTTGCCGGTACCGAATACCGGGGCGCTCTTGTCTTTTGTTTTTGCTTTTGAATTGGCTTTCGGGCCAGGCTGAAGCGCTTCGCTGACATTCTCGTTTGCAGCATCACGCACAGCTGGACGGCGATCGGATTTGGTGAAAATGTCGTCGAGCTCGCCGCGTTCGTCGAGCAGAAACGAACGGTTTTTCTTTACCGGTTCGTCGTCAGTGTCGCGAAAAGGACAGTTTGCGGTGTGATTTTCCGGCTTGTTGCCGCAGGCC
This sequence comes from uncultured Granulosicoccaceae bacterium, assembly GCA_964481315.1. Lineage (GTDB taxonomy): Bacteria > Pseudomonadota > Gammaproteobacteria > Granulosicoccales > Granulosicoccaceae. The sequence goes on from CAYZVB010000098.1 coordinate 9,489, forward strand.
TGACAAAAAACAGGCTCCGGAGGTGGTGCCACTTCAGCGACCGGTTGTTCGGCGGGGCGCCGCTGTTGCGGTGCCTCGTATTCTTCTTCGTGGTAGCGCTGTTGTTCGTATTGTTCTTCGTATTGCGCGTCCGGGTACTGCTCCTGATATTGTTCTTCAACCAGTCGCGGTCGACGTCGTCGCAGGGTATCAGAGCCGTGGCCTTCCGGTGCTCGTCGCTTTTGCAGCAGCTTTGAGCCTTTGCGAGTTGCCTTGCGACGAGGTTCTTTCGGTTCACGTGCACCAAACCCGAGAAAACCGGTGCTTGACGGTTTTCTGCCTCTCTGCGGCGGGGCAACGCGGCGTTGTGTGGGTTTCAATCCGGTGGCGACGACGGTCACGCGTATTTCGTCACTCATTTCAGGATCGAATACGGTACCGATAACAACGTTGGCGTTTTCTGCGGTGATTTGATCAAGGATGTCACCGACGATCTGGAATTCACCCATCGACAAGCTGTCGCTGGCGGTAATGTTGGCGAGAATGCCGCGCGCTTCGTCGAGTGCAATTTCGTCGAGCAGCGGACTTTCGGTCGCTGCAATAGCGGCGTCTCTGGCACGGTATTCACCAATGCCGCGGCCGGTGCTCATCATCGCTTCACCGGTTTCAGTCATCACTGACTTAACATCTGCGAAGTCGACGTTGATCAGGCCAGGGTTGGTAATGAGTTCTGCAATGCTTTGTACTGCGTTGGTCAGCACATCATTCGACGCTGAAAACGCTTCGATTAAGCTGATATTCGGACCAAGATGGGTCAGCAGGTTTTCGTTGGGTACAACAATAAGAGAGTCGACATGCTTTCGCAGTTCGGCAAGGCCGGCTTCGGCAACCTGACGTCGCTTGCCGCCTTCGAAACCAAAAGGCTTGGTCACTACGGCTACGGTCAGTACGCCGAGTTCACGTGCGATGCGCGCGATAACGGGAATAGCACCAGTACCGGTACCGCCCCCCATGCCTGCCGTCAGGAACAGCATATCGACATCGCCGATCGCCGCGGCGATCAGGTCGGCGTCTTCTTCAGCTGCCATACGACCGATTTCAGGATCGGTGCCGGCGCCGAGTCCACGAGTCAGGGAGTTGCCAAGCTGAATAATATTGTCGGGGTTATAGCGTGCAAGCGCCTGCGCGTCTGTATTGACGAGCGTGAAATCAACCCCGTGAATATCAGCGCCGATCATGTGTTCGACTGCGTTACAACCGCCGCCGCCGACACCAATCAGCTTGATAGTTGCTGCTTGATCAGGTTCGTATAATTGTTGTGTAACGTCTTGGTGAATCATGAATGACTCTGCCTGATTTTTGACATCTAATTTCTGCCCGTGGCGAATACTGCGGAAAACCCCAAGCAACGCCTAAACAATAATTTTCGTGCCGTGTGGGTCTGCACTAACCGCGCCATTGTGACGTGTGTCGCGAAATTTTTTGTGTTGTCGTTGTTGCTAATCGTTTTCGCAGGTTGTGTTCGGCGAACCGCCCTGAACAAGAACCTGACAAATATAATGTAGTAGTAGATAGGCAGACTGTCAGTGTCCAAAGACAGACAGGGGCGTTGGCAGACAGTTTAAAGCTGCGCGGAATGGCATTAATTGCCGCGCGCCGAAGCGGTTTGCACAGGATTTAAGAGGTGTTTAAAAAAACTGTTAGGAGCCGGGTGTGTCGGCTGTAGTTTGTATCTTATTCAAAACGCTGACGGCACGTTCAGTATCGGTAAATGATGAACCGGTGTAACTTTCTAGCAGCGATGCCAGTGGCTCGCTGCGGGATGTTGCTGCTGCCAGTTCGGTTGCGCTGCGCAGCTGCCACCAGAAAGCCTGCTGCTCTTCTGCCAGTGCCAGTGACTGTTCGAAACACTCAACGGCATTGGTGTTGTGCCGGTTGTGAAGATGAATCAGCCCTTCAATCCGGTATACCTCGGATTCGTAGTATTTTTCACTGGTTTCTTCGATGTAATGTTTAACGGCGGCGATGCGGCTGAGTGCTTCCTGCGGCTGGTTGTTGTGCAGCAATAACTCTGCTTCGGCCACCATAATGTTGGAAAGGCCAAGCTTTACCCCGCGTGCCTGCAGATCTTCCCGTGCCGCGACCACCGCTTGCCATGCTTCGACAGTGCTGCTCTGGCCGGCCATTGCGACACAGTAGTTTGCCCAAGCCTGCCAGAATGGCATCTGATAAGTGACGGTGTGTTCGAGAAGCTGTGCTGCCTCTTTTTCACAAGGGAGCCTCAGCCGCAGTTTTAGCAGACACAGGTGGCAGAGCGTGCCGGCAATGGCCAGCGGCTGGGCCAGTTCCTGTGCACGCTGACAGGCTTTAGAGGCATACTCGAGACTGAGGTCCGGTTCACCGGTGAGGTCCATGGTCACGCAGCGGAATTGTTCGATGGCACACTGCTCGTCGAATTGCCGTGACAGTTCGGTGCCTGAGACTAATACGGCGACCTTTTTTAATGCGATGTTAAGGTGCTTGCGCGACTCCGCCGGGCGGCCGGAATAGTAAAGTATTTGGCCGAGTGTCAGATTGCTGTCGACGATGTGTCTGGCCTGTGTAGACTCTGCGACGATTTTTTCTGCCAGTGTTCTGGCTGCCGGTAACATTCCTCTAAGGTAGCGCGACACGCAAAGCCCGCGCGCTGCAGCAACGTAGCGGTCGCGGTCGTTAAGAGAGTGGGCGAGGTCGAGTGCGGTTTCAAATGCGGTGGCGGAATCTGCATCGGTAAAACCGTGCAGGCTGCGCAGTGCCAGCGCTCTGACCAGTTGCAGTTTAAGCGTGAGCTTGCGATTGGCAGCGTTATCTTCGGCAAGCACTGACTGCTGTAACCCTTTACTGGTTTTATCAATCGCTTCGTGTAAGTTGAATTGCGCAAGGCTTAAGTCTGACGCACGAGCCCAGTACTCCAGTGCTTTTTCACTAAAGCCGCAGCTTTCATAGTGCTGTGCCAGAATCTCAGGTTCACCTTCGACAATGGCCGGGAAGTGTTTTTCAAGAGCGACCGCAACACGTGAATGCCAGTGTTGTCTGCGACGCTTCAGCATACTTTCATAAGCGGCGTCGCGAATAAGTGAGTGTTTAAAGCTGTACTTTGCATCCGGTGGTGCGCCGATACAGGACAGCAGACCGGCTTCGACCAGCTGTTGCAGCGACGGTATGATTTCGCTGTCGGGCCGATCAAGGGTGGCTGCCAGGAGGCGATGTTCAAAGTCACGCCCAAGTACCGAACTGACCTGTGCATATTCTTTCACCACAGAAAGCCGGTCCAGCCGTTCCATTAAGGAGTCCTGCAGTGAACTCGGTATCGAAAGTTTATTCATCGATGTCTGCAGCTCACCGTTACCCGAGTTGTTTAACTGACCTGATTCAATGGCGGCTTTGGTGAGTTCTTCGATGTACAGTGGTACACCATCAGTCTTACTGGCAATTTCGCAAATAACTTCATTGCCCAGCAGGTAGTCACCGGCAATGGCTTCGATCATCTCTTTAACCTGTGCACGACCTAAGCGGTTGAGCACCAGGCGTGATGTGATCGGGCTGTTAAAGCATTGTCCGTTGTCTGACTGACGCTCTGTGGCAAGTATAATGACCTGCCTGCGTTCGATAGATTCTATAGTTAATTCAATTAAAGAGCGGGTGGTTGGATCGATCCAGTGAATATCTTCAATGAGTATGAAAACCGGTTGTGTTTCCGACAGCCTTAAGAAAAACTGCGACAGCACTTCCAGTAACCGTGAGCGACGATTCTGTGCCGGCATTGCGTACACGTCGGGGTGTTGCTGTTCACCCAGTGCCATCATTTGCGCCACAATGCCGATATTAGTGATGTCGCTCTCGCCTGAACGTTCAAGCATTTGCCTGAGCTTGCGGTAACAGGTGTCAGCGTCGTCTGTGGCGGTAATAGCAGCGTAGTGAGTCAGGTATTGTTCTATCGGGTAAAGCGCTGACTGTTCGTAGTAGGGAATACACTGCAGGCTGATAACATGCTGGTTGTCATGTGGCAGGTTGTCGACAGCGGCTCTGGCAATGCGAGACTTTCCAAGACCGGCTTCTGCAGTTATAACGACCACCTGGCCATCGCCGTTGCAGCTCTGTGCGTAGCGTTCCAGCACCAGTGCCAGTTCGTGCTCGCGACCGACCATTGGTAGTAGGCGGCTGACGTGTGCATTGTTAAATCGACTGTCGAACTGCTGTTCACCAATGACCTGAAAAGCCTGCACGGGCTTATCAAAGCCTTTCAGTGTGTGGTTGCCGGCACTGCGATATTTATACAGATTACCGGCAAGCTTTTTTGTTCTGGCGCTAACCATGATGGTGTCCGGCTTTGCGAGTTCCTGCAGGCGTGCTGCAAGGTTTGGGGTGTCTCCCATAACAACGCTTTCTTTGGCGTCATGGTCACCGATCGACTCACCTCCGACAACAACCCCCGTTGCAATGCCAATGCGGGCGCTGACCGTCAGGGTGCCCATTGGTCTGAGTGAAGCGATATCCCTGAGCATTTCAAGGGCTGCCCGAATTGCACGTTCGGTGTCGTTCTCGCGGGCGCGCGGGTAGCCGAAGTAAATCAACAAACCGTCTCCCATGTAGCGTGCAACATGACCGTTGTATTTTTGCGCTGCCCCACTGCAGCATTCGAGAAAGCTCAGCACGATGGTGCTGAGATCTTCCGGGTCATATTGGGCGGCAAGTGCGGTGGAGCCGACCATATCGCAAAACATGATGGTCAATTGCCGGCGTTCCGGCTCAATATTGGGCAGCGAATCTGCGGTGAACGGTGCCGGTGCGTTAGAAGAAACGTTGCCCGGGTCAGGAGCCGCCGTTGTTTCCGCAAGAGCCTGGATGGCTTTGAGAATTTTTTTCGCAGGTCCGATGGGGATCTGCATGCTCGCCAGATCAGAGATATCGAGGTCTGGCAGGACCTCGGCATCGATTTCATTGGCCCTGAATTGGGCGGCGAACCGCTCAAAGCCCGAATCGCACAACCACTGTATGACGTCGTCAGTGGTTTTCATGTGTGTGTCGACAATCCATGTTCGAACACCGTATGACTCCGGGTCAGAAAAACCCAGTATAGCGCTGTTTAACGGGGCGGGCTAATAGTGGAGCTGGCTAGTAAATATTGCTTAATACGAAGCACTTAGCGGTCGCCTGTTCAGGTGCGTGCGGCAAGCTTTTCCATCACATACAGGGCGAGTGCGCCGCCGAACGCGAGCAGCAACGCGAGCAGGGTGCCGGAGTCGGTCAGGGAAGGAATAAACCAGTCGTAGCCGGTGACCACTTCTTTGGCGGGTTTGCCTTCTCTGGCAATTGATTCGGTGAGTGTTGTTTTCCATGGCCAGATGATCAGCAGCGAACCTGCGATAAAGCCGGTCATCATGGCAATAGTCTGGTCGTGGTAGTTTTTAAATATCCACGATAACAGGTGTGAAAACGCGATCATGCCGAACACACAACCAAGTGCCAGCGGCAGCAGAATGCCAATGTCGGCGTTGCCGATTGCCGCTAGTATAAGTGCGTAGTTACCCAAGATGATTAATACAAAGGATCCCGAAAGTCCGGGTAGAATCATGCTGCACATGGCAACAATGCCGCACAGAAATACATAGAAAAAACTGCTGTTTTCAGAGGCTGGCGCAAGAAACGCGATACCGGTGGCGACAACGATGCCAATGATCAGCATCAGCCATGCGGTCATGGTCCACTGCTTCACGGTTTTGCCGACAAAGAAAATTGATACCAGAATAAGCCCGAAGAAAAACGCCATGGTCAGTGTTTCGTGCTTTTCCAGCAGATATTCAAGCAGCCGGGCGAGGCTGATAATGCTGAAGCCGATACCTGCGAAAAGCGCCAGTAGAAAGGTGCTGTCTGTCACTGTCCAGAATGCGCGCCACTGGCGGCCCAGCAGCAGCTTCAGGGCTTTAACGTCGAACGACTTGATCGCATTAATCAGTCGTTCGTAAATGCCGGTTATCAGGGCGATTGTGCCGCCCGACACACCGGGAATTACGTTGGCAGCCCCCATTGCGAGGCCCTTCAGGAATACGCTGAAAATCATTTGCAGAACTTCTCGCTCTTGAGCATCGACTCAGGCATAGAATTACCCGGTGATGGTAATGCTCACGGATAGTAATTAAGGGTCAGACAATAAGTTATCGACTTCCCGGCATTCGAATTGAATCCGGGGTGTGTCGCAAAACTTTTGCCTGGTTGTGGCGGAATATGGAGTGGTGCGCCTAGTGTACTGAGTGATACAAAGTCTTCAAATGAGAGTTAGCTATTCGGTTCACA
>CAYZVB010000099.1:0-15617 GCA_964481315.1 uncultured Granulosicoccaceae bacterium
GTTTATAGGTATCTGGATCTACTTCATGCGCCAAATGCAGGGCGGCGGCGGTGGCCGCGGAGCCATGTCGTTTGGTAAAAGCAAGGCGCGACTGCTGGGCGAAGATCAGGTCAAAGTAACCTTCGCCGATGTCGCGGGCGTTGAAGAAGCCAAAGACGAAGTCGCCGAGTTGGTCGAATTTCTACGTGATCCGGGCAAATTTCAGAAGCTTGGCGGCAAGATTCCACGTGGTGTGCTGCTGGTCGGGTCACCCGGTACCGGTAAAACGCTGCTCGCCAAAGCGATTGCCGGTGAGGCCAAAGTGCCTTTCTTCACTATTTCCGGTTCTGATTTCGTCGAAATGTTTGTCGGTGTTGGTGCATCGCGCGTCAGAGACATGTTCGATCAGGCCAAAAAGCATGCGCCGTGTATTATCTTCATCGATGAAATCGACGCCGTAGGTCGACACCGTGGTGCCGGTCTTGGCGGTGGTCACGACGAGCGCGAGCAAACCCTGAACCAGCTGCTGGTTGAAATGGACGGTTTCGAAGGCAACGAAGGCGTTATCGTCATTGCCGCGACTAACCGCCCGGACGTGCTCGACCCTGCGTTGCTGCGCCCTGGTCGATTCGACCGCCAGGTAGTGGTGCCACTGCCGGATGTTCGCGGTCGCGAGCAAATCCTGCGCGTTCACATGAATAAAGTGCCGGTAGCCGACAACGTTCGCCCTGATTTGCTGGCACGTGGTACGCCAGGCTTCTCTGGTGCTGATCTGGCTAACCTGGTCAACGAAGCAGCGCTATTTGCTGCCCGCGCCGACAAAAAACTTGTCGAAATGGCCGAGTTTGAGCGTGCCAAAGATAAGATCATGATGGGTGCCGAGCGCAAGTCGATGGTAATGACCGAAGACGAGAAAAAGCTCACCGCCTATCACGAGGCCGGGCACGCGATTGTCGGGCGTCTGGTGCCGGACCACGATCCGGTATACAAGGTCACCATTATTCCTCGTGGCAGAGCGCTGGGTGTCACCATGTTTCTGCCCGAACAGGATCGCTACAGCCTGAGCAAGCTTGGCCTCGAAAGCCAGATCTCAAGCCTCTACGGTGGGCGCATTGCCGAAGATATTATTTTTGGCGAAGACAAAGTAACCACCGGTGCATCAAGCGATATCGAGCGCGCGACTGAACTGGCGCGCAACATGGTCACCAAGTGGGGACTGTCTGATTTGCTTGGGCCGCTGGCTTATAGTGAAGAAGAGGGCGAAGTGTTCCTCGGCCGCAGCACCAGCCAGCCAAAGCAAATATCAAGCTCTACCAAAGAATCTATTGATTCCGAGGTGCGTGCAATTATCGACCGCAACTACCAGCGGGCCGAAGAGATTCTGCGTACCCACATCAGCAAGCTGCACATGATGGCGGACGCTCTGATGAAATACGAGACCATTGATGTGAGTCAGATCGATGCGATTATGGAAGGTCGCGAACCTGATCCACCGTCCGGATGGACGGATGACAGTGGCAGCGGTGGCGGCAACCCCGTCAGCGGACTCGGTGCCGATGTCACTGACACCACCGACAGCTCGGAGCCGGATGGCCCGGTCGCCGACCCCGATCCTGCCAGCTAGAAACCCTTCCTGAACAGCGGGCGCTTCACAGCCCGCTGCGCCCTTGTCGGGCGCGCGTCTGATGATTGCACAGATTTTGCGAGTGCAGTGACTTGTCGCCGTTTTGGCAGCGGAACAGCGTTTCCGGCATAAACTAAAAAACAATCGCGGAGTTCAATTCAGATGGCCAGAAAGTACTTTGGAACCGATGGCATGCGCGGCCACGTCGGCACCGAGCCGATGACCGCTGCTACAGTCATGAAGCTTGGCTGGGCTGCCGGTAAGGTGCTCGCCGGGCAGGGCAACCGCGACGTTATTATTGGCAAAGACACCCGTGTTTCGGGCTACCTGTTTGAGTCTGCACTGGAGGCCGGACTGTCTTCGGCCGGCATTAACGTGCGTCTGCTTGGCCCGATGCCAACGCCCGCCGTCGCCTACCTGACGCGCACCTTCCGCGCTGCGGCCGGTGTTGTGATCAGTGCATCGCACAACCCATATTACGACAACGGCGTGAAGTTCTTTTCTGCTCAGGGCACCAAACTTCCCGACGAAATCGAAGAAGCCATCGAAGCGATGATGGATCAGGAGATGGAAACGGTCGACTCTGCCGAGCTTGGCCGTGCCACACGAATTGATGATGCGCCGGGCCGCTATATCGAATTTTGTAAAAGCACCTTTCCCAGTGGTTTGCGCCTCGATGAAATGAAAATTGTCGTCGACTCCGCCAATGGTGCTGCTTACCACATTGCCAAGGGGGTGTTCGAAGAACTCGGCGCTGAAGTCGTGGCGATTGGCGCAGAGCCGGACGGACTCAACATCAACCGCGACTGTGGCGCCACTTCTCCCGACTTGCTGCGTGCACACGTTTTAATGGAGCGTGCAGACGTAGGTGTGGCGCTGGACGGCGATGCTGACCGGCTGATTATGGTTGATCATCGCGGCGAGATTGTTGACGGTGACGAATTGCTTTACGTGTTGGTGAAATCGCGCCTTGATGCCGGTGAAAAAGTACCCGGTGTTGCCGGTACGTTAATGAGTAACCTTGGCCTTGAGCACGGACTTCGTGAGCTTGGTGTTGATTTTGTCCGTGCAAAAGTTGGCGACCGATACGTACTTGAAGAGTTGCGCAAGCGCGACTGGTGCCTCGGTGGCGAGTCTTCCGGGCATATTATCTGTCTCGACCGCACCACCACCGGCGACGGTCTGGTTGCCGCACTTCAGGTGCTGGCTTATGTGCAGGAGTCCGGCGAGTCGCTGTCTGCCCTGAGAGCAGGTATGACGCGTTACCCGCAGGTGCTGGTTAACGTACCTTTGAGTCATCGCGAAGCGCTAAACGACAACCCCGAAGTGGCCAGTGTGATAGCCGAAGCCGAAGCCGAACTTGGCGACAGCGGCCGTGTGCTGTTGCGACCTTCAGGCACCGAGCCTGTGGTTCGCGTGATGGTCGAGGGCAGGGTGGCGAACGATGTCGAAAAAATCTGTCATCGCGTCGCAGAAACAGTCGGCCGGGTACTCGGCTGATCTTTAACTTCCCTGCATGGCTGGTCCAGCGGACCGGCCATCACGGTAACTTCAATACCGTCGGCAAGCGACTACACTATCTGTCACAGAGTAATGCAGTCTGACTGATTGCATTTTGGCGGTGCGCAAGGTAGTCTTGCGCGCTTTTGGGCGTCTTGTCACGCCGTACAGATAAGCCACATTCGTGGCTAGAGAACCAACCGCATGCGTTTGCCTATCGTCGCCGGAAACTGGAAGCTCAACGGCTCCAGAGAAAGCGTCAGCTCCCTTGCTCGTGAAATTGTTGCCACTCCGGTATCTGATGTCGAGGTAGTGGTTTGTCCGGTTGCCGTGCATTTGTCTGATGTTGCATCTGTGCTTGAAGGCTCTGATGTTAAGCTCGGCGCGCAAAATGCCGCCGCCGCCGAAAGCGGTGCCTACACCGGTGAGGTAGCCGCACCTATGCTGGCAGAGTATGGCTGCACGCATGTGATTATCGGTCACTCCGAGCGCCGCAGTCTTTTTGGTGACACGGAAGCTTCCTGTGCCGAGCGTCATCAGGCGGTGCTGGCAGCGGGCCTGACACCAATTTTCTGTGTTGGAGAAAGCCTTGAAGAGCGTGAGGCAGGCACCACTGTTGAAGTGGTCGGTAAGCAATTACAGGCCGCCTTCGATCTGATTGGCAGCAATGCTTTTAGCAATGCCGTAGTGGCTTATGAGCCGGTCTGGGCTATTGGTACCGGCAAAACTGCAACACCGGAGCAGGCGCAGGAAATACATGAAGCCATTCGCGGCATGGTCGCCGCCCACGACAATGAAGCGGCAGACAAGCTGCGAATTCTGTATGGCGGCAGTGTAAATGCGGGCAACGCTAATGATCTTTTTGCCAAGCCTGATATCGACGGTGGACTTATCGGCGGTGCAGCGCTTAAGAGTGCGGATTTTCTAGCCATATGCCAGGCGGCTGCCGGGCAGTGCAAAACAGCCTAACGGAATACCTCAATGCAAACTATTGCTCTTGTCATTCACGTCTTTCTGGCACTGGGTGTTATTGGCCTTGTGCTTATCCAGCACGGCAAAGGTGCCGATGCCGGTGCGGCCTTCGGCAGTGGTGCCGGTGGTGGTGCCTCTTCAACTGTGTTCGGTTCGCGAGGTTCCGGGTCTTTCCTGACTCGCATGACCACGCTGTTCGCGCTGGCGTTTTTTGGTACCAGTATCCTGTTGTTTTATCTCGCCTCTCAGCGTAATACCACGCTTGGCAGTGTGGTTGACGGCGTCGATATCCCTCAGGTTGAAGCGCCGGCCAACACCGATACGCCAGCGGTTGAGTCTGATCTGCCTGCAGTGGAAGGCGCAGAAACTCCTGCCGGTGAGTCTTCTGAATCGGATGTTCCGGCGGCCCCGGCTGCATCTGAATAGCAGACAACATCCGTACGGTCGAAATCTGCACATAAAGGTGGAGAAATAATTTAAAATTAACCGGATGTTTGTCGCGTAGTGGTTTAAAATAGGCGACTGACTGCGACAACATTGCCGACGTGGTGGAATTGGTAGACACGCTATCTTGAGGGGGTAGTGGCGCAAGCCGTCCCGGTTCGAGTCCGGGCGTCGGCACCACTTGTTCGCAGTTAAGCAATTAGGGCCCGGACTTAAAGCGGATTGCAGCGCAGCAACTGCTCCCGGTGCCACAATTGTTGATCCGTCTTTCCGATCACACGTAATCGTTGATACGCAAGCCAGGACGGCGCGGCGTACGAATTGCACCTCAATACGACAAATAGTTTTCATCCCGCCTGGGGTAATTAATGCTCGCAAACTACTTTCCCATCCTGGTATTTTTTGGCGTCTCGCTGGCATTCGGCGCGGTGCTGCTGTTGCTGGGTACCGTGATCGGTCCGACCGCACCTAATACTGAAAAGAATTCACCTTACGAATGCGGTTTTGAAGCCTTCGAAGACTCGCGTATGAAGTTTGATGTTCGCTACTACCTGGTGGCCATCCTGTTCATTATTTTTGATCTCGAAATCGCCTTTCTTTTTCCATGGGCCGTTGTGCTCGACAAAATCGGCGTCGAAGCATTTGTGGCGATGGGCGTCTTTCTTGGCATTCTTCTCATCGGTTTCATTTATGAGTGGAAAAAAGGAGCACTGGAATGGGAATAGAAGCCGTTCTGGACAAGGGGTTTATCACCACTTCCACCGACAAACTGGTCAACTGGGCGCGTACCGGTTCGATGTGGCCAATGACTTTTGGTCTGGCCTGTTGTGCGGTTGAAATGATGCATGCGGGGGCTGCCCGCTACGATCTTGATCGCTTCGGTATTATTTTCCGCCCCAGCCCGCGACAGTCCGATGTAATGATCGTTGCCGGTACTCTGGTAAATAAAATGGCGCCCGCACTGCGCAAGGTATATGACCAGATGGCGGACCCCAAGTGGGTGATTTCCATGGGTTCGTGCGCCAATGGCGGTGGTTACTATCACTACTCCTATGCGGTGGTGCGAGGCTGTGACCGCATCGTTCCGGTCGATATCTACGTGCCCGGTTGTCCTCCTACTGCAGAAGCGCTGTTGTACGGCATTATTCAGTTGCAGAACAAAATTCGCAGACCCAACGTTATTGCGCGTGCCTGATGAATCAATCGAAACTTAATCAACTGTCGAGCAAACTCCAGGCGGTTGCCGGTGTTAAAGAAGCCGTCACCGATGTCGGTGAACTTACACTGGTGGTCGACGCCGAAAAACTGATCGAAGCGGCCACCGCGTTGCGTGATCACTATGGCTTTGAACAATTGATGGACGTTTGTGCCGTCGACTATTCTCAGTACGGTGTTGATGAATGGGCAACCGGTGGCAGTGGTTTTAGCCGTGGTGTGGAATCGAATTCGTTTGGTCGCATGAGCTTCGGTGATGAAGCGCCGGTTTATGAAAGCGACGAACCGCGTTTTGCGGTGGTCTATCAGCTGCTGTCTGTGCAAAACAATAGCCGTGTGCGGCTAAAGGTATTTGCCACTGACAATGAATTCCCGGTGGTGCCTTCTGTCTGCGAGATCTGGTCAAGTGCAAACTGGCCGGAGCGCGAAGCGTTTGACCTGATGGGCGTTCACTTTGACGGTCACCCGGACCTGCGACGACTGCTAACCGACTATGGTTTTGTTGGTCATCCGTTCCGCAAGGACTTCCCGTTAGTCGGTAACGTTGAAATGCGTTACGACCCGCAGAAAAAGCGTGTGATCTACGAGCCGGTGACCATTGAGCCGCGAGTACTGGTACCGCGTGTTATTCGCAATACCTCACGCCGCACCGCCGACCCGGCTGCCGATGCGCACGAAGAAGGCAAAGCCGAAGAGGGCAAAGCTGATGCCTGAGATTAGAAACTACACGTTAAACTTTGGTCCGCAGCATCCTGCCGCACACGGTGTATTGCGCCTGGTGCTGGAAATGGATGGCGAGGTTGTTGACCGCGCTGACCCGCATATTGGTCTGTTGCATCGCGGCACCGAAAAGCTTGCTGAAAGTAAACCTTACAACCAGACCATTGGTTACATGGATCGGCTCGATTACGTGTCGATGATGTGTAACGAACACGGCTATGTATTGGCAATAGAAAATCTGCTGGGTGTGGAAGTGCCGGAACGTGCGCAGTACATCCGCGTCATGTTCGACGAAATTACCCGCATACTTAACCACTTAATGTGGATCGGTGCGCACGGCCTCGACGTTGGCGCGATGTCCATGTTCCTGTATGCATTCCGTGAGCGCGAAGACTTAATGGATTGCTACGAAGCAGTGTCCGGTGCGCGACTGCATGCAACGTACTATCGCCCAGGCGGTGTTGCGCGTGACTTGCCAGACACTATGCCGCAGTACGAAGTGTCACGCTTTCGCAGCAAGGCCGAAGTCAGCAAGCAGAACGAAGCCCGTCAGGGTTCGCTGCTCGACTTCCTTGAAGACTTCACCAATCGTTTTCCGGCCTGTGTCGATGAATACGAAACTCTGTTAACCGATAACCGGATATGGAAGCAACGCCTGGTTGGTATTGGAGTTGTAACACCCGAGCGAGCACTGCAACTCGGCTTCAGTGGCGCCATGTTGCGCGGCTCTGGTATTGAGTGGGACTTGCGTAAAAAACAACCGTACGAAGTGTACGATCGCATGGACTTCGATGTACCGGTTGGTACTGAAGGCGACTGCTATGACCGTTACCTTGTACGCGTTGAAGAAATGCGACAATCCAATCGCATCGTTAAGCAATGCATCGACTGGCTGCGCAAAAACTCTGGCCCGGTGCTCACTGAAGATCACAAAATCGCACCACCGCGTCGTGCAGAGATGAAGGGTGACATGGAATCACTGATCCATCACTTTAAACTCTTTACTGAAGGTTTTTGTTTGCCGGCCGGTGAGTCATATGCTGCGGTAGAACACCCGAAAGGCGAGTTTGGTTGTTACCTGGTTTCAGATGGTGCAAACAAACCGTACCGACTTAAAGTGCGAGCGCCCGGTTTCTACCATATGGCCTCCCTCGATGAGATGGTACGGGGACATATGCTTTCAGATGTGGTTGCCGTCATCGGCACACAGGACATCGTCTTTGGCGAGGTAGATCGATGAGCGACGATAACAACGCTTCGGTACTCGATGCACACTGCATTGAAGAGATCGACAGCTGGTTAAAACGATACCCCGAGGATCAAAAGCAGTCTGCAGTGCTTGCTGCTCTGCGTGCTGCGCAACATCAGAATGATGGTTACCTGACTGTCGAACTGATGGATGCAGTTGCTGAAAAACTCGAGATGCCGAAAATTGCGGTATACGAAGTAGCGTCGTTTTATTCGATGTACGAAACAGAGCCGGTTGGAAAACACTGCATTGCTATATGCACCAACATTAGCTGCATGCTGATGGGCAGCGACACTATTGTTAATCACGTCGAGAAAAAGTACGGCATTAAGCTCGGTGAGAGTACCGCTGACGGCAAAATCTTTTTGAAAGTCGAAGAAGAATGTCTGGCAGGTTGTGATGGCGGACCGATGATGCAGGTCGATCATGTTTACCACATGAAACTGACGCCGGAAAAGGTAGACAAAATTCTCGACGCACTGGACTGAGCTTGTGAAACACGAACCTAATCAAGTTTGCTATACCACGCTGAAGTTCGATCAGCCCTGGGCGTATGACAACTACGTCAAAATAGGTGGCTATGAGGCGTGGAACAAAATACTGAATGAAAAGATCTCACCCGAAGACGTTGTCGCTGAAGTGAAGGCTTCTGGCCTGCGTGGTCGCGGTGGTGCAGGTTTTCCAACCGGCCTTAAGTGGAGTTTTATGCCCAAGCCGGTTGAAGGTGGTCAGAATTATTTGGTCGTCAACAGTGACGAATCAGAACCCGGTACCTGCAAAGACAGAGACATCCATCGTTTCAATCCACATGCGCTGGTTGAAGGCATGCTAATCGGCTGTTACGCGATAGGCGCTACCGTTGGCTACAACTACATGCGTGGCGAGTGGATGGACGAACCATTTAAACGCTTTGAAGCGGCGCTTGCCGAAGCCTATGAAAAAGGCTGGGTAGGTAAGGACATCAAAGGCACCGGAACCAACATTGATATCTATGGTTCACTAGGTGCCGGTGCGTATATTTGCGGCGAAGAAACCGCGTTACTTGAATCGCTTGAAGGTAAAAAAGGACAGCCGCGATTTAAGCCACCGTTTCCTGCCAACTTTGGCCTGTATGGCAAACCGACCACTATTAACAACACTGAATCGGTCGCATCGACGCCGGCAATTATTCGCAACGGCGCACAGTGGTTTCAGGATCTTGGCGTTGAAAACTCCGGTGGTCAGAAATGCTTTTCGATGTCGGGCCATGTGAACAACCCCGGTAACTTCGAAATTAGTCTGGGCACGCCATTTAGTGAGCTGCTTGAGCTCGCCGGTGGTGTGCGCGGTGGTCGCAAACTCAAAGCGGTAATTCCCGGTGGATCTTCCATGCCGGTGCTACCCGGTGACGTGATGCTTGCCACTAACATGGACTACGACTCGATTGCCAAGTCTGGCTCTATGCTCGGCTCCGGCGCGGTTATCTCGATGGATGAAACCACCGATATGGTTAAAGCGCTATGTCGTATTTCGCGCTTCTATTATTCGGAAAGCTGCGGCCAGTGTACGCCGTGTCGTGAAGGCACCGGCTGGTTGTATCGCATGCTGGTGCGCATCATTGACGGCAAGGGCCGACCCGAAGATATAGAAAAGCTCGAAGACGTGGCTGCGAAAATTGCCGGTCGCACTATCTGTGCACTGGGTGAAGCTGCCGCATGGCCGGTGCAGGGCATGTTGCGTCACTTCCGCCATGAGTTTGAATACTATGTCGAGCACAAGCGCAGCATAGTCGAAGAAAAGCTGGGGACTGCCGCGTGACATTCACCCGTAGCGTTAATGTCAGTGCGACTCCTGTGCTGAGTAATAAATTTAGGGTATCTATCGCATGAGTGACGACGTAATCAATATTACCGTCGACGGTCAGCAGTTGCAGGCGCGCAAGGGCCAGATGCTGATCGAGGTAACCGACGCCGCGGGCATTACCATACCGCGCTTTTGCTATCACAAAAAACTCAGTGTTGCGGCCAACTGTCGCATGTGCCTGATCGAAGTCGAAAAAGCACCCAAGCCGTTGCCAGCCTGTGCTACACCTGTGGCTCCCGACATGGTGGTGCACACCGGCTCCGAACTAGCCAAAGGTGCGCAGGCCGGCACCATGGAATTCCTGCTGATTAACCATCCGCTTGATTGCCCGATTTGTGATCAGGGCGGTGAGTGTGAGTTGCAGGACGTTGCCATGGGTTACGGCAACAGTTCTTCCGACTACATCGAAACTAAACGTGTTGTGATGGACAAAAACATCGGTCCACTCATTTCCACAGAGCTGACCCGTTGCATTCATTGCACGCGTTGTGTGCGCTTTGGCGAAGAGATTGCCGGCATCCGTGAACTGGGCGCGACCGGTCGCGGTGAGAATACCCGCATCGGTACTTACATCGCCAAAAGCGTCGACTCCGAGCTTTCCGGCAACGTGATTGATCTTTGCCCGGTCGGTGCATTAACTGCCAAACCATCAAGGTTTTCTGCACGTTCATGGGAGTTGAGCCAGCATGCTTCAATCAGCCCGCACGACAGCATTGGCAGCAATCTTTTTCTGCATGTAGGCAATAGCTCAGTGACTCGTGCAGTGCCGCGTGAAAACGAAGCTGTTAACGAAACCTGGATTGCTGACCGTGATCGCTTTAGTTACGAAGGTCTGTACTCCGACGATCGCGTGACCACACCAATGGTACGCGTCGATGGCGAGCTCAAGCCGGTTGACTGGCAGGTTGCACTGACGGCAACGGCCGATGCACTAAAGGCTGCGATTGAAAAAGACGGAGCCGGCTCGGTGGCTGCACTGGGTTCAGCGGCGGCGACGCTTGAAGAGCAGTTTCTGTTACAGAAGCTCATGCGTTCAATGGGCAGCAATAATGTCGACCATCGCCTGACACAGGTTGACTACAGCGATGAAAAACGGGCACCGGTAATGCCGTGGCTTGGCTGTTCACTCGAATCACTCGAGGGCCTGCAGGCAGGACTTTTAATTGGCTCGAACGTACGCAAAGAACAGCCTCTGGCCGGCTTGCGTTTGCGCAAGGCAGCGTTAAAAGGTGCGAGCTTCAGCTTTGTAAACCCGCGAGTGTATCCGATGAATTTCGATACGCTTGCCAATATTGGTGCAACACCGCGTGACATGCTAATGCACGTACTGGCTATTGCTGTCGCCAGTGACTGCAAACAGGAAGTGGTAACGCGAATCGCCGGTCAGGCAAACGTGACTGACGAACATCGTGCCATTGCAAAAAGCCTGAAAGATGCAGACAACGCGATTGTGTTGCTTGGCAACTCTGCGGTCATTCATCCGAACTACGCATCGCTTCGCGCGCTGGCCAGTTGCATTGCAGAAACCACCGGTTCAACGCTTGGTTACCTGCCTGAAGGTGGTAACACTGCCGGTGCATGGCTTGCCGGTATGGTGCCTCACCGTACCGCCGGCGGCGCTGTGGTTGAAAAGGCCGGTCTGAATGCTGCGGAAATTCTTGAAGCGAAAATTCAAACACTCATTCTGATGGGTGTTGAGCCACGCTACGAGCAAATTAACAGTGCCAGAGCGCGTCAGCAGATTAAAGACGCCACCACCATCATTATTTCAACGCATCTGAGTAAGCACGCGGTTGATCATGCCGATGTTGTGCTGCCTTCTGCAGCGTTTGCCGAGACAGCCGGAACGTTTGTTAACGCGACTGGTGCATGGCAGATGTTTAATGGTGCCACTGCACCTCCGGGGCAGGGCAGACCGGCATGGAAGATACTCAGAGTGCTTGGCAACGAACTTGAACTGGAGGGTTTTGGTTATAACGATGTCACTGAAATTCGCGAAGAGCTAAAGTCACTGTGTCGTGATATTCAACTCTCTAACGACTACACACTAGACAACATTGAAATCCCTGACGCGGTGAACGCCGGTCAGTCTTTGCTGCGCATTGGTGACTTGCCTGCGTATAAGTCAGACATGCTGGTACGGCGTGCGCGATCGCTGCAAAAGACGCAGGACGCACAGCAAAACCATGTCACACTAAACAGCGCAGATATGCAGAAGCTGGGTGTTGACGAAGGCGCAGTTGTGATTCTCGAGCAACACGACGCTACCGTGATGGTCAGCGTCAAACAGGACGACGGTGTCCCGGCGGGTTGCGCCTGGTTGCCGATAGGCAGTATTGAACTTGCAGGTTTCGGCAGTCTGTTCGAGCCGGTCAAACTGGTACCGGGAGGCTGACGTGGGATTTTTTGAAGGGCTATGGCTGGTAATCTGGACAGTCATTAAAATCCTGATGATCATGGTGCCACTGCTTTTATCAGTGGCGTACCTTACCTACGCTGAGCGCAAGGTGATTGGCGCGATTCAGGTACGTAAGGGGCCAAACCGAGTAGGCTTTGCCGGTCTGCTGCAACCCATTGCAGACGTGTTAAAGCTGTTAACTAAAGAAGTTCTGGTACCCACCAATTCAAATCGTTTTCTGTTTTTAATTGCACCGATTTTGTCGCTGGCACCGGCTTTTGCAGCGTGGGCGGTTATTCCTTTTAGTGACACCAAAGTGCTTGCCGACGTTAACGCAGGCCTGTTGTATGTGCTGGCGCTGACATCAATTGGTGTTTACGGCGTGATCATCGCGGGCTGGGCGTCAAACTCCAAGTACGCGTTTCTTGGCGCCATGCGCTCTGCAGCGCAAATCGTTTCCTATGAAATTGCCATGGGCTTCGCTCTGGTCGGTGTATTGATGGTGAGCGGCAGTCTTAACCTTGGCGATATTGTCCGTGCACAGGACGGCAGTATCTTTCACTGGTTCTGGTTGCCGTTGTTCCCGCTATTCATTGTGTATTTTATTTCGGGTGTGGCAGAAACCAACCGCGCGCCGTTTGATGTGGCAGAAGGTGAATCGGAAATTGTTGCCGGCTTCCACGTCGACTACTCCGGCATGGCATTCGCGCTGTTCTTCCTTGCAGAATACGCCAACATGATCATGATCGCCGCGCTGACGGTGGTCTTGTTTCTTGGGGGCTGGTTGTCGCCAATCCCGTTCATTCCCGACGGCATGGGTTGGTTCTTTGTAAAAACCGGTTTTATGTTGTTTTTCTTTTTGTGGTTCCGCGCCACCTTCCCGCGCTATCGCTACGATCAGATCATGCGCCTTGGCTGGAAGGTGTTTATTCCGGTGACCATACTCTGGTTAACCGTGGAAGCGGTAGCAATACTGTTAGAGATCGGCCCCTGGTTCGACGTGAGAGCAGCCTGATATGACTGGCAATGTAAAAAGCTATTTCAAAAGTTTTATGCTGCTTGAGTTGCTCAAGGGCATGAGTTTGACCGGACGGTATTTGTTTGCGAAAAAATTTACCGTGCAATACCCGGAAGAGAAAACCCCGCAGTCACCGCGTTTTCGCGGTTTGCATGCGCTGCGGCGTTACCCCAATGGCGAAGAGCGGTGTATTGCCTGCAAGTTGTGTGAGGCTGTGTGCCCGGCACTGGCCATCACCATCGAATCTGAAGAACGTGCAGACAACACTCGTCGCACCACGCGCTACGACATCGATTTGTTCAAATGTATTTTCTGCGGTTTTTGCGAAGAGGCCTGTCCGGTCGACTCCATCGTAGAGACTCGCATTTTTGAATATCACTTCGAGAAGCGCGGTGAGCAGATCATGACCAAAGACAAGCTGCTTGCGATTGGCGACAAGTTCGAAACGCAGATTGCAGCTGACCGTGCTACCGACGCGGCATTCCGGTAGGGGCACATCATGGAATTTAAAGTTCTTGTATTCTGGATATTCTCACTGGTACTGATTGGTGCCGCAGTGGGAGTAATCACCACCCGTAACCCGGTACAGGCAGCCTTGTGGCTGGTACTGGCGTTTTTCAACAGCGCCATTATCTGGATGCTGATGGAAGCGGAGTTTCTGTCCATAACCCTGGTGCTCGTGTACGTGGGGGCGGTCATGGTGTTATTTCTATTTGTAGTAATGATGCTCGACGTAAACCTGGTGCCGCAGCGCGAAGGGTTTACCCGTTATCTGCCGCTTGGCGGTCTGATTGCCGCAACCATTGTGGTTCAGATGATCTTTTTAATTCGTGTACGCTGGTTTTCCCCGGAGAATTACCCCACACCGGTCCCGCGTGATGCCGACTACAGCAACACCGAAGAGCTTGGCGTGGCCATCTACACTGACTACCTGTTTCAGTTTGAAGTTGCTGCGGTCATTCTGCTGGTGGCGATTATTGCTGCCATCGCGCTGACCATGCGTCGCCGCCCCGACACCAAGTACCAGACGCCGAGTGAGCAAGTGCAGGTCACGAAAGAAGACCGGTTACGAGTGGTCTCAATGGACGCGGAGAAATAGCACCATGATACCTCTTTCGCACTATTTAACGCTGGGCGCCATTCTGTTCGGGCTGAGCGTTGCCGGTATTTTTCTCAACCGCAAAAACATCATCATCATTCTGATGTCGATCGAACTGATGCTGCTTGCGGTCAACATGAACTTTGTGGCGTTCTCCTACTACCTCGGTGACACCGCCGGCCAGGTGTTTGTCTTTTTTATCCTGACCGTTGCGGCTGCTGAGGCTGCGATTGGTCTTGCCATTCTGGTGGTGTTGTTTAGAAATCGCGGAACGATCAACGTTGCCGATCTCGATGAGCTGCAGGGGTAACGGTGATGAAACTCATTTATATACTCACACCGCTTGCACCGCTGTTCGGCGCCATTGCTGCGGGTTTTTTTGGTAAGCAACTCGGTCGTACCAATTCGCACCGCGCAACTATTGCCGGTGTGGCGATAGCTTTTTTGCTGTCGGTGATCGCGCTCATCAAGCACCTTGGCGGCGCCGAGGTTTTTAACGAAACCATCTACACCTGGATGGTGACCGGCAACATTAAATTTGAAGTCGGTTTTCTGGTCGACAAGCTGACCGTGGTAATGATGACGGTGGTCACTTCCGTGTCGCTCATGGTACATATCTACACCATTGGCTATATGCACGACGACCCGGGTTACCAGCGCTTTTTCAGTTATATCTCGCTGTTCACCTTTGCCATGTTAATGCTGGTAATGGCCAACAACTTTATGCAGTTGTTCTTTGGCTGGGAGGCGGTTGGTCTGGTCTCGTACCTGCTGATCGGGTTCTGGTACAAGAAGCCAACCGCTATCTTCGCCAACCTGAAAGCGTTTCTGGTTAACCGCGTTGGTGATTTTGGCTTCCTTCTGGGCATTGCTGCCGTGGTCATGTACACGGGCTCATTGAACTACTCAGAAGCATTTGCGGCCGCACCATCATTAACCGGTGAGACCATGGAGATCATTCCGGGCTTTGCCTGGTCGTCACTCACTGTGATCTGTATTTGTCTGTTTATCGGTGCGATGGGTAAATCTGCACAAATACCTCTGCACGTCTGGCTGCCCGATTCAATGGAAGGCCCGACACCGATCTCGGCACTGATTCACGCAGCAACCATGGTAACCGCCGGCATCTTTATGGTGTCGCGTATGTCACCGTTATTTGAATTGTCTGAAACTGCACTGACGTTTGTACTGGTCATCGGCTCTCTAACAGCACTGCTAATGGGGCTGATTGGCATTGTTCAAAATGACATCAAGCGCGTTGTCGCTTATTCAACGTTGTCGCAACTTGGCTACATGACGGTGGCACTTGGTGCATCTGCCTACAGTGCTGCGATCTTCCATCTCATGACGCATGCGTTCTTCAAGGCGTTGCTGTTCCTTGCTGCGGGCAGCGTGATCATGGGCATGCACCACGAGCAGGATATCCGCAAAATGGGCGGCCTGAAAAAGTACATGCCGGTGACTTACTGGACTTCACTGATCGGTACCCTGGCGCTGATTGGTTTTCCCGGTTTCTCGGGGTACTTTTCTAAAGACGCCATCATCGAAGCGGTACAC
>CAYZVB010000100.1:0-15596 GCA_964481315.1 uncultured Granulosicoccaceae bacterium
TAATTATTATGACCATACAGATTAATACACCAGATGACCTCGGGACTGCGGTGCGTACCGCCAGGAAAAGTCTGCAGCTGACTCAGCCGGAACTGGCGCTGGCAGCGCAGGTGGGGGTGCGTTTTATTGTCGATCTTGAGGCAGGTAAACCGACGGTGCGCCTGGAGTCGGTGATGTGTGTGCTTGAGGCGCTCGGTGCGACACTGCAACTGAGTGGCATCGATAATGACGACTCAGCGGCAAGCCCGCAATGAGCGATTCTTCCAGGCTTGACGTCTGGCTGTTCGCAAAGTGTGTTGGCACGCTGACATTCGAGCGCGGGCGGTTGCAGTTCACCTACGCTGATACCTGGCTGACAGATGCTCATGCTGTGCCGCTTTCATGTTCATTGCCACTGCAGCCGGAGCCGTTTGGCGATCAGTTTGCGCGGCCGTTTTTTGCAGGGTTGCTGCCCGAAGGTCAAATGCGACAACTGCTGTGCCGGCAGTTTCGTATTTCTGTTGAAAATGACTTTGCGTTGTTGAATGAAATCGGTGGCGAGTGCGCGGGAGCGGTAACGTTTGTTGAACATGGCACCACACCCGATGCCGCGACGACAGACGATTCTCTTGTTCAATGGCTCGATAATAGTGAACTTACCGCGGTACTGGACGAATTGCCGCGCCGGCCAATGTTGGCCGGTGATCGTGAAATCCGTTTATCTCTGGCCGGTGCACAGAGCAAACTGCCGGTGGTATTCGATGGCAAACGGATTGGTTTGCCTAAAAAAGCCGCACCAAGCACACATATATTAAAGCCCGCTATTTCAGGGGTTAACGGCAGTGTGGTTAACGAAGCCTTTTGTTTGCAACTGGCGCGCATGATGAAAATCAATGCAGCCACTGGCACTATGCATCAGGTTGAAAATCATCGCTTTTTACTGGTGGAGCGTTACGACAGAACCGGTCGAACGCCTGATGCCATGCAGCGTATTCATCAAGAAGACTTTTGTCAGGCAATGGCTGTGGTGCCGGAAATAAAATATCAAAACGAGGGCGGACCCGACTTCGCACAGTGCTTTGATTTAATAAGAAACGTTACGCGCCCGAGTGCCCCGCAGTTATTGCGGCTGCTTGACTATGTGTTTTTCAATACGCTGGTCTGCAACAACGATGCACATGCAAAAAACTACTCATTGCTGTTTACCGGCAAGGCACCGGTGCTTGCACCGTTATACGATGTACTTTGCACTGCGGTATATCCGGATGTAAGCAATAAAATGGCCATGAAAATAGGCAGTAAATATCAGTTCGATCAGGTCATGCCTCGGCACTGGGAGCAGTTCTCGAAAGACACCGGGCTTGGTTATACGCAGCTGAGAAAGCGGCTTATACAGTTTGCCGACAGTTTGCCGGCGGCTGCGCGCAAACTACAAACTGACGTCAATGACTCTGATGGCATTCTGCTGCGAATAGTCGAATGTATCGAGGCTCGCTGCGAGCTCACGCTTAAACGCTTCCAGTAGTCACACGGGTATGACCGTGCTGGTACTCGCTTTTGTCACCTGACTGGGGTATCGGTAGATTGACACATACTGATTCCTGCAATTGATTATGCGGTGCAAACATTTTTCCAGCGGTAATGGACGACTACGGGATAGCGCATTTTATTTTGCCCAAACGTCCTGTTATCAAAGGCCTGCGCGGCACAGTGCATAACCTGGTAAAGCATTTGCTCATTCCGCCGTTGTTAACGTGAATATCATCACACAGGAATGGATTTATGGGATCGATGCCCACGTTGTATGTGACACAGGGTTCTGGGAATAACATCAAGCCGGTGCTGGTAGCGCGGCAACTCGGATTGGATGTCGCCTTAAAATACATCAATGTACTGGCTGGCGAGCAGCGACAACCGGAATTTCTGAGTATTAATCCACTTGGGGTAGTGCCATTTATGACGCTGCCAAATGGTAGCGGGCTTGGCGAGTCAAACGCCATTGCCTGGTATCTGGCCGAGGGGTCGGCATTAATGCCTGACACCGCGCTCACCCGTGCACAGGCAGTAGCCTGGATGAATTTCGAACAAACCAAACTTGAAGCCAACATTTCTCCGGTTCGTTTTTTCACTTTTATTGTTCCCGATCTTGAAGCCGAACACTCCGACATGATTCCGGTCTGGCGGGAACGCGGCAATGCTGGCCTGGCGCTGTTGAATGATCACCTGAACGGCCGCGAGTTTATTACCGACTATGGTTACAGCGTTGCTGATGTGGCTGTATTCGGTTACACGCACCTCGCGAATGAGGGGGGCTTTAACCTGAGCGACTATCCGGCGATTTGTCAGTGGATTGAACGTATAGAGCAGCAACCGGGTTATCAGCCGATAAATGAACTGCTTGATGGAATAGATACAGATTTGAGTCAGGCGGCCTAGCGCACCGGACTATGCCGGTCGCACTGAATATTAACGGATTCTACCTGTGGTAAACACTTGAATACTCAATCTCTTGCAGCACGGTTAAAGGAAATCAACCGACTGAAGCAGCCTGTCTGGGTGTACGATTTTGATCACGCAACCGTTGCGTGGAGCAACAACAGTGCACTCGAACTGTGGCAGGCTGAATCGCTTTCAGCGCTTCAGGCCAGAGACCTGAAAAGTGATATGACAGAAACCGTTGCCAAGCGGTTGCGTCAGTATCAGACAGACTTTTTGCGTGACGAAAATATTCAGTTCCGTGAGATCTGGACTTTGTACCCGAACGGTCAGCCGTCAACTGTCGAAGTGGTATTTGGTGCGCTATGGCTCGATGATGGTCGCATGGGCATGATTTGCGAGGCACTGCCACAGGCGCAGTACGATAACGAAGCGTTGCGCAGTTCAGAAGCGCTGCTGCATACCTCGGTCATGATAACGCTGTACAGTGCTAACGGTGTTCCGTTATACCGTAACCCTGCAGCTCGCAGTGCCGCAAGAGACTTTGCAGAAACCCTTCAGGATCACTTTGTGTCCGAAGATACCATGCAGTTGCTGCGCTCATCGGTTGAGGAAGAAATTAACACTGTAGCCAGTGTGCATACGTCTGAAGGCAAACGCTGGCACGATATTACTGCCAGGCGTTGTCACGACGCGGTATCCGGTGATACTGCGTGGCTTATTAGTGAGGTTGATGTTTCACGCCTCAAAGCGACAGAAGAGCGTGCGCAGTTTCTTGCCGAACACGACACACTAACCGGTCTGCCAAATCGAAACTATGTGTCAATGGTGTTTAAAAGCCACATCGAACAAATTCAGGCGCAGGGCGGTAAAGGCGCGCTGATATTTATCGACCTCGATCACTTCAAAGATATTAACGACACTCTTGGTCACGATGCGGGTGACACTTTATTGATAAAAGTCGCCAGCCGGTTGAAGCGTCTGGCGTTGGGTGTAGACAATGTAGCGCGGCTTGGTGGCGATGAGTTTTTACTGTTGCTGGGGCCGCTTAAAAGCGGCAGTGAAGCACGAAAGGTTGCCCGCGATGTACAAAAGCAGTTGTCAAAACCGTTCACTCTGCAGGGGCGAAAGGTGCGTGTCACGCCGTCAATTGGAATCAGTGTGTTTCCTGCCGACGGACGTAACATCAATGACCTCATGAGACACGCCGACCTTGCGATGTACCATGCAAAAGACAATGGTCGCAATGACTTTTCATTCTTCACCAAAGAGCTTAGCGAAGCGGTTGAGTCACGCATTAACCTTGAATCAGAATTGATGGTAGCGTTGCATGAAGGGCAATTTGTTACCTACTTTCAGCCACGGGTCGATGTGCAAAAAAATATTATCACCGGTGCAGAAGCGCTGGTGCGCTGGATTCACCCCGAACGCGGTATTGTGAGTCCGGCTGCGTTTATTCCGGCGTGTGAGGCCTCGGGGCTGATTGGCACGCTGGGCAAGTTTGTACTTAGCCAGTCTGTGATGGCGCAAAAAGAGTGGGCAAAGCAGGGGCACAACGTGCGTGTGTCGGTCAATCTTTCACCTTTGCAGTTCGGTGAAGACTCTCTGGTCGAAGACTTACTCAACATAGTTCAGACTAACGGAGGCAACCCCGAAAACCTCGAACTCGAAATCACTGAGTCGGTACTTCTGGGCCATGATCAGCAAACGATTGATAAACTCCATGCGCTTGTTGATTACGGGTTTCGCATTGCCATTGACGATTTCGGCACCGGCTATTCAAACCTTGCGTATCTGCATCGTTATCCGATTCGCTGCCTGAAGATCGACAGATCATTTATTTCTCAACTCGACACAGCACAGCCGATTGTAGAACTCATTGTATCGTTGGCGCGGTTGTTCAAGCTTGATGTAGTCGCTGTAGGGGTGGTAACGCAGGAGCAAGTGCAGGCGCTTCGCAATTATGACTGTCAGGAGTACCAGGGCTTTCTGTTCGAGCGGCCGATTGACTTCAATGCGTTTACAGCCTTGCTGAATCAACATGAAGAGTCGAGCGCCGCCTAGCAAACTTGTTGGCAATATTGTGTTTCGTATTGGTGTTGCGTTGAATTTAATGCCGTTCAGCACCAGATTTCCGGTAATACGAAAACGGGATCAACGGGTTGATTGCAAAACTCCTTATTTTCGCAGCGGGTCTGCTGGTTGGCGCCGGTGCGATACTCGCGTCGAACTCCGGTTCCGACAGCGCAACGCAACAAACGTCCGAACTGTTGCCACCGGAAGTGCGCTCGCCGCTCGCTGTGGTTGAAGAGCGCAACGAAGAATCAAGCGAGAAGGTTGCAGGCGACAATATCTCCGGTGACCTCCTGCAGCCACTGATCAACCGCATTGAACAGGCAGAGGCCCGAATATCCGATCTTGAACTGGCACTTGCTGCAGTAGAGACACCACAGATACCTGGCATTGCTGAGCAGCCTGCCGGACCCGCGGCGGTGTCGAGCGACGAGCTGCTGAGTGCCGGGTTCGATCCGTTCACCGTCGATGAAATTCGCAGCATCCGCAACCAGGTACAACTGCAGCGTCTTGATTTGCGGGATATTGCGACTCGCGAAGGCTGGGTAAACTCCGACCGTTTTCGACAGGAGCTTCGCGAGTTAAACCGTGACAGCCGTCTGCGTGATTCCCTGGGTGATGAAAACTACGACAAACTGCTGCTTGCCGAAGGGCGTTACAACCGCGTCAAAATCGACAGCATCATTGCTAACTCGGCGGCCGACAATGCCGGAGTGACCGACGGCGATATTTTGTTTCGCTATGCCGACGAACGTATCTTTACGTTTGCAGACCTTCGAAGTGCCACCACTTCCGGCCAGAGAGACGAGCCGGTGATCATCGAAGTATTGCGCGATGGTCAGTCAGTAGAGCTTGTGGTTCCGCGCGGACCGCTGGGCGTGACAATTTCTGGCACCACCGGCGAGTAGCCCGGGTAATCGTCCGCCGAGTTGCCTGCGTTGCGGTGCAATGCAACATTGTACCGTGGCATGCAAACGCCCTAAGATAGCGGCTCGAACAACCAACTGGCGGAACTCATGCCGAAAGCGTACTGGATTGCCCACATTACGGTCACCGACGAAGAAAACTATCCCGACTACCTGAAAGCGGGCGCACCGGTGTATGAAAAATACGGCGCAAACTTTGTGGTTCGCGGCGGTAAGTGTGAAGGGATGGAAGGCAATACCCATAAAAGAAATGTCGTGATCGAATGGCCCGACTACGAAACCGCACTGGCGGCTTATCACAGTCCGGAGTATCAGGCAGCCAGGGCTATACGCAATCGCTGTGCTGATTCAGATGTTGTGATAGTCGAAGGCGTTGAGTAACCCGACTGCCGCCGTTTGTTTTTACAGGTGCAAAAACCCGCTGGGCTATAGCATGGCGGCCGATGTTTGTACGCCGTAAAAGCTCCGTTGCAGTTGAAGGTGTAGCAAACATGCATGCCGATGACGCTAAAAAATTCGATCTGAATGCCATAGACCGAAGCTTTATCAACAATCCGTATCCTGTGCTTGCCGACCTTCGCAGGCACGACCCGGTGCATTTCAATCCCGACGGCTCGCTGTATCTGACGCGTTATGAAGATGTAAAGGCGGTGTATCAGGATCGCAGTATGCTCTCTGACAAAACCATTACCTTTAAAGACAAGTTTGGTGATGGTCCGTTGTACACACACCACACCACCAGTCTTATCTTTAATGATCCGCCGTACCATACGACTGTCAGAAAATTGCTTGCGCACGCTTTTACACCACGCAAGCTCGCCGAAATGGAGCCACTGATTGAAGACATCGTCGACCGGCTGCTGGACGATCTGGCCGGTGCCGGTGATGTCGACTTTGTCAGTGCATTTGCGATGCGCCTGCCTACCGAAGTTATTTCGTTTATGTTGGGCGTACCGCAGGAACACAGGCACAAGCTACGCGGTTACTCACTGGCAATTCTCGGCGCACTCGATCCGGTAGTGTCGCAACAGCGACTGGACAGTGGCAACGAAGCGGTGGCCGAATTCAGTGATATGCTCAATGATCTTATCAATCACCGTCGCGCCAATCCCGCAGGTGCAGGGCAGGGCGAGGTACTGGAAGCGTTGATCTTTGGTGAGTTTGAAGGTCGCAGACTAACCCAGGAAGAGCTAATACAAAACTGCATTTTTCTGCTTAACGCAGGGCATGAGACTACCACCAGTTTAATGGCCAATGGCGTTGGCATGTTACTGCAGGCGCCTGATCAGTATCAGTTATTGCGGGAAGACCCGTCACTGGCTGAAAGCGCTGTCGAAGAAATACTGCGCTACGAAAGCCCGCTGCAAATCGGAAATCGCACCACCACTGAAGAGACACTTATTGGTGGTAAGGCTATTCCCGCAGGTACCTATATTCATACGTCCATTGCCGGTGCGAATCGTGACCCTGAAGTTTTTCCACAGCCGGATAAAATCGACTTTACCCGCAAGCCTAACAGGCACATAGCGTTTATTACCGGTATTCACGTTTGCCTGGGCGCTACGCTTGCCCGCTATGAAGGCCGTATTGCTTTCACGCGGCTGATCAGCAAATACCCTGAAATGAAAGCCGCAGGTGAACCCGAACGAATGCCGCTGGCACGCTTTCGCGGGTACAATAATCTGCCGGTACGACTATAACTATCAAGTACGCTCTGCACTGGTGCATACCTGCGTGACCTCATAACAAAATAATAATTGCCTGCTCGCAGGGCAGGTACACTTGCTCTGTCATTCACCGCCTTCCGGATCCCTTAATTCAATGCGTCTGCCCGTACTTTTTATTTTTATTACCGTGGTACTCGACGCGATGGGGATCGGCATTATTATGCCGGTCATGCCCGACCTTATTCAGGAGGTTGGTAACGTCAATCTCAGTCAGGCTGCTCTGTGGGGTGGTACGCTGACAGTGGTGTTTGCCATTAATCAGTTTTTGTTTTCACCAACCATTGGCGGTTTATCCGATGCGTACGGACGCAGGCCGGTGTTACTGGTGGCGCTATTAGTGATGGCACTGGACTATCTGGTCATGGGGCTGGCGCAGTCGCTGTGGCTGTTGTTTATCGGACGTTTTGTTGGTGGCATTACGGCGGCTACACAGTCGACTGCATCTGCATATATGGCAGATATCTCTACTAACGAAGACAAAGCGAAAAACTTCGGGTTGCTCGGGGCAGCCTTTGGCGTTGGTTTTGTGCTGGGTCCGATGCTCGGCGGGTTGCTGGCAGAGTTTGGATCACGGGCGCCGTTCTATGCTGCAGCGGCACTGGCGTTTGCCAATATGCTGTTAGGGTATTTTGTGCTGCCTGAAACTGTCACCGACAAAACCCGTCGGGCGTTTGAATGGAAGCGTGCCAACCCGTTTGGTGCATTTCAGCAAATGAAAAAGCTGCCCGGCATGTTTCCAATGTTAATGGTGTTTCTGCTGTTAAGCATTGCTTTTTTTGTTTACCCGTCGGTATGGGCATTTTTCGGGCGCGCTCAGTTTAACTGGGATGCCCGTATGGTTGGCTTGTCTCTGGCGGCTTACGGCTTCGGTATTGTGATTATTCAGGGCTTGCTGATTCGTCCTATTTTAAAACGTTTCGGTGAGCGGGTAACGGCAATATTCGGTATGTGTATGCATCTGCTGACATTTCTGGTGTACCCGTTTATGACCGAAACGTGGCATGTGTTTGCCTATATGCCAATCAGTGTGTTCAGTGCGGTCGCAGTACCCGCACTGCAGGGGCTGATGAGCAACAGCGTCGCGGACAACGCACAGGGGGAGCTACAGGGTGCGATGAGTTCGCTAACGGCGCTTGCTACGATTATTAGTCCTTTTGTAATGACCCGGGTATTTAGTCATTTTACTGCAGACAATGCGCCGGTGTATTTGCCCGCAGCCCCGTTTCTGTTGTCTGCGTTGTCAGTGGTGCTGGCGCTGATTTTATTCAGCCGCTGGAAGGTTAGGCAGTAGCCGGCCGCAGGATAGTAGTAGTGGCGCAGGTCGCAAAGGACCGGCGGTTGAATCATTTAGGCGGTGTGCCGTTTACGGCGCTGACAGATGGCTGCGGATGTGTAACTTTTCACGTAACTTTACTGTGGTAACGCTGGCATTCCAGTAAACATCAAGGACTTAGTAAGTGAAAACAAAAATAATATCCATTTGTGCGGCACTGGTCTGTGTTTTATCTCTAAACGGAAACGTTGCGGCTCAGGAGCGTGACTTCAAAACCGCATTAGAAGAGTGCTTTTGGGGGCTAATCCTAACCAGCGAAGACCAGCGAAGACCAGCGAAGACCAGCGAAGACCAGCGAAGACCAGCGTGGACTGGCGCTTGGCCTCAACGTGGTCTCCGGTGCGCTTGGTTCGTACGCGTATACCTCGGCAACTGCATCAGCAGACACATTCTGTGCTGAGAAAACTGCTTCTACTGCAGCTTTCATCAATGAAGCGTATCCGTCTCTGATTGAAGACGCAGCACGTGGTACCGGAGAGCATCTGGTAGCGGTACTGGAACTGGCAGGTTGTGATGCACAGGGCCAGGCAGCTGCAATGCCGCTGGTTCGTACAGATATGGCTGAAGCACTTAGTGCACCCGGCTATGACAGCAGCGAATATCTTAACAAAGTGTTCACATTGTACGAGTCAGTAAATTTGCGTGCAGAGCAGGCTTGCAAAGTCGGCTAATTCTTTAGCAATACTGTGTTAACAGAAAAACCTGCGTACCTCGTACGCAGGTTTTTTTATGGGTGATTTGACGCATTGACAGACTGGAATTTTTCGATGCGCAGATCAATGGCAAGTGCCGGCAGCTATTCTGTTGTTTGTATGTTGGCGGCTGCGATGCTTCTGTACAGTATGTTGTCCAGTGCGGGGGCCAATGCGGCGACAAGTGCAGTAGTTGCTGATGAGCGCATGCGGGAAATTGCCACCCACCGGGTTTGGCTAACGCTGCTTCATCATGAACCGTCACTGATTGGCGCCGCAACTCACAGTGCAATCAATGGCAGTGAGTTCTTTCTCTCGGACACAGGCGCTTCCGACCCGCTGGCGGAGCTTGAAGCCACGCTTGAGGCGCTTCGTGAAAATACCCATGAAGTGCAGTGCCGTTTTCCGGCACGGTTTATTTGGCTGCGTAAACAGATAGCACTAGCGCGAGACCTGCCGAAGAAGGAATGTACGGAATATCGCGACTGGCAACCAATACGACTGGTTCAATCAGTATGGTTTTTGCCACCGGGCACATGAAAAGCCCGGCCTCTTACTTTGGGCATAACTTTCTTAAGTTCAACAGCGTTAAACAGGTTCAAAGCTACGATCTGTTAGATGAAACGGTGAATTTCGGTGCTAACGTGCCTGATAATGAAGGTGGTATTACGTACTTCATTAAGGGCATTTTTGGTGGCTACGACGCGGTGTTTGAACCGCAGCCGTTTTATCGTCACATGGCAAAATATGGCGAGGAAGATCTGCGCGATGTATGGGAATATGAGCTTAACTTAAATTCGCAGGAAATAGAGCTGATTCTCGCACATACGTGGGAGCTGCAAAAAGCCAGTTTGACCTATTACTTTTTTAGAAAAAATTGTGCGTATCAAATAGCAAAGCTGCTGGCGCTTGTGACGCCCGCAAAGCTGGTTCCGGAATTTATGCCGTGGACAATGCCATACAATGTGTTTTCGAGCCTGGTGGAATCCAGTATTAACGGCAAGCCACTGGTCAGCGACATTCGCTACCATCCGTCCCGTCGCAGTCGTTTCCACCAGCGATACTTCGCGTTAAACAATGCTGATCGTCGCGAGTTTACCCGTCTCGTTACTGAAACGCTCGATTTAAGTAGCGCGGTTTTTAACGCAAAACCGCTGGAGTCAAAGCTGGCTATTATTGATGCTTTGATTGATTACTACGAATTCCGTTTACGGCTTAATGAAGATGATGATATTGCTGCCGGTAACAAGCAGCAGGTGTTAATAAAGCGCTTTGCGCTACCGGTGAACGAAAGTGCGGAGCGAACAGATGTTAAGCCCTTTGCGCCACATCTGGCGCAACGCCCGGGCTTTCTGGCGTTTTCAGTAGTGTCCAATAGTACAATTGGTGACACTGCAGAGCTGCGATTGAGGCCGGCTTATTTCGATTTTCTTGGTCTTAACCTTGGGCGAAGTGCCACCGGTAACTTTACCGTGCTCGACACTACAGTGCGCGCCAGCTCTGACGACTTGCGATTGCGTCGTCTGGACTTTTTGAATGTCACCAATCTGGCTCCGTCCATTACCGGGCTCTCCGGTGATTCGGGCACTTCATGGCATTTTCGTTTTGGGTTTGATGCGCCGAACAATTCATGCACCAACTGTCTGCGCCTGATGAGTGACTGGATGATCGGCAAAGCCAGTCGGCTGTCACAGGGGATAACCGGATTCATACTGGCTGGCGCGAGATTGCAAAGATCGTATGGTCGTAATGGTACCCTGGCGCTCAGGCTGCAGTCGGGTGTATCGGGAACTATCACCTCCGGTGTTCGTTTACATGGAATTATTGAACGGCATGAAGACACCGGGCCTAACGGCGTCGACACGAAACCGTGTTCAACTCGAACTTGCGTTTGGCAAAAGCAAGCGATGGGATGTTCGCGTAGGTTATGTGCGGGATGTTGCCGAGGAAATGTTTATTAGAACCGGGTACTACTGGTAACCGGGGTGAATGAAGCAGCTTCAGTGAACTAAGAAATTGGCCTGCAATATCACGTATCAATTGTTTATTGCCGTAAATCAAACGGTGCATATTACGGTTGGAAAGCTTGGTCTGTTTGAATTTCCAGCAGGCAGTTATGTCTACACCGGTTCAGCAAGAAAAAACATTGATGCAAGAATTGCCCGCCACCTGCGGTCTGATAAAAAGCTGCGCTGGCATATCGATTATTTACTGGCCTGCCGCTTTACTACGATTACAAAAGTTATCCGGTCAGCAGAACCTGAGTGTGTGGTTAATCAGCGGGTGACAGGAGTAGTGGTTGTGAAGGGATTCGGTGCCAGCGATTGCAGGCACCGATGTGGGAGCCACCTGAAACTTTTGACCTGAAGCTTTTGAATTGAATTTTACAGTCTGAAACGCTTGGCGCTATGCGTTGTCGTCAATACCGAGCGCACTTTGTATTTCATGTTTCAGTGTTTCAAAGTCTGCAAACTGGGACTCATTGTAGCCGCTCAGAATGGCGTGGCGTACACCGGAGGTAGTCGCCAGTTGCAGTACCGGTGCTTTCCAGGTGCGGTGCTCGTCGCGTCGTTCGACAGTAGTTACAAACAACTGACTGATTTCGCTTTTGCTGTAGCGAATGTTCTTGCGCCACGGCAGCGGATAGTGGCGAATACTCAGCGACTGCCGGCTGGCGTGGATTGATGTTTTATTGGTCAGTTTAACGATTGCCTGAGCCAGCAGGAAGAGACCGACCAGCACTGGCAATAACGGTATAGGGAAAGTGGCCCGCGGATTGGTCAGGAACAGCTCTCCGCCCATCGACAGCGCTATGCCCATCCAAAATAACGCCACTACAAGCAGAAACCACGTCGAGCGGTTTTTCCAGCGCCAGCTAATCACCGTTTCGTTGTTTTTTTTGCTGATGCTGTATTTCGGCGCGAGCGCACGATGCTGTTTGGGTTTTGCGTTTGACTTTGCGGCATCGACGTACATCCTGCCGCAGTAGTCGCAGTTGCTGCCGCGATTTCTGGCGACTCCACAGGATAAGCAAAATGCTTCAGCTTCGGTCACCATGGGTTGGGTACTCTGGTCAATGCGGGTGTGCTCCCGGGCTGTGCGTCTGCACGGTAACTGGTTATGGTAGCAAAAGAACTGCTGCGTGATCAGATTGCCTGTTACCCCGGTATCATACGATTGAGTCATACTAACTATTGTTTGGTTGAACTGCCGGCCGACCTGCAGCTCAAAATACCGATGACTCGTGCAGGTATGCGCAACAGCCAGTGCAATTTTTACCGGAATATTAATCACCTTGACTCAACACAAACCGAATATCGTTGTCATTGTTGCAGACCATGTTGCGTTTGCCGGCCACTACGGTGCCAGCGGCTATGCATATCGGTGGCCGCATCTTGAACGACTGGCGGCACAGGGCGCGTGGTTTGACCGTGCTTATGCGATTACTCCTGTTTGTACGCCTTCGCGTGCCAGTCTGCTAACCGGCAAGCGACCCGATAAACACGGCATGCGCTGGAATTGTGAATACCCGATTCCGTACAACCGCACCGAGTTTCGCGAAGACGAAGTGTTGTATTGCCAGGCGCTGGCGCAATCCGGTTACGACAACCACTACGTTGGCAAGTGGCACGTAGGCACCAACAATGGCCCAGCGCACTACGGGCTTAGCGGCTGGAGCCTGCCGGAGTACGGCAACGTTTATTCGTGTGATGCTTATCGCGAGTATCTGCAGCGAATCGGTCAGCCCCACCCGAACTGCCATATTGAACACCATTTGCTGCAGCCCGACCTTAACGGCACCACTGTACCTATGACACCTGCTGAACCGTGGGACTACATGGATGGTGCGGGTGTGTTGTCGGGGCCGGCCGAGGTGCACGAACAGTTTTTCGTTGCCAACATGGCCACCGACCGGCTGCGTGAGATTGCCGCTGCCGGTTGCTCGCAGCCCTTTAGCATGGTCGTGAGTCTGTGGGGCCCGCATCATCCCTACTACCCGAGCCGTGAGTTTGCCGACCAGGTGAATCCGGCTGATATTCCGCCGTACCCGAGCTTTGATGAAACCCTTGAAGACAAACCGCTGCGCTATCGCATACAGCGAGACCTGCGCTGCCAGCACCGTGCCTTCGAACGCTGGCCGAATTGGGAGATCTGGCAAACCGTACTGGCGCGCTGCTATGCGTCGGGCTTACAGACGGATGCTGCCATCGCGCGCGTGACCAACTGTCTGAGTGAGCTGGGGCTGGACGACAATACGCTGCTGGTGGTGACCGCAGACCACGGCGATGGCATTGCCGCGCACGGTGCCGGGTGGGACAAATACTCGTCGTTTACCGAAGAAGTCGGGCGTGTGCCGCTGGTGATGCGCTGGCCCGGAAAAATCAAACCCGAAACAATAGTGACCGATCCGGTAAACCTGCTCGACGTTACCGCCACGGTGCTGAGTGCTGCAGAAGCAACTGTGGAGCACCCGTTGTCACTGGACGGTGAAGATCTTTTGCCATTAATTCGCGGTGAGCACTCGCGCACGCATATGATTTGCGATCACTTCGGACACTCCGGCGATGTGTGCTTTCAGAAAATTCTCTACGCAGACGACTGGAAATACGTATCTGCCTACAGCGCCGGAGACGAGCTGTACAATCTTAAATCTGACCCGTACGAGCTGAACAATCTGATTACCGACGCTGGCACCTTTGATCGTCAGCACGCCATGCGAGCCGAACTTATCGCGCATTACGAACAACGCCGCGATGAGCGCGAGGCCTGGCATGGCCAGGAATTCTGGGAGCAGGGCGTGGTGTATTCATCGCCTGAGTGGCCGCGTGATGAAACGCTGCATTTGTACCAGTTACAGGTGCAGCAAGGTGCCGTCCGGCCGGCCGGTTGAGGTGTTGATCAAAGTGCGCTTTCCTTGATTTTCCGAGTGTCTGCTTTTACTCTGCTGGCAGGTTTCACAGACAGGAAACACCATGAAAATAACACACAGTTTACTGGCAGCCTCACTGCTGACGGGCTCATTGATTGCCGGCGGCGCAGCCGTGGCGGCAGAGTGTGCCAGTGGCAAAACGATCAGCGAAGGCCGGTTAACTATCGCGACCGGCAACCCGGCCTATGCGCCATGGGTAATGGACGATGATCCGGCCAGCGGCAACGGCTTCGAAGCCGCCACCGCTTACGCTGTTGCCGGTGCAATGGGTTTCGATGCGTCTCAGGTCGACTGGGTTCGCACGTCATTTGACGAGGCCATACAGCCAGGTGAAAAAGATTTCGACTTCAATATTCAACAGTACTCAATCAACGAAGATCGCGAAAAAGTCGTCGATTTTTCTGCACCGTATTACACCACGGCGGTAGCGGTAGTCGTTAAAGAGGGCAGCACGGCTGAAAATGTAGACCCAACCGGTTCTGCATTGCGTAAGCTGCGGTTCGGTGCTGCCGCCGGTACAACCAGCCAGACCTTTTTAAACGATGTGGTCAAGCCGGAGCAGGATCTGCTGCTGTATGACGATAACGCCAACGTGATTGCCGCTATTAGCGCCAACCAGATCGATGCGCTGGTGTTCGACTTACCGTCTGCGCTTTTTGCCACTGCCGTTCAGATTGATGGCGGTAAGATTGTCGGCCAGTTTCCGGTAGAGGCGTCCATTGAACCGGATAACTTTGGTTTGTTAATGGCTGAGGGTAACCCGTTAAAAACCTGTGTCGATGAAGCTATCGCCAGCCTCAAAGCCGACGGCAAGATGGCAGAGATTGAAAGCCAGTGGCTCGGTGATGGTGCCGGTGTACCGGTGATTGATCTGAATAAATAAACACAGTACTTAAATATAAAAAACACCGGAGCGGGTATAAGCCTGTTCCGGTACTCAACGGCCGGCGCTTCTACCGGCTACAGACTAAGAAACGCTATAGTCTGCGTTTCCACCGGCGCTACCGCACTGCAACCAACCAGACGACAACTGCACGACCGCCGTATCAAACGACGCAGCATCATTGTGTCGTTTGCTTCAGTGATGCTGGTAATACTGGCACTGTTTTTACTCGTACCGCTTGCACCCGGCTGGGATGCGGTTAAGAACAGTTTTTTTAACTGGGAAATACTGGTTAAAACGTTTCCGAAGTTGTTGTCAGCGTTTGTTGTTGATCTGAAAATATTTCTTTGGTCCGCACCGCTAATATTTTTGTTGTCGCTGGCTATTGCGCTGGCCCGAAATACCCGGCGCCCGGCGTTGTTTCCACTGCGGTTATTCGGCGCGGTATATACCGATGTGCTGCGCGGTGTGCCGGTCATATTGCTGGTATATCTGATTGGTTTCGGCATTCCCGGTCTGGGCCTGCCACGGCCTTATAATTCACCGTATATCTGGGGCACGGTTGCTCTGGTGCTTGGCTATTCTGCTTATGTCGCCGAAGTGTTCCGTGCCGGTAT